>JBHPLC010000077.1:0-9145 GCA_042564455.1 Candidatus Zhuqueibacterota bacterium | reverse complement strand
AGACAAGGCTTTTGGGCTTTATGAAGATCTTATTGAAGAAAATCCAGAGTGGGCTGAATTATATCTTCGGTTAGGAAATTTATATGGCGTCAACAACGAAATTGAAAAAGCCTTAGACATTTTTGAACAAGGCGTGCAGCGCTTCCCTGATTATGTGATTTTTCAAAATCGATACGGCCGCTACCTGGTCCTGACAGGAGATAATGAAAAAGGGATCGAACAATCTAAAAAAGCGTATGCCCAAATGGATGATAATGCGGCAAGCGCTAATAGGTTGGGTATTCTATACTATTATGCCGGGCAGCTTGATTCAGCGGTAGTATATCTCGAAAAAGCCGTGGAAATGACTGAAGGCGCCAACTCAACGCACTCTCATAATTTAGCGCGCGCTTATTGTGCAAATGCGCAATTCAAAGAAGCTGCTGATGCTTTTAGAGAAGCTCATAAGTTATTAGATTTCCAGAGAGTCGAAGAAATATATGCTGCGTCTTTCGGCATTGGAGAGTACAGGAAAACCACGATACAAAAATACCTTAAAGGTATAGTCGACGCAAATAGTAATCTTGGAGCATGGGGATTATTTTACAAGGCCTACATCGGCGATATTGATAAGGCAATGGAATATTTGGAAAATAATCCAAACTATATCAGTTCAAATCCATTAATCATTACAAAAGACCCTATGATGGATCCATTGCGTGAAGATGCCCGTTTTATAAAAATGTTGAAGGACAGAGGATTGGATAAATATCAGAACCGTAAATGACCAAATGTTTGACCGCTTCTAGAAGCTCGAGGAGTGAGTCTAACACGAAGAGTAAAACTTTGAGGCTTAAATGATCGGTACAACAATATCACACTACAAAATACTCGAAAAGCTTGGCGAGGGCGGGATGGGGGTCGTCTATAAGGCTGAAGACACCAAGCTGAAGCGTGAAGTTGCCTTAAAATTTCTGCCTTCCCAAACTATTGCCTCGGAAGATGATAAGCAGCGTTTTATTCAAGAGGCGCAGGCGGCTGCATCGCTGAGTCATACTAACATCGCAACCGTATTTGGCATCGATGAGCATGAAGGCGATATGTTCATTGCCATGGAGTACGTCGAAGGGCAGACGCTGCGTGACAAGATCAAGGAAGGCCCGCTGAGACTTAAGGATGCCGTCAAGATCACAAAGCAGATTGCCGAAGGACTCGCGGCCGCACATGATAAAGGCGTCGTCCACCGCGACATCAAGAGCAATAACATAATGCTCACCGGAAAGAACCAGGTCAAGATCATGGATTTCGGTCTCGCGAAGATGGAAGCCGGGTCAATGGTCACTAAAGCGGGTACAACGCTCGGCACCATCGCCTACATGTCACCCGAACAGGCGCGGGGCGAAACTGTAGACCACCGAACTGACATATTTTCGCTTGGTGTAATCCTGTACGAGATGATAACCGGACAGCTCCCGTTCAAAGGCGAGTACGAGACTGCCATCGTCTATTCTATCATCAATGTCGATCCCGAACCGCTGACCGGAGTCAGAACCGGTGTTCCGATGGATTTTGAAAAGATCATCAATAAACTGCTTGCGAAGGATCCGGACGACCGCTACCAGAACATCATTGAACTGCCAGTCGATCTTAAGAATGTGGATATGACCTCAACCGGAACGTCGCAGATCTCGACATCTGCTTATGGAGAACTCGCTCAGCCAAGTCAATCCATCTGGAAAAGAGTGGAGCTCTGGGGGGCGGTAACAGTCACCGCAATAGTCGCAGTTTTGTTTGTCTGGTTTTTTACACCGAAGCCTGTACAAGATGTTTTACATATTCCAATGTATATGAAATATAGTATACCACGATGGGATAAGACAATAGCCATCTCTCCTGATGGAAAATTCGTGGTATTTACTGCCTTTGTTGAAAATTCAACACAGCTCTTTTTAAGACAAATGGATAGTTCTTTAGAACCGAAACTTCTATCTGAAACCGAAGGAGCATATTATCCATTCTTCTCATGCGATAGTCGTTGGATAGGATTTTTTGCCGACGGCATGCTAAAGAGGTTCTTTATTGAAAGCGAAACAGTGCTTGAAGTTTGCAACGTTGGAACTTTTCGCAGGCGATTTCCACCAAGAGGAGCATCTTGTGATTCTAATGATAGAATAGTTTTTGGCAATGCTGAATTTGGTCTTTCTCTTTATTCATTAGATACAGGTGTTCTTGAAGTAATTACTGAAATCAAAGATGATGATGGAGAAACAGAACATGCCTGGCCTGAGTTTTTACCAGACGGTAGAGAGATTCTTTTCACAATTGTGAAGAGAAATAAGGAAGATTCCCGTATAGCAATTCTTTCCCTTGAAACAGGCAATTATCAAGAACTGCCGGTAGGGGAGGGCAATAATGCCCGTTATTCTCCTACAGGTCATATTATTTATTTGACAAAAAATGTGCTTATGGCTGTGCCTTTTGATAAAAATGAACTCAAGGGTACACATCCACCACAACCGATCCTTAATGATGTATCAGTATCTACAAACGGATCAGGGCGATTTGCTTTTTCTAATACAGGTTTATTTGTTTACGTTCCAGAAGGAGTAGAGCAAGTAAGCCAAAAATTGAATTGGATTGATACTAATGGTGATTATTCTATAATAGAAGAAAGCGGCACCTATGGACACCCGCGATTTTCACCCGATGGCGAGTCCCTGGCAATACCGATAGCCTATGAAGATTTAGATAATGATATCTGTACTTCAAATGTTGAAACAATTGAGGAATTCAAGAAGTTAACTTTCAATGCTGCTGTCGTTTCTCCGGTTTGGTATCCGGATGGGAAGAGCATAACGTTTAATTCTCGGAAATCAGAAGAGCTTGGTATTTACACAATTTCTTCTGAAGGTGGCGCGGTAGAATTGCTATTACCGATAAAAGACCACGAATTAATACCTACCTCATGGTCTGAAGATGGGGAAATACTGGCATTTTATGAAATAAATGACAGCACCGGAAGAGACATATATTTATGGCATAAAAATGACGATATTATATATGATTTCCGAGTAACACCTTACAGTGAACGTGCAGCGCGATTCTCACCAAAAAGCAATTTAGTCGCTTATGTTTCCGATGCGTCCGGCGAGGACAATGTGTATATTATGGCATTTCCAGATACTATCGAGATGCAGCAGATTTCGTATCAAGGTGGTATACAGCCTGCCTGGTCACCAGATGGAAAAAAGTTATATTATCGTGATCTTGACAACTGGATGGTAAGTGTTGATATTCAGACTGAACCGCATTTCGAAAAGGGCATTCCAAATAAGTTATTCGAATTAGAAGATATTGGTACTTCACATCTTGCACAATACGACATTCATCCGGATGGAAGATTCGTAATTGCTTCTGACGCAGGAGAATATGTAATAGGTAATATGATTATTATTATAAACTGGCCAGAGGAGCTGAAGGAAAAGTTCAAAGACGAGAATAAATAGAATTTTTAGAAATACTGAAATCTAATTTATATTGACAAAGAAATTTAAAGGGGGTAGATCATGGGAGTAAAAGAGAAAATTGTTGGTGATGTTGCGGTCCTTACATTAAGCGGCAAGCTTATGGGAGGCAAAGAGACTAACGAAGTGCATGAAAAGGTAAAAAGTCTTATCGCCGATGATGTGCGAAAAGTTGTCATTGACCTGTCCAAGGTTAAATGGGTGAACAGCAGAGGCCTTGGTATGCTGATGGCCTGTTTTTCATCACTCGCCCTGACTCAAGGTGATCTAAAACTGGCAGGGACAACGGAAAAAGTTAAAAGTCTGCTTATGATAACACAGATAATTGTGTTCTTCGAGAATTATGAGACTACCGAAAGAGCATTGGCGGCTTTCAAAAAGTAATGAAGATTTTGCAGGCATTAATTAAAATTTGTGAAACGGTAATTTAATATCCACCGGAGGCACATCCAGGTACTAAAGTCCGGAGCCTCGTCAAATTTAATTGGAAATATTATGATAGGAACAACAATAGCACATTACAAGATACTCGAGAAGCTTGGCGAAGGTGGCATGGGTGTTGTCTACAAGGCTGAGGACACTAAACTGAAGCGCGAAGTAGCGATCAAGTTCCTGCCTTCACAGGTGGTATCGGATGATACTGCAAGAAGCCGTTTCATGGTTGAAGCGCAAGCAGCAGCGGCCCTGAACCATAACAATATCGCCACTATCTACTCTATTGAAGAAGTCGATAGCGACACATTCATTGTCATGGAGTACGTAAAAGGTCAAAACCTTAAGGATAAAATAGATTCCGGTTCGATAGAGATTAACGAAGCCCTCGACATAGTAATACAGATAGCAGAGGGACTCTTAAAAGCCCACGAAAAAGGTATAGTTCACAGGGATATAAAGCCTGCAAACATAGTTATTGCTGATGACGGTACTGCGAAGATCCTTGATTTCGGACTGGCTAAAGCTGTAGATGTCTCCATCACCAAAACCGGAACTACTCTTGGTACCGCTGCTTATATGTCGCCTGAACAGTATAAAGATGAAGTCGTTGACCACAGAACAGATATCTGGGCATTAGGAGTAGTTCTCTATGAGATGCTCGAAGAGAAACGTCCGTTCAAAGGCGAGTATGAATCCGCTATGATGTATTCAATTGTAAACACCGATCCTGAGCCGATGACGAATGTGCCCGATGATCTTTTGAAAATCATTCTTAAAACTCTTGATAAGAGCCCGGATGATCGGTATCAGACTGCTAATGACTTAATGAATGATCTAAAGAATATTAATATAGAACCGGAGGTTGATATAGCAACTAATATGAAAAAGAAACCATCTATCGCCGTCCTTCCTTTTGCCAATATGAGCGCTGATCCTGAGCAGGAGTACTTTTGTGATGGAATGGCGGAGGAAATTATAAATGCTCTAACGAATATTGAAAATCTGCGTGTGGTTGCACGTACCTCGGCGTTTGCATTTAAGGGTATGAACATTGACATCAATGAGATCGGGCAAAAGCTTCGGGCTGAGACCATTTTGGAGGGCAGTGTCAGAAAGGCGGGTAACCGCCTGCGGATTACAGCTCAGTTAATTAAGGTTGAAGACGGCTATCACCTCTGGTCAGAACGTTACGACCGGGACATGGCGGATATATTTGCTATTCAGGATGAGATATCACTGGCAATTGTAGATAAGTTGAAAGTGAAACTGATCGGGGATGAGCAAAAGAAGATCGAAAAGAAAGGTACAGAGAACATAGATGCCTATAACCTGTATCTGCAGGGTGCACATCAAGCTTTGTTATTTACTAAGGAAGGTTGGTATAAGAGTATTGAGTATTTCAATAAAGCCTTGGAAATTGATCCGAATTATGCACTTGCTTATTCAGGGATAGCAATGTCATATCGGTGGCTTGGAACAGCACATGGTTATCTACCGCCAAAAGAAGCCTTACCAAGAGCAAGGGAATTTGTAGAAAAAGCCTTAAGTATTGATGAGAATTTAGCTGAGGCTCATCTGATCCTTGCTGAGATTCACAGAGATTATGATCTGGATCTCATAAAAGCTGAACAAGAATACATGCTGGCTATAGAACTAAAACCCGGTTACGCTGATCCTCATTCTTTTTGCAATCTAACATTAGGCATGACTGATCGATATGAGCAAGCATTCGAGCATAATCGAATTGCCCGGGAACTGGATCCTGTAAACTGGCTTCATTGGTTTATCGGTGGGTGGATATATTACTGTGACCGGCAGTTTGACCAAGCAATTAGACTATGGCAAAAATCAGATGAATTATTTCCAAACAGTCCTTTGATTCTTTCTCATGGTGGACATTTTTATGCTGATATGGAATTAAATGAAAAAGCAATAAGCACAGCCCATAAAGCAGAAAAATCAGACATAGAAAGCCCATGGCATCTAGGAGTTGTAGCCTATACTTACTTCAAAGCAGGTGAAATAGCTGAAGCTAAAAGAATACGCGAAAAACTGGAGCAAAGAACTGATGAACCGGGTACTGTAGGTGCTATGGTTTTAATATATTCTGCTTTTGGAGAAATCGACTTGGCGATTGAATGGTTAGAAAGAGCATTCGATGAAAGATCAATGATACTTTTATGTCTTAATGCACCTTTATTTGACAATATTCGTGATCACGAAACATTCAAGGAGATTTTGCGAAAGATGGGAATTAACACATGATCGGAACAACAATCTCACATTATAAGATAATCTCCAAGCTCGGATCAGGCGGCATGGGAGAAGTATACCTCGCGGAAGATAAGAAGCTTGAAAGGAAAGTGGCTCTGAAATTCCTGCCACCGCATTTTACGTCTGATGAGAAATCGGTAGAGAGGTTCAAACGTGAAGCCCGTGCAGCAGCGAAGCTGAACCATCCGAATATTGTGACCATACACGAAATTGGTGAACACGACGGCGATACGTATATAGCAATGGAGTATGTGGATGGGAAGTCTCTTCGGGAAGTAATTGATGATGAAGAATTGTCTATCGAAAGGGCTACCGACATTGCTACCCAGATATGCGAAGGGCTGCTGGAAGCGCATAATGCTGGTATTACCCACCGGGACATCAAACCGGAAAATATTCTATTAGATAAATCTGGCAGGGTAAAGCTCCTCGACTTTGGTCTGGCGCAGATGATGGGTGTAACAAGACTGACGATGGAAGCATCAACTACCGGAACTGCAAAATACATGTCCCCGGAGCAGTATAAAGCTGTAGAAGTTGACCACCGAACAGACATATTTTCCTTCGGTGTGGTACTGTTCGAGATTCTGACGGGAAAACTGCCTTTTCAGGGTGAATATGAGGCAGCGGTTATGTATTCCGTCATGAACGAAAAGCCTAAAGATGTTACATCCTTACGCATAAATACTCCGGGTAACCTGACACAGATTATAAATAAATGTCTCAAAAAAGAGTCTTCGGATCGTTTTCAATCTGTTTTGGATATTACACAAATATTGAAGGCGCCTGCATCTGTTATTATTGAAGAATCCGAAACAGAGCGATCGATAGTTGTCCTGCCATTCGAAAACATGAGTTCAGATCCCGAACAGGAATATTTCAGCGATGGACTGACTGAGGAGATCATAACTGATCTTTCACATATACATGATCTTCGGGTGATCTCCCGCAACTCCGCAATGATGCTGAAAGGCTCCCGCAAAGAAACAAAAACGATCGCAAAAGAACTGAATGTGCAGTACGTACTCGAAGGCTCAGTTCGCAAGGCAGGTAACAACCTCCGCATCACAGCCCAGCTTATAAATGCCCCAGTAGATGACCATATCTGGGCTGAGAAGTATGACGGCACTCTTGACGATATATTCGATATACAGGAGAAAGTATCCCGTTCGATAGTTGATGCATTGAAAGTTAAACTAACACAAAAAGAGAGTAGGCAGATAGCAGAGAGACCGATGGATAATGTTCAGGCTTTCGAATATTACCACCACGCCAAACGAGAAATGCATAAGGGATCAGAAGAAGGTTTGAACCGGGCTCTTCAAGAACTGCAGTTAGGATTGGAAATTGTAGGTGAGAATATATTACTCAATAAAGGTATGGCAGAAGTATATTTCTATTGTTATGAATGTGGTGTTAAAGCTGGTGAGGAGACTCTTTTAAATGTAGAAAAATATGCTAATAAGATGATAGATATTCAGCCTGATTCTGATGACAGTTATTATCTTTTAGCTATTATTGAACGATTGCGTGGAAGTGCTTCAAAGGCAGTAAAATATTTTGAAAAAGCATATGCTATAAATCCGAATAATACTGGCGTTTTGCTACTTCTTGGTAATGCTTATGGTATCCACGTGGGAAAAACATCTATTGCAGAACAAATGTTTAAAAGGCTGTTAGAAATAGATCCCCTCAATCCGATGAATCACATCGTTTTAGGAATATTTCAAACAGTGGCAGGCCAACTTGATAATGCATTATGTTCCTTTCAAAAAGGATCGAAATTAGCACAAAGTGATTTGTGGGAAAATCTTTTCAGCGTCTATATTTATGCTTGGCAAAAAAAGTATGATAAAGCTTATGAACTAGTTGACCAAATTGTTAGACAGAAATCTCAGAGCCAGATGCATGGAAACTCTGCAGAGTGGTGTCTTTTCTTCAAATATGCGTTAAAAGGAGAAAAGTCAAAAGCACTGAACACAATATCTAAGGATGTAGAGAAGTTTTTCTGGAATGATCCTGAAGCACAGTGGTTCGGTATATGCAATTATGCCCTGATTGACGAAAAAGAAGAGGCCTATAAATGGTTAGAACACGTAATAAATAGAGGCTTTATCAACTATCCTTTTCTTAACGAAAGAGCACCCTTTCTCGAAAACATCCGAAGTGAACCACGTTTTATTAAGCTTATGAAACGCGTCAAACACGAATGGGAATATTTCGGTGTGGAGGATGCTCCACCCTATATAGAAGAGGAGGAAACAGAACTGTTAGAAAATCAGGAAAAATCCATCATCGTTCTGCCGTTTGACGATATGAGCCCGGATAAAGATAATGAGTACTTCAGCGACGGCTTGACTGAAGAGATCATAACGGACCTGTCGCATATCCATGATTTACTGGTTATCTCACGAAGTTCAGCAATGACATTCAAGGGTAAAGATAAGAAGATCAAAGAGATAGCACGAGAAGTCAACGTACAGTATGTCCTTGAAGGTAGTGTGCGCAAGGCAGGAAATGATCTTCGCATAACCGCTCAGCTAATCGATGCAGCAACCGATGCGCACCTCTGGGCGGAGAAGTACAGCGGTACTCTCGATGATATATTCGATATACAGGAAAAAGTTTCGCGGTCGATTGTGGATGCACTAAAAGTAAAGCTTTTACCGGAAGAAGAAAAACAGATTGTAGTGAAACTAAATGACAATGTACAAGCTTATGAATATTACTATCACGCCAAACGAGAGATTCATAGAGTTACAGAAGAAGGTTTGGATCGAGCTCTTAAAGAACTGCAATTAGGCTTGGAGATTATAGGAGAAAATACACTTATCAACAAAGGCTTGGCTGAAGTGTATCTCCACTATTATGAGTATGGTGTCAAATCGGATGAAGAGACTCTATTAAATGCAGAAAAATATGCAAAGAAGATT
>JBHPLC010000076.1:0-9218 GCA_042564455.1 Candidatus Zhuqueibacterota bacterium | reverse complement strand
TTTTTCATCTTCGCCTTTTTTTATCCTTAACGTACGAACTCAAATCTCAAATAAAAGATTAAAAAGAAATATCTTGCAAATATTGATAAGTTGACATATATATATATTTATATACAGCAATCAGAGGTAATAATGAAATCTGCAAATAAAATAATAAGTTGCATGATATTTCTGTTATTGTTTTATTTTTCAGGTTGTTCTCAAACCGGTTCATCAGGATCTTTTAAAAGTGACTGGAGTAATTCAAACGACCGTATTTGGGCAGGACCAGATTATTGGGCAAACAGGCTGCAGGATTGGAGGATAGACGGCGGCCGTCTTGAATGCACGAATGGTGCACGGAACAAACCTATGCGGACTGTTCATTTGCTGACAAGAAGGTTAATGGGAGTTGAGGGAAGTCTTGAAATGTTTGTAAAAACCGGGCTGATAGATACAAATGATTTTTCAAATGATGCTGCTGTAGGATTTCTGATAGGGGCGGGGAAAGATCTGGATTACAGGGCGGCTTCGCTGATCCACAGCAGTTATGGTCCCGGGGCAGGATTGTTTGCCGGCATAAATGGCGAAGGCAAGATATTTATCAGAGATTTTTCTGAAGAAAATAAAATACTTGCAGAAAGTCAGACGGACATCAGAACTTTTGACAAAATATTGATCAGGCTTAAGATCAGGAATGATCCCGGTACCTGTATTATCTATCTTAGTTTTACGGATCCGGACAGTAATACTAAAATAGGTGAATTAGAATCGGGAAATATGGAATATGAGAAAATTAGGGGAAACCTTGCCCTTGTTTCACATCCCGGCTCAGGATGCAGCAGGTTCTGGTTTGAAAACTGGAATATTTCCGGCGGAATGTTAGAGAAATATGAGGACAGGAACTGCGGTCCTATTTTGAGTACACAATATACTCTGAATGACCGGATTCTGAAACTCACGGCACAGATGATGCCGATCGGTAAAGAAGATAATCATGAAGTTTTCCTTCAGATCAGAAAAAACGGGATTTGGGAAACTGTGGATGGAACAAAAGTGATCGATGAAGGTTATGTCGCACCTTTCAGAGTAGAGAACTGGGATGAAAACAACGAAACAAAATACCGAGTGCTATATATCTTAGATTCTTCAGAAAATTCCGAATATTTTTATTATGAAGGATCAATAAGAAAAAATCCAATTGGAAATAATGAGTTCACTATTGCAGCTTTTACCGGTAATCATAATGTTGTCCGAAGTGTGGAAAGAGCGAATTTCCCGTGGTATGAAGGTGTATGGTTCCCTCATAATGATATTGTTACACATGTAAAGAAACAGGAACCGGATTTTCTCTTTTTCAGCGGCGACCAGGTATATGAAGGTGCAAGTCCGACCGCAGCAGATTTAAACAATCCATGGCTTGATTATCTATATAAATGGTACCTCTGGTGCTGGGCGTTCAGGGATCTGACAAGAAGTATTCCTGCAGTCACTATCCCGGACGACCATGATGTTTTCCACGGTAATGTCTGGGGAGCCGGAGGCAAACCGACAAAAGAGGGTGTGACCGGCGCCGAAGCTCAGGACAGCGGCGGATACAAACTTCCACCCGACTGGGTCAATATGGTTCAAAGAACACAGACGAGCCACCTGCCTGATCCGTTTGATCAAACTCCTGTCCAGCAGGGAATAGGAGTCTATTATTGCGATATAAATTATGGAGGTGTCAGCTTTGCTGTCATAGAAGACAGGAAATTTAAGTCAGCCCCGAAAACACTTCTTCCGTCAGCGGAAATATGGAATGGATGGGCGCAAAACAGAAATTTTAATCCCAAAAGAAGTGCAGATGCTCAGGGAGCTGAACTTCTCGGAGACCGGCAGCTTAAATTTTTAGAGAACTGGGCGTCCGACTGGAGTAATGGGATCTGGATGAAAGTACTGCTGTCTCAAACAATATTCGCTAACGTAGCAACTCTGCCTGAGGGATCTTTAAGCGGATCTGTAATCCCGGGGCTTCCAATATTGAAACCGGGTGAATATGCCGAAAACGATGTCCCTGTTGCGGATATGGACTCGAACGGCTGGCCCCAGACTGGACGAAATAAAGCTGTAAGAGCAATTAGAAAGGGATTTGCAATTCATATAGCCGGTGATCAGCATCTTGGAAGTACGATCCGGTACGGTGTCGAGAAATGGAATGACTCCGGATTTGCATTATGCGTCCCGTCCGTGGCAAATTTCTGGCCGAGAAGATGGTATCCGTCTGTTCCGGATGCGAACAGAGCAGAAGATTCCCCTAAATATACGGGAGAATTTGAGGACGGTTTTGGAAATAAGATGACTGTATATGCAGTATCCAATCCGACAGTTACGGATAAACATCCTTCCGGACTGCATGACAGGGCTCCCGGATACGGAATGGTCAGATTGTATAAAGATACGCGTGAAATAATATTTGAAAACTGGCCAAGATGGTCAGATCCGGAAACCGGCAGACCGTATGAAGGATGGCCTGTTGTAACGGCTCAGGAGGATAACTATCGCGGGGATTATGCAGAGTTTTTACCTACTTATATAATTGACGGACTTCAGGATCCGGTATTTCAGATAATTGATATTGAAAGAGAGGAAATAGTATATACATTAAGGATAAGCGGGACAGTATTCAGACCCAGAGTATTCAGGGACGGCAATTATAAAGTCATTATCGGAGAACCCGGGACAGGTAGAATCCGGACGTATGATAATGTTCAGTCTATGTCTGGAAATGTAGATGATCCGGTAATTGTAAGATTTTAGGTGGAAAAGGAAAAAAGTACCGGGTGGGGAAGCCGGTAATAATAGTTCAATTAACCTATACTAAACTCTTTATATAGGAACAACTTAGGGCTTTCTATAAGCCCTTTTTATTTGCCTAAAATATCTACTCCCAACACTATTCCCAACATAAAATCCGTTTTTTGGGGTGATTTTGTGAAGTATCCTCATGAAATGTCTCAATTAATATGTTTTGTTAACTGAGATACATTTTTCTGAAAAAATGCATAACTATGGTGTTTCAGAACCTTTCGAAAAACTGTCTTTTAGTTCACAAAAGCTAAAAGACAGTTGTAGACAGTTCAGACACTATTTATATATCTTCCTTATAACAATATTTGCTTTTTTCTTAATAGTTTTATTATATTAAAACTATCTAAAGTGTCTTTAGGTATCTAATTTAACCTTAACACACAAAGTCTACTTATATCTCATGAACAATTCTGACAAAAACTCAAAACAATTAATTGGTTGTAGTATCGAATATAAATTTCTCCTTTTATATAATCTATACAAATTATATAGAAAACTTATTAATGCAGCTTTTGATGGTTGCATGTATTTCACAGCAGAACAAATTAATATTCTATATATACAAATCCGTGATATGATTAAAATTATTCTAAATCTGGAAGGATTTGAAGATTTATCAAAAAAAGAATGGAAACCTTTTGATGGTTTTGAATTAATAGATGGTGATTATGTTGATGAGGATTGGGAATTCTCTGGTAGGCAATTATGTGATAACTTTCAGCACGAATTGACCGAAAGATTTTCGAAACTGAATATTGATAACAATGATTTAGAAAAGACAGATAAGGAACTTTTTGAAAGAATTGATCAAAGAATAACCCAATTCATATCCGTAAAAAAAGAATATGAAGATGCTTGGTTACTTAGAGTTAAAAAAGAGGGTCGAGAGTTTAATGACAGAATGGAAGAATTATCGAAGAAGCGTGATAATATTCTAAAAGAGGACAAGATATTTATCTGTAGAGGTGAAAAATGGGAAATTCGATATGACGGTGAACTTTGTTTCGTAAAAGATAATGATGGAATGAGATATATAGCCTATTTACTAAGTAAACCTAAGGAGGAGGTTAACGTAATTGATTTAATGATTGCAGTTAAAGGATCAAATGTAGAAAAGCAAAAAGACCTGTCAGAATTGCTCAATAAAGACGAATATTTAGAGGATGATGCTGATATAAAAATAATGAGTTATTTGAAAGTATACTATAAGAACGATAATATAGCATTAAATGAAATATATAGAGAAATAAGAAAACTAAAAGATAAGATCGCAATTTTTAAGGATACAGATAATAAGGCTGAGTGTACGAAGGTAGAAGAAGAATTGAGAGATTTATTAGAACATATTAAATTTAATAAAATTCTTGATCCCCAACAGGAAAAATGTCGAATTGCAGTTCGAAAAGCCGTAAAAAGGGCAATAGATAATATATTTAATCAAAGTTCTGCATTATTTACCCACCTGGACCAATACCTTGATACAGGAACAAATTGCATTTACAAACAACCTGAGGGATCAACAAACTGGTTTGTTAGTATGATTAACTTTCCTGATTAATTTCAAAAACTAAAAATTTTTATTTGTTCCCCCCATTGTCACAATTGTGCCCACTAATGCCACATATTATGTAATAGACAGGTACCGGGCGCGAGATAACTAAATAAAATAATTCAATTGTGCCCAAAGAGGGCTAAAAAAACCCCCTGTTTTGATCGTGCCCGGTCTGTCGCAGGGGGTTTCTTTATGAAAGGATCAATTGAGTCTATGACACCTAAGAAAAAAGATCGCTTATCAATCTTTAGATCAACATCTGGTATAGAGTTTTCCAGTGAAGAAGTTTTAAAAGCACTGCAAGACAATGAAGATGGAGATGCTGCTCTTTTTATCAAACGGTTCAGAGGAGTATTTTGTTTTGATCATTCTGCAAAACGCTGGTTCAAATGGGATGGACATTTTTGGGTGGAGGATAAGCTCGACCAGGTTACAGGTGCTGTTAGCGAGATTATTGAGATCTATGCTTCTGAAGCAATTCGTCAGGGAAATCTTAATATCGAATCGAGGAAAATACAACATAATGAAACGGTAACACAGCACAAGAATAACCAAGATATCTTGTTGAAAAGAATCAATTCTCTTCACTCGGCTTATAGGAAGAAAAACATAGTCAATCTTGCCAAAACAGGTGCGGGAACGTTAGCGATTACTGGGGATGATTGGGATATTCAGACTATGATCTTGTGCTGTCCGAATGGAGTGATTGATTTAAAAACAGGGAAGCGTAGAAACGGTAACCCGAAAGAATATATAAAAACGATTATTAATACTGAATTTCGTGGATTAAAATGTCCTGCTCCAAGATGGGAAAAATATCTAAAAGAGATTTTTGATAATGACTATGAGCTTATTAATTATGTACAACGGTTAGTTGGCTACGCGGTAACAGGTCTAAATATCGAAGGAGTCTTTCCAATATTCTATGGCAAAGGGAGAAACGGTAAGAGTACATTTTTTAATATTATAAAACACGTATTAGGAGACATTTCGGGACCTGTTGAAGCTGAAATTCTACTCAACCATAGATTTAATAGAACATCTGGAGCACCAAGGTCGGATATTATGGCTCTGCGAAGGAAAAGGATTGTCTGGGCTTCGGAAGTAAAAGAAGGGCAAGGATTTGATCAAGCGCAAATCAAAAACATTACTGGAGGTGACACATTAACAGGGCGGGAAGTATATGGAAAACACCAAATTGAGTTTAAACCGACACATACCGTTTTCCTGCAAACGAATTATAAACCTCAGGCCACAAGTGAAGATTATGCATTCTGGCAAAGATTAAAACTCATTCCCTTTAACGCACATTTTGTTGACAATCCTGAAGCAATCGACGAAATGGAAAAAGATTCTAATTTACTAAAAAAATTGAAATCAGAATCTCATGGTATTTTAGCATGGATTATTAAGGGATGTATTGATTATCTGAAGAATGGTTTAGGCACACCAGAATCAGTAAAAAGTGCCACAAATGATTATTGCAAAAATGAGGATCCTCTCGGTCAATTCATTGATGATAGGTGTGAGTTAAACGAAGATGCAAAAATCCAGTCAGGTATTCTTTATAAAGCATATTTAACCTGGTGTGATGGAAATGAATGGGAACCAGTAAATCTGACAAAGTTCGGTAAAAAGATCAAACGAAGATTTAATTATACCAAAACAAACATTGTCACTTATCACGGTATAAAATTATGTAAAAATAATGGAGAATTATAAGGAAAGGATTATGGAAAAAATCAAGAAACTGTATTATAACGACCAACAGGTGAGCGAAATCACAGGTTGGAGCTTATCTAAACTTAGGCACGACAGGATGAGCAAGAAAGGTATACCGTATTCAAAGGTTGGACATACTGTGAGATATAATATCGAAGATATAAAAGAATACTTCGAGAGCTGTAAAATAAAGACACAAGTATTTTAAAACTTATTAATAGGGTGAATGCAAATAATTTACTATCAATATTTTAACAAGAAAGTGAGGGCGAGCAATGGCTAAAGAGACAAAAAGAAAGAAGAGGGGAGAAACAACGATTACCCTTATGGAAAGGAAAATACAATATACTGACCATACAGGTAAAAAGAAGGAACGTACAATTGGTTTGTACAAAGATTCATTCCAGTGGATCATCAGGTTACTTCCTGGCAGACCTGGGTGTTTTAGTGATTTTAAATACTTTGTTAAGGGCATAATTAATGAGTGTGCAAAACTGGGTATTAACAGGTTTGATGCAGAGCAAATTAAAGAAGCTTACGATAGTGCAATGAAGATAACTGAGAATGCTTATGGATGGATAAGCGAAGAGAATAAACGATTAGAAAAACGTATTGCAGACTTGAAATATGAAGTTGAGAAATATAAAAAAGGTAAAAAAGTGTTAGAGAAACGTAATGCAGACTTAGAATATAAGAATGAGAAACAAAAGGAAAAAATCAAAGTGTTGGAGAAGCAGGTAGCAGTTAGTCTTAACTTAAAATTATGAAAAGCCGTATTCAACTTATAATGTATGAGTGATCCTTCTACAAGGTATATTTAAAGTGTTGAAATATTCCGTATACTCCACGATATGACAAAGTTACTGCCAGAGGTATACTCGGGTAAGAGTTTATGTATAAAACTTTATATCTGCTTTTAATGAAATATATTTCAGAGTATAATACATTAAAATTTAATAACATATTTGGAGGAAGAGTATGACACGAATGGAAGATATAATCTATGACTTTTTAGAGAGTGACAGGATTTGGCCCCCAGGCATTGTTTCAACCAAATTTGAAAAGGCTCTTATTGAGGTACTGAAGCGCCTGACAGATGATGTTTATGATATAGTTTCCGAAAGGGTTTTGTTCGTCATCGAGGATCCAAGGATCGCTGCAGTCAATGTACCATTTAAAAGAATTTTTCCAAACTGTACTAACAAAATTGAATTGCGATTTGATACAATAGTAGTTTTTCATCAAGCATTAGCCTATTCCAATACCGCTCTTGTTGGGCTTTTGGCCCATGAACTTGCACACAGTTTTGTGAGAGGACGGGATTATAAGACAGACGAGGAAGAGACTGATAAAATGGTTATAAGCTGGGGATTTGCTAAAGAGCATAAAGCACTTATGTCCGAACAAAAGAAAGAAGAGGATAAATAATAAACCTTAAAAAAATTTGCATTACCAAAAACCTATACCTTAAACACCAATATTCCCATTATATTTGAGCAGATCAATTAAATTTAATACTGTTTTATGTAAATATTCGTGCTGGATAGGTGCGGAATTAACTCCGGGAGGGATGGAATCAAAAAATCACGTTTTACACAGTTATTGTGTAAAATTAACCAATTATTAGAGTTTTGCGTTTGATATATCAGTGTATATATTACTGCAAATGGTAAGAAACACTCCTTTTAGCCAGATTTTGGCATGTTTTTGTGCTTAGGTTTACATAATGACAATTATATGTCATTCCAAAATTGACGGGGCATCCATAATTTGCTTCGGGGTATATGATAATATAACCCTACACAGAGTTTTCAAAAATTTTTAAAATATTTTCATCCTAAAACCTTGGCTTACTTAATTCTCTCTATCTCAAAAACATCAAATGTATTAATTGTTCTGCCATAATATTATATTGATGTAAAAATAGTCCAAATATATATTGAGTTATTCTTTTTTGATATGTATATTCCTACATATTTTTCTTTTACATCAACAAGCATTTTTTAATATATAAAAAAGTATTGCCGATGACTGAGTGGGGTGATCAGGCGAACTTTGTCTGCACAGAATATCTTTTCAATCTTATACAAGACTTCTAAAAAGGCCGCTATGTTTAGACGACATATCTGTTACTATCATTTGTATTAGATAGGAGAAAAGTATTATGAAACGTATACTTATTTCTATATGCCTAATAATCTTAATCTCTTCACCATTATTCGCTCAAATAAGTTGGTATGATACTACTGCACATCTTTCAAGCGGTATTCCTAATTATACAGATACATTATTATACAGAACCTACTTTGCAGTTGCTTTTAATCGAGATTTGAAAATTCCAGAATGGGTAGCATATAGACTCACACCTGCGTTATTAGAAGGAACTCAAGACCGCACAGAAAATTTCCGGACAGATCCAGATTTGCCAGTAGATAAGCAAGCAAGTTTAAGTGATTATTCAGGTAGTGGTTATGACAGAGGCCACATGGCACCTGCTGCAGTTTTCAAAAGAAGTTACGATGCCATGTCTACATCATTCTTACTAACAAACATTTCACCTCAGACTGATAATCTAAATAGGTATGACTGGGCATATCTTGAAAGTGATGTAAGAGACCTTATTAATGCTCGAGACACAACATGGATTTTTACAGGTTGTTTATTTTTAGATGAAAATAATACAATAACTGAACCAGACTCCATTATTGGTGATTCTGTTTTCATACCTACACATATATACAAGGCAATTTTATCAAAATCATCACTTGGAGTTTTTGAGACATATGCTTTCATAATGCCAAATCAGGATTCAACAATTCCGGGAAATCCAGAGGACTACAATATCACAATAGATAGTTTAGAAAATGTAATAGGATTAGATTATTTTTCAAAATTAGAGGATTCCATTGAAAATTCTATCGAGTCATTAACCGCTTCTGTATGGCCTGTTTTAGTGAATTCTATTGAAGATAATGAACAAATCCTAAATATTTTTACCTTGATCAAAATTATCCTAATCCATTTAATCCAAGAACAGCTTTGAGGTTTTACATTCCAACATGTTTTGACGACGTACAGTCAAAAGCATCTCGTAATATATAAGCAGATGTTTTTA
>JBHPLC010000075.1:0-9236 GCA_042564455.1 Candidatus Zhuqueibacterota bacterium | reverse complement strand
CTGATGATTTGTTAATGATCAATTATATATGATGAAGATAAGCACAAAAGTTGCAGATTATACGCATTTTAGGAAAAATATGAAGAAGCTAAGCTACGATGAATTATTGAAACGCTTTGAAAAACTTGAAGCTGAAAAAACCAACTATAAAAAAACCAAAAAACTGCAGAGTGTACTTTATAATATTCTTAACGCATCAATATCTGCAAGGACACTCCTGGATCTCTTAAAGAATATACATAAACACCTAATAGACATTATAGATGCAAAGAATTTTTATGTTGCACTGGTTCTTGACAGAAAAAAGGGTTTATTCACCTTTCCCTATTTTGCTGATGAAAAAGACACTTCAATAATACCAACCGGCCGCACACTGAATTTAAGTGGTGGAATAACTGATTATATGATCAAAAAAGGCGGGCCTCTTTTATTAGACATTCATAAAATAAACAAACTGGTTGATGAAGGAAAAATTGACCGCATCGGATCACCAGCAAGCTGCTGGATGGGTGCACCAATAAGAGATAACAGGGGCAATATATTTGGTACAGTTGTTGTTCAGGATTATAATAATCCAAAAGCATTTTCGGATATTGATCTGAAATTTTTTACAATAATTGCCAATCATATTTCGATCATAATCAGCCAGAAATCATCCGAAGAAAAATTAAGAGAAAGTCAGGAACGGTACAGAAATTTAATAGAAAATATTTCTGAGTGGATCTGGGAGACCGATTCTGAATGGACTTATACTTATGTCAGTCCCCGTGTAAAGGACATGCTTGGTTATAAGCCTGATGAATTATTAAATACAAAAGCATTTGATTATATTGATGTTAGTGATAACAGCAATGTCCGGAAGAAGTTTGAAAAGATCTCCAAAAAGCAAAAACCTATTAGAAAGCTTGAAACGGTGAAAATCCATAAAAACGGTGAAAAAGTCATTATTGAATCAAACGGCATTCCGTTCTTTGATGAAGTCGGGAATCTGCTGGGATACAGGGGTGTTGATCATGACATAACGGAACTGAAGCAGACTGAAGAAGAAAGAAAGAATTTAAAAGAACAGTTGATTCAGTCACAAAAACTGGAATCTATAGGCCGGCTTGCCGGTGGTATCGCCCATGAATTCAACAATACTTTAACCGGTATCATGGGTTATGCAGAAATATTAAAAATGAGGTATGAAGGTATTGATGAAGGCGGTACTCAAGCTGCTGAAACAATAATCAACGGAGCTGAAAGAGCAGCTCATTTAACTCAGCAGCTATTAGGATTTGCCCGGGGAGGCAAATACAATCCGGTTCCGTTAGATATTAACAGCCTTATAAAAGATACAATAAACGTAACAGAAAAGAGTTTCAATAAAAACTTATATATTAAATATAATTTTGAAAAGAACATCAATTATTTCAATGGTGACAGGAATCAGATACAGCAGGTTTTAACAAACCTAATACTGAATGCAAAGGATTCGATGCTTGACGGAGGCGGACTCTTTTTCAAAACTAAAAACAGGAACCTCGGGAAAAAATTCAAATCCAAATTTGCTGATTTTGAAGAGGGTAATTATGTAGTCTTTTCCATTACGGATACCGGAACAGGTATACCGGAAGATGTCCGAGAAAAAATTTTTGAACCGTTTTTCACGACTAAGGATGTTGGTCAAGGCACTGGATTAGGATTAGCAACTGTATATGGAATTATTAAGAATCACGATGGATACATTGATGTGGATAGCAAACTTGACAAGGGAACAACTTTCACGATTTATCTGCCGATGGCCGAAGAGGTAAAAATTACATTTGCCGATGAGCCGGAAATTATTGACACCGGCAAGAAAGGTCAAAGTGTTCTTGTAGTAGATGATGAACAGACAGTTCAAAGACTGGCCAAATTAGAACTTGAATCTTTTGGTTATAATGTAATAATAGCAAACGATGGCGATAAGGCTGTAGATATTTATGAGAAGAAATCTAAGAATATAGATCTTGTACTCCTTGATGTAATTATGCCAAATATGGATGGAAAGATAGCTTTCAGGGAGTTGAAAAAAATCAATCCCGATGTCCAGGTAATAGTGATGAGCGGTTACAGTATGGATGGAAAAGCCCTGGAGATCATGAACGAAGGTGCACAAGGTTTTATTCAGAAGCCTTTCAGAATGCATGAACTTTCCCAGATATTATCAGATATTTTAAAATAGACCATGATATTTTAATTATATTTGGTTTAATTTAAGGCAGCATTTCAATTAGTAAAAATATAATCCAATAATTATATAGTTTTCGGGAGGCAATATGGTTAAGAATATCAGCCGCAGAAATTTTGTTAAGAAATCAACAGCAGCAGCATTGGGAACGGCAGTTATGACTGGGAAGATCGATAAACTGCTGGCCAAAACTTCGTATAATGCTGATACTGATATTTCAGTTGTTACCGGGAGCGATTACTTAAATAATACGATAAAATCTATTGATGCTCTTGGAGGGATCAGTAAATTTGTGCCTATAAATTCAAGAGTTGCTGTACTGGCAAATGTTCAGAGGTGGAATCCAGGCACTTTTACAAAACCGGAAATAGTCAGGGCAACTATTCAAATGTGCAAAAAAGCCGGGGCTAAAGAGATCAATTTTCTAAGTCTGCTGCCGGAAGCAAACTGGAATGGTACCGGTTTGGCGGACGTAGTAAAAAGTGAAAATGTAAATTTAAAGCTTTTTTCCGGCAGGGAGGCCTCGAATTTCAGAAAAGTACCTATTTCAAACGGCAGAGTATTAAAAGAAATGGAGGTCCTCAAAGAATTTTATAATAACGACATATTCATTACACTGCCGATCACGAAAGACCATGCCGGGAATAAGTTTACCGGGACATTAAAGAATATGATGGGTTTAAATTCATCAACTTCAAACAGAACTTTTCACAAAACCAACTGGACAACCGATCCTGACAGTATAGAATTTTTAGATAATTGTATTGCTGATATGAATCTTGTCCTGAAACCCGATCTATGCATTGTTGATGCAACTGAATTCATAACTACAAACGGCCCAATGGGCCCCGGTGAACTGATCAAGCCTCAAAAAATCGTTGCCGGAACAGACAGAGTTGCCATAGATTCCTACTGCGCTACTTTATTTAATAATTTAAAAGGTTCTGATATAATTATGATAAAAAAAGGATATGAATACAAACTGGGTGAAATTGACCTGAACAAGGTAAATATTAAGCAGATTAAATCCTGATAAAATACATTTAAAGTTGAAAATACAAGGAGTATGCTTATTGAAATCATACTCCTTGTATTTCTTAAAAAGTTCAAATATCGGATGGTAATAACATGAAAGCTTCTAATAAGATTTTTATAATCGTTTTAATAACCGGTATTCTTATGTCCGGCTGTTCCGGTTCTTCTTCAAATAAGTCCGGTAAAATGCTTTCATATTTTCCAAAAACTGATGAGGTTTCCGGATGGGCTATTTCGAGAGAAGCAGAAGAATATAAGGGGGATGATCTTTTTGTTTATATCGATGGTGGTGCGGAATTATATCATGAATATGGTTTCAGCAAAGTAGTTACACAAGAGTATAAAAATGAAGATAGTGACATATTGATCGCTGAATTGTATGAAATGAACGATATTTCCGCAGCCTATGGAATATATTCTTTCAGAACGGGTAAAAGAGGTGAGAAAGTTGATTTTTCCAAAGATGCATTATTTGAGGGTTATTACATTAATTTATGGAAGGAAAAATATCTGCTTACCATTACCGGATTTAACGAACAGGAAAAAACTGCAGCAGGAATAAAATCCATTGCAAAGATAATAAATTCAAAATTGCCTCCATCCGGTGACAAGCCGGAATTGGTTAAAAAACTTCCGGCCGAGGGTTTAGACAATTTAAGCATTAAATATTTTGAGGGATATCTTGGATTATTTAACAGTTATTCTTTTCATACGATCGACATATTTGGTATCAGCGAAGGTGTGAGAGGAGATTATGTTCAGGATCACAGTCTTTATATATTAAAATTCGAAGATGAACAAAAATGCGTTCGGAAATTTGAAAATGCTTTGAATACATTGAAGGATTTACCGAAATACAGTGATTTCCAGAGTACGACTTCCGGTTTCAGCCTGAAAGATGTTGAGGGGAAACTGCTGTTTTTCAAAAGAGTACAAAATCATATTTGTATTGTTATCGGAGCAAAAAATCGGCAGGATGCCGACAAAATTATAAACGGATTACAATTGTAATCCGTTTATAATTTTGTGTCATGTCTATCTATTTAATAATATATAACTTTTCCTGTCTTCCGTCAATAAATTTACATCCGTCTTCCGTAAAAGCCGCGTCTTCTTCCAAAGCCATTCTGATGTTTCCCCAAACAGGATCAGAATAAGTATTATTCAGTTCAATCGAATAGCACGTATTAAGATGAAGCGGGTAATCACCTCTCAAAGGTACACCGTCCTGCCTGTCCCACAAACCCAGAACCGTACCTGCTGCATGACCATGTATTCCAAGAGGATGAGTATAAATACTTGGATTCAGTCCTTCAGCTATTGCTTTATTACGGGAAGCAAGCAGGATGTCATTTCCTGTTCGACCGACTTTAAATTCATTCATAAAAATATCCTGAAGCCTGTTACCCTTATCAAGGGCTATTGTAAGACATTCCGGAACTTCTGTCTCGCCGGTACGGCAGACATAGGCATTTTCCTGAGTATCCGTGCAAAGGCCGAGATAGACGATCCCGATATCGCAGTGCAGGAGATCTCCTCTGCGGATAACATTACTGTTACCGTATTTATCAGACATTTCCCTGCTTCGCTGAATTGAAACTGACGGCTGGAACCAGGTTTTCAGACCGAGATCAGTAATTCTCTGTCTTATCCACCAGACCACATCTTCGGTAGTAGTGATTTCCGGTACAATAACCTCATTCGAGAAGAATTCGCCGATAATATCATGTGCGATACCGCATATGTGCCGATAAATACTTAATTCTTCAGGGCTGCGTGTTTCAAGCCATCCTATACATAGATTTTCCGCTGATACAAGCCGATTAGTATATTTATCACCAAGGGCGTTTTCCAGAGTTTTTCTGAAGGATGCTGAAAGACCATCGCCAAACGCCCAAGTAGGAGAATCATTAATGCCTATTCTTTTTGGATCGACCTTTTCAATAAATTCCGCAAGGGTTTCGAACTGATCTTTTTTTCTATCGGTATAAATCGTTTTATACCATTTTCCCATATCGTAGAAACTTCCTGTAAGGCGTTCCACACCTTGTCCGGAACCCCGGTCATGAAAGATCAGTATGGATGTTCTGCGGGCAGCCATGTTTGGCTCAGGCACCATAGATAAGTAAACCGGATCTTCGTTATATTCCCTGCAAATTACCAGCCACATATCTACACCTTCACGCTGCATTAATTCAGGAATAATGTTATCCAGTCTCCATTCCAGGATCTCGTTCATTTTTTCCGCCCTGGCTTTTAACGGCAGGATATTCTCAATATCGTTTACATTTGCTACTCCGATGTTCTGAGCAAAAATGGATACTGCAAAAAGCAATATTGAAAAAATCAATACTGTAGTTTTAAATATCTTCATTATTCAACTCCGTTAATTATGATATATTCTTAGAATAATTTAGTTTTCTATCCGTCGGCGAGTATAAGGAGAGCCCTCATAACTTTAAAGACGGTGATATAATCCGGATGAGTAAATTTTACTTTTGAGCCTGAGATTCGTTCCACCCCGGGGATGAGAGTAGCGTTATCGATCATTTCCGATTTAAAGAAGTGCATTTCGAGTTCAACAGGCTGATCAAAATTATAGATCGGCATACTGGTTCTGTTCTGTATACCTTTTTTTACCCCTTCACGAATCAGATTTTGAGCTTTTTGCGGTGATATATTCCGGGCGGATCTTCGTCCGATAGCCTCTTTTACGACGGCGGTGACAATATTCGGATTTATATATTCATGAACCTGTTTTGATGTAGCCATATCTCCCGAAACAAATACAACAGGCACATTATAATATCCGGCGATAGCAGCATTCAGACTTGCTTCATTCATTATTTTGCCATTTACACGGACACTAACCAATTTTGCGCTTGACATAGTATGATCCAGAACTCCATTTTCAGTTCCCATACCGGCATGATAACCAATAAAAACAACGGCATCGAATGTTTCATCGATACCCTGCATCATGCTTAAGGGTTTTGGGGAACCGGATATAAGATCAGCAGCAGAATTAAGTTTTTCGATTAGTATATTTCTCATTCCCCCGTGGGAATCGTTTACCACTATTTCATTTGCACCCGCATCAAGTGCTCCCTGTATTGCAGCGTTTGTTTCGTCCGTCATCCATTGTGTTGCACGGTTATAGTCTTTTCCGGTCGTGGAAACATGGTCACTGTTGACAACTCCGCAAATCCCTTCCATATCCACGGAAATAAAAACTTTGAGGTTCTGCTGGGATAATGAAATAGTTGCAGACAATACAACAACCATGGACAGAACAATTATTGTGATTATAGTTTTCTTCATACAGTTTACCTCCGCAGAATTATATTTACTTCTTATCTTTTTTCTTATTCTTTCGGACAGAGGCCGACTTGTGCAAATCAGGATATAAAGTTTTGAAACAATCGGTACATATCCCATGGGTTAACTGCGATTCAGTATGAGTTTCAATATAGTCTTCAGCCATTTGCCAGTAGTTTTCATCATTCTTGATCTTTTTACAGTTAGAACAGATGGGAATAAGTTTTTTCAGGTCCAGAAGTTCTGTTATATCTTCGATAACTAAGATAGCGTATTTTTCATCATTCTCTTCAATGGAAGAGGAAGATATCAGTATCTGTTTTTCGATTGTGTTCTCGCCCTCCACTTTCTGCAGAACATGCCGTTCTTTAGTTATTTTATTACCATCGATCGAAGCTTTTACTGAATTTCTGATCACGCAATCGTTACAAGCTTCTGAAAGACCACAATCGTTATCATCTTTCTGAGCATTAATACATTTCAGGACATTACCTGTTCTGTTTTTCAATACATTTTTGTTCTCTGCAAACTTTTCTGCCTCATCATTAAGCTGTTCGATCCTTAAATCTTCATCAACAAGGAAAACAGGTACCGGCATGGAATTTATTATTTTACCAAGAAAATCACTTTCCATAAAATACTTTCTACTTTATAATTATCCAGTCAATAGTTTTCAAATATTCAAAATATGTTACCAG
Organism: Candidatus Zhuqueibacterota bacterium; assembly: GCA_042564455.1. Taxonomy (GTDB): domain Bacteria; phylum SM23-31; class SM23-31; order SM23-31; family SM23-31; genus JBHPLC01. Next base: position 1,973 of record JBHPLC010000075.1, on the reverse strand, counting down.
TTTATCGAGATCGACTTCTTCTCTCAGTTCGGCTTCCATTGCTTTTTTTATTTTTGTTAATGAATTTTCTCCGTCAATATGGTTTAGAATCAATCCTTCAGCCGTACGGTTGAATCCAATATCTCTGAATGCTCTTGGATTCTGATCTATCAATTGCTGATACTTTATGTTACTGCCAAAGTTGAATTGCTTTCCCATGACATCAGGATGAATTACCGGTATAATTTTGTCATAATCTTTTTCTTTAGTGCTCAGAACCGGTTTTCCGGGATTTCTTATTCTCATTTGACTTGCTTTTAGTTCTGCATATTCCATAATTTGACTGCTTATACCTTCTCGATATAATTCCCATTGCTCTACCCGGTTATTTACGACAGTTTTAGCGCTTTCTGATCCGGAGTATATTTCTTCGACAGATTTAATAGCTTTAATTTCCCGGGAAACGGCAAAATCCATCATATTTAAAGCAAGGTGTGTTTTTACTTCAAGTTCATCCGGAACCGATTTTTCGATCATATCAAGAGCCCGGGGATGCTCTCGTTCCGCAATTCTTGAATAACCGAATTCAGATGTAACATCAACGAGACCCGGTAAGACATCATCGGTACAATTTGCCGCAGCCCAGGCACAGGCAGCGCCGATAAAAGCTACTCTTTTCATTTGTGTCGGATCTGATTTATCCGGAGTATCCGTGTCCGCATGATACCATTGGTCGGGCCAGGTAAAAAATTCTATCGCCGGTACTCTTACTGAAGCATTATTAAAGCAAACATGGTCACTTCCTCCAGTGGCCTGATGAATAAAAAACCGGAAAGCATCTGTAGACCCGTTTTTTTCAACCATTGGTATTGGAAAATACTGTCCTCCGGGTCTATCACCCGGAGAGTCGGGCAGGTAGACAATATCATTTGTTCTCCATACATAATTCATGATCGATTTTGCAAGACCGTCCAGATAGCTTGGCAGGTGATTAGGGCATTCACTCATTGTAAAATGAGAATTGTTCAATCTCAGGGCTTCCCCGCACATATCCATATTTATATTTATACTGAGTTTGTCTACAAAACCGGGTATATTTTTTATGGATTCGTATGTACCTGAAATTTCATTTGGCCAAATGAAATAAATGTTCCTGAGCGGCTGAGGGAGGTCACCTCTGGCGATCAATTTAGAGAGTGCACGCAGGATCTCAAGCTGAATTACGACACCGCTCATATTGTCATTTGCTCCTCTTTTAGTATAACCTTCAAAGAGATGGGCGGTAAAAACAACGCCTTTTTTATCAGGTTCAATACCCGGGATCCAACTGAAAACTGTCTCGAATTTGTCCTGAAACTGTTCGATTCCGACTTTACATCTTACTTCCGGTCTCAAACCTCTTTCGATATCTTCCAGTAATTCGGACCACTGCCGCCATGAAACCGAAAACCCAAATTTGAGATTTTCGCCAAACGAATATGAACCGGAACCGTAAACAACCTGGTTTGGATCGAGGTATCTGTCACGGGAGTTGAAGGAAATCACTCCCTGGATACCGGCAGCATTCAGCGCTGCGGCGGTATTACCGCTTGCATGAGTCCACATTAACGCTATTTTCCCATTATATTTTTCCTGTGGACCCTGAGCTATCATATCAAGTATTTCAGATTCTTCAAGAGGCGGGATATAAACAATCTCGCCAGTCACATCGGTATTAACAGAGCCTCTTGCGACGAGCGCTGCATCGGCACCGAGTCTTGCTATCAGGCGTTTTTGAGGTTCGATCATCCAGAATTCAGCTTCAAAAGGGTAATCGAAGGTTCTCTGACTTGGATACCTGTCAAGTCTGACCGTCTCGATCCCGTATTTTCTCACCATTTCATATAGTTTTTCTGCTTCATAAAAGGTATCGGAAAACTCACTTCTGTCCCTTATCCATGGAGCGCCTGCAAGTTTTACTTCATTGTTAAAGATCATCTGTCCGGATACCTCAT
>JBHPLC010000074.1:0-9296 GCA_042564455.1 Candidatus Zhuqueibacterota bacterium | reverse complement strand
TTCGCAGAACTCATGCGGGAAATAGGAAGTACTTATGAGTTGGGTGGACTGGCTTCAAAAATGCGTAACCGGAAAAATGTGAACTGGAACGCTCTTCTGAAAGGTGAAGAAGCTCCACAGGCTCAGGTCTATTCGACAACTGTACCTGTTTTATTAGGGACTTATTCCGATACTTTTGCAGAATATTCAAGTTCACAAATATATAATCAGCTCTTCGGAAATAATCCGGACGGTACCATGACTGATTACTTTGAGGAGGTTTCATACGGTCAATTTAAACTTTTCGGAGATATATATGGCTGGTATAGAACTCCGCAGACATCCTCATATTATGTAGGACTAAATTCCGGATTAGGTTCTTCAGGTAAAGAATTTGTTACAGATCTCGTTAAGGAAGCTGATATTTTTGTGGATTTCAGTCAATACGACAATGATGGACCTGACGGTATCCCTAACTCCGGGGATGACGATGGTTACGTAGATGCAGTTATTGTTGTGCATACCGGTGGTTCAGCTTCAAGCGGAGCCGACAATATCTGGTCCCATCGCTCAAGGATCAGTGATTACAGTACTAACGATCAATCTGTCAATGGAGATTACATTAAAGTAAGTGATTATGCAATTCAACCGGAAATGAGGGGCTCAAGTAATACAGGCGGATCGATCATAACCATTGGTGTTTTCTGTCATGAATTCGGACATCTGCTCGGTCTCCCTGACCTTTACGACAGAACAGACAGCTCAGAAGGCCCGGATTATGAAAGCTCAGCAGGGATAGGAAGATGGGGACTAATGGCAAGCGGAAGTTACGGTGGAGATGGAAAACACTCTTTCAGCCCGACACATATGTCAGCCTGGTCCAAGATCCAGTTAGGCTGGATAATCCCGGAAATAATTGAAGAGAACCGGACAAATATAATAATCCCGCAGGTTGAAACCAATCCATCTGCTTTTATCCTCTGGGAAGATCCATATAAACACAGCCGGTATTTTCTGCTGGAAAACCGTCAGCAGACCGGTTTTGATACTTATCTGAAAACTTCCGGATTAGCTATCTGGCATATCGATGAAAATGTAGCAACACAAAATGACAATGAACACAGAAAATTAGTAGACCTGGAATCTGCCGATGGATTGAACAATCTTGATAACAAGGATAATTATTCTGATGCAGGAGATCTTTTTCCCGGCAGTTCATTAAACCGGGAATTTAATAATTATACAAATCCTAACAGCATGGATTATGATAATAACTACACGGGAGTTTCCGTATCAAATATCAGTGACGCCGGCGAATTCATGACTTGCGATGTTGCTGTCAGGCCTATAACGGGTTATGTACTGAAGAGCGGTAATTGGCAGTGGGGAATGCGCGGTATCAGCGGCTGGGGAAGCAGCACAGCTAGGGACAGGTATGGAGCAGTAAAGTTTACTTTAACCGAACCGGGATACCTGGCAGGTGTAATAGTTACCAGCAGATATAGCAGTAAAGACGTTGAAGTGTCGGTATATGAGAATATTGATGGTCACTATTTAAATAATCTTCTTACAAGTACTCAGGATCATTTCACTGAGAGAGGACATAAAGAAGTCTATTTTGAAAATCCGCTATTTTATAATGAAGGTGATGAATTCGTTGCAGTTGTCAAGTATATTTATGCAAACTATTCTGCTCCCTTTGATAGAGTTGATCCTATTTTAGAAAAATCATTCTATACTTCGAGCTCAGGCGGATATGATGCAAAGTTCAGCATTTGGTCTGATAAGAATCTAAAGATGAGGGCATTAATAAGAACAGATATTGTCAGTCCGTCTATCACATTGATCGACACTTTAAAATATGATTCCAATACTCAGGATATAATTCTCAATTATCCCTATTCGGAAATCTCAAATTTCAGGAAGGTTGATTTTACTGCTGATGAATCAGTAAAAATTGATAAACTACTGTTCTACTTTGCAAAATTACGGGGAACACCTTCAACAACTATTGCAGTTTTTAGTGGTGACGGAGGTCATCCAGGAGAGTTGTTATTCACGAAGATAGTGGATCATTCGGATATAAATACACAGGAGGACGGTACCGGATGGACTGTAGTTGATATTTCAGAGGAAGAGTTTTATGTCCCGGCCGGTCAGAAATTCCGTGTTGGATATTACTTTGAAACGAGCAGTCCTCAGGACTCTCTTCATATTCTTGCTGATGATGGTAAAAATCCAACCGGAAGCAGCTGGGAAAAAAACTCGGATAGCTGGAATACCATGGCCGACAGTCATACTAAGGATTTTAACCTGAGGATAAGAGCAGTAACAAGCCGGATAGTTACGGATATAGTGTCGGAAACGCAAAACATCAATCTTAATCCGTCTGATTTCAATTTAATAAGAAACTATCCAAATCCCTTTAACAACAGGACAAAGATCGAATTCAATCTGGATCTAACTAACAAAGTGAGTCTATCCATTTATAATATATTGGGTGAGAAAGTATTCGATACTCAGGAAAAAATATACACACCGGGGACTTACTCTTTATCCTGGGACGGCAGAAACAATTCAGGTGAACCTGTATCATCCGGAGTATATCTTGTAGTGCTTAAGAAAGGGCGTAATGTGATCACCCATAAGATCATGCTCCTGAAATAAGACAGCTCATTTTTCCGAAAATTAATCCATGCTAAGGGCCATCATAAGAACAATTTCAAACCTTCGGAAACTTTAATGCAGGAAAACCGTATTTACTATTGAATTCAATTTCATGGAACGATTACAGGGAAGAATATGAATACGATCGAGGCTGTTTTAATAACCGGAACATTATTTACTTTGTTAATTATCCAGCAGAAAATAATGAATGGCAGGAAAAGAACGGTTAAGATCGATTCGGATAAAGAAGTAAAGAGAAGTATTCTTCACTTACGAAATAGAAAAAGACATACGGGGGAATAGATCATTACAGGTTCTTACAATTTAAGAACCTTCAATAAATTCTTGTGAATATCTTCAGGTACCTCTTCAGACGGTAAGATCTTATAGATCTCTACCGTCTTTTTTAATGTATCAACATAAGCGCAGCACTTGGGACAGTGTTCCAGATGCTTTTTCAGCTCACGGCATTTCTCCGAATCCAGGTCTTCACCTAATTTATTGCAGATTTCTTCAATTTTCTTTACACATTCCATAATTTATTTCAGTTTGTTATTAAATGGTCTGCTAATTTATCTCGCAGGGCTATTCTTGCCCTTCTTAAATTCGATTTGACTGCCGGGACTGCCATATTCAGCATCTCAGAAACTTCATTTGTTGAGAAACCTTCCATGTCCCGAAGTAAAAATACAGATCTGTGTTTAGGCGGCAGTTCATCAAGAGATTCTGTAACTCTGTCAAGAATATCTTTATTCTGTAATAATTCCAGCGGAGAATCAGGCATTTTTTTCCGGACTTCCTGATAATCTATTGTCATATCAATCTTGTCTTCTTCAAAAGTGTCAAATACACGTTTTTTTGACCTTAACTTCATCAGTGAAGCGTTAGAAGCGATCCTGTATATCCAGGTTGACAGACTTGACCGCCCTTCAAATGAACCTATGGCCTTTATTACACTCAGGAATGTTTCCTGAAGCACGTCTTCAGCGTCTTCCCTGTTATTCATGAACCTGAGAGCAAAATTATAGACCTTCTTTTCATATCTGGTTATAATTTCTGTCAGAGCATTATTATCACCCTTTTTTGCAAGGGCTGCAATTTCAGCGTCTGTTAATTTCCTCTCTTTTTTTGTTTGATGCGCCATATTTATCAAAGGTTTCAGCAATTAAGTTTAATATTAGGCCGATACATCTGTAAATATATCGTTTTTTATTAATTAAATCAACCCGGTTTTTTGGGAATACTGAATGTTAACGGATAAGGTTGAAAACAATCTAAAATGCAGGTATGGACAAAAATTCAGAAATAATGCTGAGTTGCAAAACCTGATCCTTTTTATTTAACAATGTCAGTTTTTTGGTTAAAATCCGATTCCAAGAGTAATTGCTAATTGTTTATTATTAACTTCACCAATATCGTTATAAATATGTTTCAGGCTTTGAGAGTATCTCACATCCAAACAAATATATTTGAGAAATGCATCTACCTTTATACCACCTCCAATAACAAATCCATAATCTGATCTTTTAAACAAATCCGTATTTGGCAGAATATTACTCCCACTCCAGTTTTCACTAATCTTTAGTCCAAAATACGGGCCTCCGTTTATATTAAATAAAAAAGCTGGAATGACTGGTATATTTAGTTTGAATAGTATAGGAACTTCAACATAATTCAAGCGGATATTCACTTCCTGTGCCATTTTGTATTTCGCGCCTTTCTGAGAAAACAGCAGTTCTCCCTGGACACTGAAATATTTTAGAATTCCAGTTTCCAGATAAAATCCAGCGATCATTCCAGGATTATAACTGTAATCAAAAACGGACTCTGGTTCAAGAATCAGGTTCGAATAAGTCATTCCACCTTTGAATCCTTTATCAAAAGTAAGCTGTGCCTGTACATTGCCGGTAAATGACATTATTATAGCAGTTAGTAAAAGAATTAATGTCTTTTTCATTTTATTTTCCTCATTATTATCTCCTAAAAATGGCACCCCCGAGGTAAAATCAGAGGTGCCATCACAGTTCAATTTCTGATTTGTTTATTTCAAAACCTGATCCTCAGCAAATCCACATTAGGCATAAGGCTCCTACCGTCGTTGGGATTGAGTCGCATATTGAAGGAAAATGCGGATATGTTTGTTTTTCCTTTATTATATGTAGGCAATGCTCCTTTAGGATATCCCGGTTTATAGCTTCTTGACATGTTGAATCCGATTATTGCTCCGATCGTTGAGCCAAGCGAGGCATTATAAATAAAACCTTCGTTAGTTTCAGACAGAATAACAAAAGGCAAAATACCAATCAGGCTTCCAATTAATGTTTTTTTGAATTCTCCATTTGTATCATCGGCAATACCGGTTTTAAAGACTGTAATCGAGGATGTAAGCAAGGCTCCGGTGTAAAATGGCAGAAGTTCAACAATATTTTTGTCTTCAAATTCAAGTTCTTTGTCGAATACGTTTTGTAATATTACTCCTCCGGAAAGCCCAAGAAGGTTTCCCCAAAGTGCTTGCCCGGTAAGTTTACCTGTTCTCAGTGGTGGTTTACTGTCAGATTGTTTAATGTTAGATTCAGCAGACATTAAATAAGCACAAATATCTGTATCCTGAGCATATAAATTGCTTATATGTAATACTGCGGAAATAATGATCAATATACTTATTAATTTCTTCAAAATTAATTCTCCTGAATTTACTTTCTGATAGGTATTCTTATCCCAACATTAATCATTTTATTCCCAGAATAAAACTCAGGATCAAAAGAAGAACTTCTTGTACTATTCAAATCATAATCTTTCCATTTAATGAAGATTTTTGAACCCAGTTTATTACCCAGATATATACCGATTGGAAATAATGCTAAACCATATAATGGAGGAAATTCATCATCTTTATAATTTAAATATTTAGGTTGATACAAAGCCACAATAAATCCAACGAGACCTCCCCATGTTCCCAGGTGTGTATTTGAATATTTCAATGATTTGAAGTCATCAGTGCTCATTGACTCGGGATATTTGCTGATATTTACATACAATGAATCTATTCTATCAATTATTCTCGTATCCAAATACGAAACTTCCCGCCCATCATTGTATTCAACCTTTACTTTTTTCATCTTGTATTCCAGATCATATTCCGACGTACTTGTATTCATTATCTTTATCTGGGAGCATGATATAATTAACAATGAAATCATTAATAGACAGAGATATTGTTTCAATTTTATAAACATTATTCTTCCAATCATAATATATTATTCAATTAATCCAAGAAACATTTTTTCCAGTATTATTAATATTCCCAAAACCACTTATACTTGAATTTATTTGAAATGAATAATACCAACTATTATTAAAAAATGGAACTGGAGGACCTTTTGCTTGCATTTCAACTTCAGGATAATCAACACCCACTAATTCAACAACAGATAAAGCATTAAATAGAAATATCTGAGAAAATACAGAAGGATTATTGATATTAAAATTCCATCCTTTTCCACAATGACCAGCATAACCTAACCACTCTTTAGAATTAGGATATGTATATGTATGCTTTGGATAAATACCACCATGAAATTGTTCATTAAACATTAATTTTGCTTCACCTAATTTTTCTAATAAATCATACTCAAATAAAGCTACAGAGGATAAATTATAATCAACTTCATCAACAAAATAATCATCAAAACTTGATCCAGGAGGATCAACTGTTAGTTCATATCTTTTATCATTATAAAAATAGCTTGCATGAGAATTTGACGCTAAAAATATAACCGGGTGTTCATGTGAAGAATCATAACCAGATGCAATTCCAGTAGTAAAATCGGGAGATGTGACGCTGGACACCCATTTACCTTCTGTAGGATATTTCGTATGACCTCCTTCATGCTGATATAGATTTATTAAGTCCGGTGTATAAGTACCACTGTTCTTTGTTAATCTAATAGTTATATGTTCCCAGTCGCCATCATGCCAGTAACCTGATGAAGTCTGATTTATAATATCATTCATATTAAACCAGTACCAGTATTGAACATAATAATAATTATCATCCCGATAAACATGGTAATATACAGGCCTTTGTCCAATAGGTGCACCAGAATGTTTATTCGATACTGTAAGAATCATAAAATACAAACTCCAATATCCATAATTTTCACCAAAAGTACACCAATCATCAGCAAAGTATTTATGTAAATTATCCACATTATGATAATCAAATGATTGCCCTAACTGGTTATATCTTTTTATAAACGAATAATCGTCAACAATTCTATCAAAACTCTCTAGATCTGCCTGAAGTTCAGGATGAGTAACATCATCCGATTTCACCAACACCGGTTTGAACTGTTCTGCGATTGCTTCTTCTTCACTGTCAATTATACCATCATGATCATAATCAAGTGGATGTACCACATAAAACGTTGGATTTATCTCATAGGACTCTTCAACATGTGTACCTGATGAATTCAAAACCGTATGTGTCGTTACTTCTGCGCTGATCGATAAAACATTCCAGTCGGATATTCCATCATATTGCGGTAATTCATCATACTCAGGGATAAACATAGTAGTGCCCGCTCTTCCTAAAGCATTTGATGTAACATATCTCTCGGCATAGACAGTTCCCCATTCCCAATCTTCGGGGTTACTCGGATTGCCAATACAGCCATAAACCTCGTAATATAATGAATATTTAACTGTCACACCTGAGGCTGGAGTCTCACTGCCATAATATTTTGCGTATCCGTCAAAAAGAACCTGACTTTCTTCTTCTTCCGGTTCCTGTGCAAATAAGTTTAGATTAAATATAAATATTAAACTTAATATTCCTATAAAAATCACTGACTTTTTCATTTTATTTTCTCCGTATTTGTTATTTGAACATTATTAATTACAAAGTCATTTACTTATTTCAACAGCACCATTCTTCTTGTCTGTTCAAATAACGCTTTTCCTCCATTCACAGCTCTTAGTCTATAAAAGTACATACCGCTCGAAACCGGGAAACCTGAACTGTTCCTTCCGTTCCAGACAAGCATCTTCTTACCTGCCGGCATTCCGCCTGAAAACAGTTCCGTCACTTCTCTGCCGGTCACATCGTAGATCTTCAATGTCACATCCGCGCTTTCAGTCAGCTGAAACTCGATCTTTGTAGACATATTGAAAGGATTGGGAAAATTCTGTTCCAATATGTATTCTGCCGGAACACGATTGAAGTTTTTAGTAGCAGCCGTTTTTGAAGCAAAAACAGCAGATCTGAGATCTGTTAGTCTGTCCTCAGCATCGGCTGTTACCATTTCGAGATCGCTCTCTCCGCTGCCGATAGCTATCACAACGGCAAACTCATCCGATCCTCCCGGTGCGATCCTGAAAGGCCCTCCACTTACGAGCATTGTATAGGCTCCGGAAAAAGAATCAACCTGTTTTGAAGGAGTACCTTTAAGCAGATTATATCTCTCAATATCGGTCAGTTTATTTGATCTTCCATCCCACCATGAAAGATGCACAGATTTTAGTGAATAGGGTATCACTCCAGCAGCAATTGCTTCGTATTTATCTGCTTCCGAGTTTGTCACAAACGGCCTGCCGCTGATCTCAGAGATATTAAAGTTTGTCATGGATCTCATCAGTGAAGATTTTCCGGGAGGCTTTATTCGGGATTTCAGCCCAATATATACATCATCCAATGTTTCACTTTTATTGGTATTGAAAACAGTGAATTTTAAGAGTGCGTATTTTTTATCTGTATAAGTTATTAATGTCTGACTTACCTCTATACCCGAAGTATTGTGGCCCTCGGTGTCGGTATCATCATTATATCCGGTTGTGACAGAAAACTTAACCGGATATTCTTCATTAAGAGATACTCTTGTTTTTTTTAGGTCGGGCTTCCACTCCGGAAGACCTGTCAATTCGTTGCCGTCAGCAGATACAACAAACGCTTCGCCAGAACCGTTGATCCCGCCTACCCAGAGATCAAAGTCAGCAAGGAATCTTTTTGTTCCGGGATATTTTTCAACTTTATGCGGCGCTGTACTGAATGATCAGAAACCGATGGGGGAAAGCAGCATTTCACCTACTTTCCCAAGTGGTAGATCTTTCAGAATGTAATTGTGAAGAACAGGCGGTCCTGGATTGTAACTGGTCTCCTGTGCAGTAACACTGGTACAGATGCATAAGAGCACAAATACTACAATTAATGGATTTGGTTGTTTTCTCATTGCTCCCTCCGGATTCTTAATAATTATGGTTTTGACATCACCGGATTGACAAATACAGATATTTGGACGGGTAAAACATTAAATTTTTGATGTCATTACCTACCTGGATATTTATCAACATCCGGTGAGAATAATACATAATAAGGAATTTCCGGCGAGATTCTGCCGAAATTCCGATCCGAAGGCGTTTCCTAAAGCGAGTAATTCGAGGATGAATGTATGTAATAATTTAACTGATTCCCCCAGGTCCCCATTCAGTTAATCATACATTGGAGATAATTAAAAAATTAAACGATTATAAAATAAAAAAGTTTCAGGATGTTGTCAAGAAAAAAAATTACTAATTGCCTATATTTTAAGTACAGTACGTTGTATTATTATATAAATAATATGTTATTTCCGGCTCGCCACTGAACGGAATTT
>JBHPLC010000073.1:0-9329 GCA_042564455.1 Candidatus Zhuqueibacterota bacterium | reverse complement strand
TCCTCCACCGCCTCTGCTTTCAGAAACATTATGAGAAGCTATACACGCCTCATCTTCAAGTTTCGGCACAACTGCTTTTGCATAATTGGCATACCAGTCTTTATCTGCATCGATAAAAACAAAATCAAAAGGGCCTTCCAGTTCCGGAACCAGTATGTGAGCATCTGCTAATCTCGCGTCAATAAATTCACTTAAACCGGCCTCCTTGAAATGTCCGACCGCTTCGTCATGACGGCTTTTATCAATTTCGACAGTTATCATTTTGCCGCCGGTTTTGCTTAGTGCCCAGGCAATCCATATCCCTGAGTGACCGGTAGAAGTGCCTATTTCAAGCGCCTTTGTATAATTGTTTTCAACAATAATATCATACATAATTTTCCCGTCCGATGCCGGAACATTCATATCTCTCCAGGAATTCCTGTGATCATCCAGGAATTTTCTGACTTTCCGGTCAATTTCTGTTTCCTGTTCTATATTCTGGGCATATATAACAGGTGTTATTAGTAATAACAAACAGAATATCAGCAGGATACTATGAATAGATTTTTTCATGATAGTTCTCTCCTTGTTTTATATTTGTTCTTTAAAAAGTAATAAACCGGGATTCCCAATATTACTGTCAGGACTGCAATTGTAGATTCTACAGGACGCTCAAAATATGCAAGAACTAATATCAAAATACTCGGAATCAGATATAAAATTGGTATGTAAGGGAATCCGGGCATTTTTATAACGCTTTGTTTGTGTTTTCTTAATTTAAATACTCCTATAACAGCAAGGATCGGAAAAATCCCAAGAGAAAATCCCATGTATGTCAGTATCTGATCAAATGTTCCGGAAAGAACAAATATTACAGCTATTATACACTGTATAATAATAGATTTTGAGGGTACCTTAAATACCGGGTGTATCTCGGAAGCGAACTTAAAGAAATATCCGTCTTTTGCCATTGAATAATAGACTCTTGGTCCAAGAATAATAAATGCACTCAATGATGAGAACAATGCAAATGAGATAAGCATGGAAAAAATAGTCTCCAGGGATCTCCCAAACAGGTTCTCCGCTGCAAGCCCTCCGATCGCCAGCACTCCTTTCATGTTTTCCGGATCAACAGAATAAACATAAAGAAGATTCAGGCCGAAGTATAAGATTGTTACAATACATGTCCCCAGGATTAATGAAAAAGGTAGATTCCGTGATGGATTCTTGATCTCCGAACCTATATACGCTGAAGCATTCCACCCGGCATAAGCGAACATTATCCACATCAGAGATAGTCCGATGGTCTTGATACTGCCAAAATCAAAATAAGTCTGAGTTCCCTGAAATAAATTACCGATATCTCCTTTACCGAATGAAAATCCAATAAAAATAAGCCCAACGATCAGAACCACTTTAACGATGGTCAGATAATTCTGGATCTTCGATCCGAATTCTATCCCTCGTAAATGAATTATGGTAAAAATAACGATAATTAATACGGAATAAAGCTTTTTCAGAATTTCGGGATCTCCCCATTCAAGAGTACCCGGAAATGCTCGTGTAAAGTATTCGCTGAATCCCATTGCAGACATTGCAATGGGTGCTGAAAAACCTACAAAGAATGATACCCAGCCGCTTAAAAATCCCGATATCGGATGAAATAGTTTTGACAGATATATATATTCTCCTCCAGCCTGGGGAATTGTTGCGCCGAGTTCACCATAGCAGAAAGCTCCGCATAATGCAATGAGTCCGCCCACGACCCATAAAGAAACCATCAAAAGTGGACTGCCCAGATCCTGCATTAAAAGACCGGAAGTAGTAAAAATTCCGGCACCGATCATATTCGCAATAACAATGTTTGTAACAGGAAAAAGACCTAATTTTCGTGGAAGATCTTTTGATGAATTGAAGTCCATGACAGCCTTCAGTAAGTGGTTAGGAGGAAGTACTTTAATTAAATACAAAATAAAGTATAAAAAAACTCAATTACTTGGATCAATTATTAAGTTTGTTAATGTGTTTTCTAAGATGTCTACGTGCATAAAAGATTCTTGTCCGGAGAGTCGACAGGGGGATTCCTATCTTTTGTGCCGCTTCATAATGTGGTATTCCATCTATATCACATAATCTGATCACTGCCTTATGCTCCTGTGATAAAAATCTGATGGCATTACTTAAAAGTTCTCTGTCGGAAAACTGATCATCCCCGGCTTTGTCAAAGTGTATTAGATCAATAAAATCCCTGTCCCCGGGATCGTTCTGAAAGACTGAAAATGGAACAAAGTTTATTATCCTGTACCTCTTTATATAATTTAGACAATGATTGTTGAGTATCTTAAAATACCAGGGACCGAATCTGCATTCGGTGTCATATTTATCGATATTTAAGAGTATCTTCAGCATGACATCCTGGGTCAGATCTTTTGCTATCTCATAATCACGTACTATCCTGTAGGCTATATTATAGCTTTTGCCAATGAATCTGTTATATAGAACATTAAAAGCTGTACGTGAACCGCTTTTTACCAGTAAAGCAAGTTTTTCATCCGTCAGCTTAATTAATTCTTTATCAGCACATTTTTCCATTTTTGATTCTTTCATGTTATGTTTTCAAAATAATATACGTGGCAATTATTAACCGGAAATGACAATAGTATTACAATTATATTAAAATTAGATTACAAAATTGTAATTTGCTTTTACATGCCCAATTTATTATACTTCAGTAGTAAAATTAGTGCTTTTATATGTATGAAAATACTCTTAATAGAAGACGAAAAGAAAGTAGCCGCCTTTATTAAAAGAGGTCTGGAGCAGGAACGCTTTGTTGTTGATGCTGTATATGACGGAAAAACCGGACTCGAAAAAGCTTACGATTCCTCTTTTGATACAATCATACTGGACCTTATGCTTCCCGGTATGGACGGTCTTTCGATACTGCATAAGATCAGGGAAGAACACGTAAAAACACCTGTTTTGATCCTTACTGCAAAAGGTGAAATTGAGGACCGGATTCACGGCCTGAATCTTGGCGCTGATGATTATCTGGCAAAACCATTCTCCTTCGGTGAACTGCTTGCAAGACTAAGAGCGCTGCTTAGACGAAGTTATCAGCAGAACAACTCTGTTGCACAATATGATGACCTTAAGATAAATCTGGTAACTCACGAGGTTTTTCGCGGTGAAGAACTTATCGAACTGACCGCAAAAGAATATTCTCTCCTTGAATTTTTTGTGCATAACGCTAATAGGGCATTGAACAGGGTTACAATTGCTGAACACGTCTGGCACTATGACTTCGACAGAGGTACAAATTTTATTGATGTTTATATCAACCGTCTCAGAAAAAAGATCGATGACGGAAACAATAAGAAATTTATTCATACTGTAAGAGGTTATGGATATATATTTAAATCCTGAGTAGATCATGTTCAGTTATTTCAAACTAAAAATAATCTTCTGGTACACATTTCTTTTGTCGGTCATTCTGGCGTCCGCCCTGATCGCCACTTACAAATTCCAGGGATACCACCTTAAGAAGGAAATAAATACCAATCTTATCGATAAGGTTAATTATGTTGAACGGGCAACGGTGGATAGATTGTCATCAAGACGGAGAGGACAGAGTTATAGAGATATACCTAATTCGGGACGGGGAAGGGATTTCACTTTTTATGATCTGCAGCAGTACACTGAAATAGCAGATGACAATTATGTAATGTTCATATTTATTGACGATGATCTGGAATATCTGACAGATAAATACGAGAATCCGGACCTTCAGGTCTCACCGTTCAACATTCTTGATAAACAGGTAGCCGATATTACATTTGATGATATCCCGTTCAGTATGTCGGTAATACATAAAACAGGCTTTTCCGTTTATATTGGATATGAACTTTCTGCTTTAACTGACCTGCAGAAAAAACTTATACAAATTTTCTTCTATGTATTCCCTATAGGTGTTCTTCTATCCGTTTTATGCGGATTTTTAGTAACCCAGAGATCATTGAATGTCATAAAAAAGATCGATGATACTGCTAATAATATTACATCATTCAACCTGAGCCAAAGAATAAACGCTCCGAAAGGTAAGGATGAGATCTCCGATCTCATCGGAACGCTTAATTCCATGATTAGCAGACTGGAAATATCCTTTTCTCAGGCTCAGCAGTTTTCCCAGGATGCTGCGCATGAGATCAGAACGCCGCTTACCATAATACGGGGTGAGATCGAAGAAATGCTCGGAGAAGAAACATGCCCTGAAGATGTTTCGCAGACACTTGAGAATATCCTCGAAGAGATACAGTATCTCTCATCTATTGCTAACAGACTGCTTTTAATTCATAGCATGGATACCGGTAAAGTCAGATACCATTTCGAAAATATCGACCTTAACGAACTGCTTGATGATACTTTTCAGGATGCAAAGATCCTGTCTGCCGAGAAAAAGATAGGTATTGAACTGAATGCTGATCAGCAAATAGAAGTGAACGGTAATAAGGAACTGCTTACAAGACTGCTCTGGAATATAATTGATAATGCTGTAAAATATAATAAACCGGATGGAAATATAGTGATCGATCTCTCCATGGATGATAATAATGCCATGATCAAGGTGACAGACTCCGGTATAGGGATACCTCCCGAAGAGATTCCGAAAATTTTTGATCGTTTCTACAGGGTTGATAAATCCCGTTCAAGAGAAATAGGCGGGAGCGGACTTGGCCTGGCAATATGTAAATGGATTATTGATCTTCATAAAGGAGAAATTCAGGTCAACAGTGAAGTTGATAAAGGATCTGAATTTACAATTATCATACCGGTAGATTAATTGATACCATTACCCAAAACATACTTAGATACTCCTCATTAGAAAATTCGGATTTCTTGATTCAGATGTCAGTGTTCGGTTCAAATACCTACAGCCGTGGAAATCTGCCTTTGGGGTGGGAGCCTATTTTGCAGACGATCGCACATTTTTTACAGCCCTTGTAGTATCTTTCTTTACCTATCGGTTTATAATCACCTCGGCTTGTTCTGTAACTGCGGCATTTCAGCCCGTCAAATCCTCCTTTAAAAGCATCAGCAGGACATACTTGTATACATTTATCACAGTCTTCGCAGTAATCCGCAATGATCTCTCCGGAAGTTTCGTCTAATTCTTCCGATGTGACAAATACTCGCAGGAGTGTCCATGAACCCCACTCCGGGTGAAGAAGAAATGAATTTCTGCCGATCCTGCCCATTCCGGCCGCCTGCGCCACGTACCTGAACTGAAGCCCGGATTCATGCGGGTAGGGAACGATTTTGTTTTTACTGTCCGGCAGAAATGACAAAAGCAATTCAATGAGCGAACTCATATGATCGTTCGCTTCACAGAAATACCTGCCGTCCGGATCGTCATACCATATCCATTCCTCAGCTTTTGTAATATGATGGCCCAGAACAACAATACTTTTTGTCTCAGGCATAAAAGTGAGGGTAAAATCTTTTTCTCTTGGGTAAAGTTTTTCAGGTGATATAATCCTAATATCACAGCATTCTGGAATTGAAGAAATAAATGAGGATAAAATCATAAAAATTTTCGAGCAAAATTATAATATTTAATTCAAAAGATATATTATATCTTTTACCTGTTTTTCTTTGACAATGCAGCCAGAGATATAAATTCATAGACAATATTTGATGCAAGAAGAGCTGTAATTCCTCCCGTATCAAACTTCGGCAGAACTTCTACGACATCTGCAGCAACAATATTTATATCTTTTAATCCCTGGACAAGCTTGATGGTCTCAAAACTTGTAAATCCGCCCACTTCAGGTGTCCCGGTTCCCGGTGCATAAGCAGGATCAACGAAATCTATATCAAATGATAAAAAAACTTTAGTATTTTCGACACGGTTTTTTATCCGTTGGCTTAGAGAGTCTATACCTGTCTTATGGATCTCTTCAGCTGGAATAACCTCGAATCCTAATTGCACCGCTTCATCTAATGCATCCCGGGAAAATATTGATCCTCTCATACCTGTCATAATTGAATGATCCGTATCTATTAGATTTTCCTCAACAGCTCTTCTGAATGGTGTGCCGTGATTAAATGGGCGTCCAAAATACTCATCCTGTGTGTCTGTATGCGAATCAAACAATACCAATGATAAAGGACCGTGATGTTTTACCGCAGCCCTGAGTTCCGGCAGTGTAATTGCATGATCGCCGCCGATCATAAAAGGAGTTACTCCTGCCTTAAAAACCGGAATCAGTTCCTCCTCAATTTTTTTGTAGCAGTCTTCAATATATCCCGGAACGACCGACAGATCACCGTAATCTATCCCGGATAAAAAATCAAAGATTCCCACATCTAATATCCTGTTGTAGGGACGAAGCAACGCAGAAATTGACCTTATCGCTTCAGGCCCTGATCTCTGACCGGTCCTGAAAGATGCCCCTTCATCAAATGGAATACCTATAACGGCAAAATCAACATCTTCAGTTGTCCTCAAATGAGGAAGCCGCATAAATGTTTTTATCCCGGAGAATCGTGGGGATATCCTTGGATCTACTGGTTTATATTTAACCATCAGAATTCCTCTTAATTTTGAAATGACATTTTTCTAAAATTTATTAACTCTTTAATCTGAATGACCTGCCGATATAATTACAGACTGTTAATCCGAACAGGACTGTTCCCTGACCCCATATACTTACACCTGCAGGAGTAGCTGCGATGTTGAAGTTATGTGCAAAAGCCGCCCCTGCAAACATGCCGATCACAAAAATTCCCGAATCGCAATTGCCCTGACCGGAAAGGACTATATGTCTCCCGGGACAGCCTCCGCCAAGAGTAAAAGCCAACCCTGCTAACAACATTCCGCCAAAATTCCAAAGTATGGAAGTATGCGCAATGGGCTGGTTCTGAACACCAAAGTTAAACGGCCCTGTAAATATATTTACGATCAAAGCACCCGCAAAAAACATCAATATCCCGATAAACATGTTATAATCGCGCAAATGAATAACGTTCTTGAATGCTCCGACAGTACAGAATCGTGTCTTCTGAGCCAGAAATCCGATCACTATAGCAGCCGATAAAGCAATAAAGATCGGAGCTTTCATTGATCCGGGACCGCTTTCGCTTGTAAATACAGCACCGGATGGAAGTTTAGGATCTAAAAAAAGCAGAATAAGCAGTCCAACAGCAATAACCGGAAAGATCATTCCGGCAAATGTTCTGGTTTCACTGCTTTTTCCAAGATTAAATCCGGATTTATTATACCAGACACCCTTAGCAATACCGGCAATAAAACCGACAAGACCTGCTATAGCATTTACATCACCTCCGGCAAGACGCATTACCATCCGCCATGAACATCCCAAAAAAACAAGACATCCGGTCATTGCAAAGAATCCAAGTAAAAATCTTATCATCGGGGCTGATCCTGAACGGGCTCTGAATTCCTTTCCCGTTGAAGACGCAATAAATGCCCCCAGAATGATCCCGATTATCTCCGGTCTGATATACTGAACAGCAGATGCTCTGTGCAGACCGAGTGCACCGGTAATATCACGAACAAAACATGCAATACATAATCCCATATTACCGGGATTGCCGAACTTCTGAAGGAGTGCCCCAAATGCACCAATGGTCAAACCTGTAAGAACAATGCCTTTTTTTGTGAGAAAAAAGTTTTCAGACCGGTTCATTCGTTATTCCAAAAAATTGATGATTCAAAGGTTGAGATATATTTACTACTTAAAATAGGGAAAATCAATGAAGTTTATGTAAGACAAATGATGCTGAGGAAAATTTAGATAAAAATCAGGCAAAAATCAATGTATAATTATCTAAAGCATATCACTATTTTTCAACGATTCTATATTCTTTTACACACACGTCAAATTCATATTCGATCAAAAATAACCTGTCCTTAAATATCCGCATCCTGAATTCAAGCCATTTTTCAGGCACCAAAATACTTCCGAGAAAAACTCCTTCCGATGTAAAAATATGAAAATCATACAGGCTTTTTTCATATTCCGGTTTTGCACCCTCCCTGTCGGTAACAGCACGCATCTCTCTCCATTCATCATCCGAAAATATCCTGTTGGCTGTAAGCACCCAGATTCGGTTTTTTGAATCGATCCCGATTCCTTTTGAAACGGATGTAAATCTTGGTACGGGGGATAGCTTGCTGTGAGTTTCTGTCCAGACGGGTTTCTCTAATACCTCATAGTTAAGAGGTCTTGAAACCGAAAACAGATGTTCTCCCTCGTGAGTATACTTATCGATTCTGTTCAGATTTTCAAATGCTACAAAAATATTGTTATCTTTATCAGTTTCCATCAGGACAGCATTCACATTTTTTGTTTCATGAGCATTCTCAAAAAAGACAGGACTGCCTATCTTTCTGGTTTTTCCATCCTCTGAAAATACAAATACAAGAGAAATTTTTTCCGGTTCATATGAACTGATCCCAACATATCCTTCAGAACAATGAGTTATTAATTCACTGTTATTAAAATGGCGAATGTACATTGGGTATCCTCCCGGTATATATCGACCGAGATCCTTACCGTCAGTTGAGAACTTACGAACTATTGTATTTGAGTGTGTGAAATATAATATATTTTCTATAATGTCGATACCAAATGTAAAACCCGGTATTTCACCGGGGCCTTCTCCCCTGCGCCCCATCGTAGACAAATATGTTCCGTTTTTATCGAATTTCTGAATTCTGCAATTCCCTGAATCAAGGACATAGATATTTCCTTCATCGTCAACGGCAAGATCATTTGGCTGATGAAATGAATAATTGCTGTCCGTTCCGTCCAGCTCACCGATCTGCTTCACAAACCTCAGCTCAACTTCAGGTTCTTCACCCCATAATGCAGATTTGTTTGTGATCTGAGATACGCCGTTCAAATTTTCAACTGAGTAATTCTTATCCTTTTGTGAACAGGAAAACAGTATGAAGAATATAATCACAAAAATACGTTGGGATTTCAGTCTGATTTTCATAATCTTTCCGTTTATTTATCTATGATTTTATATTCGTGAACACACATTTCATCCTTACTCTCGATCAGGAACAGCCTGTCACCAAAAATCCGCATCTTAAACTCAAACCAGTATTCAGGCACAGGTAATGTTCCAAGAAATATCCCTTCAGAATTGAGGATCTGTAAATCAAAATCACTCTTATCGGTTTCTATGGTTCCTTCATCTAATTTAATGCTCGGAAAAGACTTGTTTGGTGTCAATATCCAGATACGTTCTTTGCTGTCTATTCCCATACCTCTTGAAACGATCGTAAATGAGGGTAGAGGATTTGTTTTTCTGCTTGG
>JBHPLC010000072.1:0-9371 GCA_042564455.1 Candidatus Zhuqueibacterota bacterium | reverse complement strand
TGGATTTTAGATCCTAAGGATGCACCCAAGCCTAAGAATGATGATACAGTAAATATATACAGAGCCGTCGGAGAAATAAATGAAATTCGAGAAATTTTGAGAAGATGTGTCGAGGATAATATATCTTTTGATGAAGTAGAAATTCTTTATACAGAAAGCGCAACATATATTCCTGCTATCTATGAGCTCTTTACTTCTCTAATGATAGAGGAATGTGAATCCATACCAGTAACATTTTCGGAGGGTATACCTATTCAATATTCACGACCCGCACGGGCTCTGACAGGTTTTTTCTCCTGGATTCGAGAAGACTATCCTCAAAACACTCTAGTAAGAATGTTTCAGGAAGGACTTTTGCAAATAGAGAATAATAAACAGTGCAAATTCAGTTTCAATCTAATCGCGGATATATTACAATCTCTTCGAATTGGTAATGGAATAGAACAGTACAAAAAAATCATTACAGATGAGCTTATAAAAATTGAGGAAAATGAAAATAAATATTCGATCCCTTTAGTAAAAAGAGGAAATACTTCAGATTCTAGAGTACATTCAAAAATAATGGCACAAGGATTAAAGACTATCCAAAAAGTTTTAGATGATCTCTGGAAAATTGACTTTAAATCCAGCCAATGTGAACTCTTAGATAATATTTGCGCATTTCTTAAAATGAATGTGAGAAATTCAAACAAGCTTGATGAATATAGTTCAAAATCATTAATAGAATGGATGAAGGAACTCAATCATTATCTGAATGGGCAAGAAGTTGAAGGATTCGAAATAATTGGTCGAGTTGAAGAATTCATATCACAGCAGAAAATTATAGGTGAAGGAGCCCGGCAAGGATGTATTCATGTATCACCTGTAAAAAATGGAGGTCATACAGGTAGACAACATACTTTTATTGTTGGATTGGACGATAGCAGGTTCCCAGGGGGATTAAAGGTTGATCCAGTTCTTTGGGATACCGAACGAATCAGTATTTCAAAGCATCTCCCAACTTCTTCTACATTACTCAGTAACAAAGAGAAAGAATTCGCTTATTTACTATCTCGATTACGTGGTAATATTACAATGAGTTATAGTTGTGAAAACCTAATTGAGGATAGCGAACGATCTCCAAGTAGGATTATTTGGTCTGCGTTTCGATTGCTGTCTGAGAGCGCTGAAGAAAATTTGGATGCACTTTACGAGTGGCTGTCACATCCTTTCTCCTTTGCTCCACAAAAGGAGGAAAAATGCTTAATTTCTTCTGATTGGTGGTTGTGGCGGTTATTTGAACAAAAAGACATCAAAGATCCATTAAAAATAATTGGAAAAGTCTATCCACGAGTTGGAAATGGACAGAAAGCGCTGGAGGCACGTGCTAGTAATTATTTCACAGAGTACGATGGCTATGTAAAAGAAGCAGGAAAGGATTTAAATCCGTATAAAATTGATGGAATGATTTTATCCGCTACTGCACTAGAACTACTTGGTCAGTGCCCACTTGAGTTTTTTTTAAAACATGTTTTGAGTATAGAGAAGCCGGAAAAATATGAACTACCTCAGACATATTGGTTAGAACCTTATGAAAGAGGAACATTGCTACATACTGTTTTTTATGATTTTATGTATCAACTAATAGACCAGAATAAATTACCCGATTTAAAGCGTGACTTATTGGTTATTTTTAAAATATTAAACTTTGAAATAATGAAATGGAAAGCGTTAAACCCGCCTTATAATAATACGATTTTTGAACGAGATGAAAGTGAATTGCGTCAAGCGGTTCGAATCTTTCTAATTGAAGAGGAAGAATTGTGTAAAACATCCCATCCAAAGTATTGTGAGGTTGCTGTTGGAATGAAACCAGAAGGCAAAGGAACAAATTTAGATTCTTTTGATCCTGTAAGCATTTTGCTCAAGAATGGAAAGTATATCAGGGCTCGTGGAAAAATTGATAGAATAGATAAAATCTTAAAAAATGATAATTATGCACTATGGGATTATAAGACTGGCGGGACATGGAAATACAGAAAAGATCAAAAAGGTTGCGGAGAACATCCGTATTGGCAAGGTAGAGTAATACAGAATGCTCTTTATGTTGCTATGGCAGAAGAATTGCTTAGTAAGAAAACCTCATCTAATGCGCAAGTATCTTTATTTGGCTATTTTTTCCCCAGTATTAAAGGGGAAGGTGAGAGAATTTCCAGTTATTCTGATAAATTTGAGACTGGAAATGCTATTCTCGGAACTCTTACAGATATGATATCATTAGGTTGCTTTCCGATGACAAATAAATCCGATGACGTAAAATTTAGTGATTACAATGAAGCTTTTGGAGATATTGATTTTGCCACTGACTCAACAGCAAATAAACTCGAGAATATGGACAATGTAGAGCTCAAACTTTTTAAGGACTTGCGAAGCGATGGCTAATATTAATAAAACCAGCGCCACTAAAGTAACTCCCGCTGATCAAAAACAGAGAGACATGATTCTAACTGAGCTGGACAAAAATATTCTTGTTGAAGCAGCTGCCGGCACCGGGAAAACAACAAGTATAATCGGGAGAATGCTCAAAATTCTTCAAACGGGAAAATGTGGAGATATTTCAAAACTTGTTGCAATCACTTTTACGCGTAAAGCGGCGGCCGAATTAAGAGCGCGATTTCAACTCTTGTTGGAACAAGCAGTCAATGAAGAAAAGGAGAATTACAAATTAAAAGAAGCCTTAAAAAAACTAGATCAATGTTTTATTGGTACCGTGCATTCTTTTTGCGGACAATTGTTACGTGAGCGTCCAGTTGAAGCGAATGTAGATTTGTTATTCGAAGAAATTGATTCAGATAAAGACGATGAAATCCGTAAAGAAGCATGGGTGGAATTTGCTAATAGCCTCTATAAACAAGATCCCAAAAGTTTTCTAATAAGATTAAAAAACGTCAACTTGTATATGAGTGACCTTGAATCAATTTTCAATCGATTCGCAGAATATCCTGATGTAAAGGAATGGCCTCGAGTTGAAGAAAAACTCAAACAAGAGGATTTAGTTAACACAATAAAAAAAAGTTTGTTGCTATGCTGAACATATGAAAGATATTGAGCCTAAGCTTCCTCAAGAATATGGAAATGATAAATTAATACCGCAATACATACGTATCCCTCGAATCTTATCTTATTTAAATGATCCCGATGATCCATCTCAAATAATAGAAATACTTATGCAGTTTGATAAAAATGCTAAACCTGTTCAAAAGGAATGGATAAAAACAGGACACTTCATTAAGGAAGATGTATTGGAAGAGGCCGGTAGGTGGGGAGATTTCCGAGAAACTGTGGTTACACCTATCTTAAATCTCTGGTACGGAAGCAGATACAAACTTATACTTGAAATAATGTTTGCTGCTCAAGATGTTTATGATAAAATGAAGGCAAATCGGTCCCAACTTAATTTCCAAGACCTGCTAATGAATGCAACATTCCTTCTCAAGGAAAACACGCAGGCCAGAGAGTATTTCCAGCGACGTTTTACGCACCTGCTAGTTGACGAATTTCAAGATACAGATCCGATTCAAGCAGAAATGATGCTTCTTCTAACAGCATCTGATCCAAAGCAAAACGATTGGCGTAAATGTGTCCCGAAACCTGGATCGTTGTTTGTAGTTGGAGACCCAAAACAATCCATTTACCGATTTAGAAGAGCGGATATTTCAATATATAATGAGATGAAAGAAATTATTAGGCATGGTGATGGGAAAAGCAATGAAGGTTTAGTAATACAATTATCAGCAAATTTCAGAACTACTCAGACTGTTTTAGATTGGGTAAATAAGGTTTTTGAACCAAGTTCATCAAATTCTGGGTTTCCTGATGAGGACAGTGAATTTTCTCCAAGTTATGTTTCATTGCAAAAAGGAAGAGAAGACGGAAAAACGGGATCTGTAAGTGGTGTATATGTATTAACAATTCCAGAGGAACTTTCGAAAAAAGAATTAGCTGTTGACTATGAAGCTGATAGAATTGCTAAAACAATTAGAACCGCTATAGATGAGGGCGCAACATTAACGAGAACTTCCCAACAACTTACGAATGGGATGTCTGAGAAAATTACCCCCTCTGATTTTATGATTATTACCAAAAAGAAAGCTGATATTAGACTGTACTCTCGAAAACTAAATGAATTATCAATCCCCAATAAAGTTGTAGGAGGAAGTACTCTCAAGGATAATAGAGAGCTAAAGTTGCTTTATCAGTGTCTTTGTGCAGTTATCAATCCTAATGACCCTATATCATTAGTTGCCGTTCTAAGAAGTGAATTATTTGGAATAAGTGATGCAGCATTATATGAATTTAAGAAGTACGGTGGTGCATTTTCCTTTTTAAAAAACATTCCTGAAGAACTTTCAGAAACCACTATCGAAATTTTTCAAATTGCTTTTACCTGTTTACAAAAGTATTCTCTTTGGATCTCTAAAATACCTCCTTTAGCAGCTATTGAAAAAATTGCCCATAATCTCTGTCTAATAATTCTTGCTGGCGCAAAAGATGGAGGAGAAATTGAAGCTGGAAGTTTTCTAAAAGCGATTGAAATCTTGAGGGATTATCAATTCAATACTTGGTCAATCGAGCAAATAGTAAAACATCTTGGTGAACTTGTAGAAGAAGATAAAGAATTTAACGGTGTTTCAGCAAGAACTAAGACCGAACCTTCTGTAACAATTATTAATCTACATAAAGCAAAAGGGCTTGAAGCTCCAATCGTGTTTTTGGCAAATCCATTCGGTGAATCAAAGCATAGGATAAATATTCATATAGATCGTCAAGGGAAAGAGTCTAAAGGTTATATGGCTTTTATCAAAGAAATTTCAACGTATAACAAAACAATAGTCGCACAAGCGCCTGATTGGGATGTTAAAACTGAAATAGAAGAGAAATTTCTTGAAGCCGAAAAGCTCAGACTTAGATATGTGGCAGCTACTAGGGCTGGTTCAGCGCTAATAATTACAATGAGCGCTGCAGGAAAATCCAAAAGATTTAGTCCATGGAAAACCTTTGAGGAAAGTTTATTGGATAATCAAGAAATTATGGAAAATAAAAGCATAATAATGCCAGAAAATAAGATGATTGCTTTATCTGAAGAAGAAGTAATAGAAGCTTCCAAACGTATAAATGAGCGTCTTCCATTGCTACTTGAGCCTACGTATTCTATTCAAGCTGCAAAAGATTATTCTCTGGATTCACCTGAAAATGGTGAAGAATTTTTAGTGTCAGTTTTTCCTTCAAAAAGCGAACTTTCAGAGAAAGATTCAGAGGACAGCAGGATATTTGGTCCGGATTGGGGATCAGCTATCCACAGAATACTTGAACTGACTTTTAAGCATCCCTTTTATGACATACAACATTCGATTATGAAAACTTTGGAGGAGCACTCTCTTGATAATGACCTATATGATATGGCTTTTGAGTTGATAAATAATACAAAGAATTCTCAGATTTGGGATAGGGCAAGAAAAAGCGGACAAAGCTTTTCAGAATTGCCATTTCAAATTCCGCTGGAAGATCAGAATAATGTTGTCAAAATGATAAGGGGCAGTATAGATTTGATATTTAAAGAAGGTAATGAATGGATTCTAGTGGACTACAAAACAGACTTCATTACTAAAGAAAATTATGATATTACCGTAAATAAGTATTTGTCACAAATAAAAATATATTCTGACGCTTTTAAAAAATGCACAGGTGAGAAGGTAAAAGACAACATATTGTTTTTCTTGTAACAAGTCTTTAATTACAGCATAATATAAGTACTCAAGAAATTAAGAAGAAAAGATCCAAAGGGAACAGAGGCTCCTCTTTTAGCCACATACGTGGAGAAGTACGGAGAACTCCCATCCCTAAATATGAGCAGATGAAGTATATTGCTATCGGTGTTAATTTATAAGAGGATGTTGGAACATACCATCACTTCATTATCTGCCATTTTTTGGTATAAGAAACACATAACAACCTCACCGCTTAATAGCTTGCAAAAATCCCATCAAAAAAAATATCAAATCCCGAAAACTCCTATAGACAGGTACCCATCTTTTCCATAGACGAATTTAAACTTTGCTCATAGACTGTGGGCCTCGCCTGGCTTCTTTGCCGGGGGAATAGAGTGTCTTGAATGGGACCCATCGGCATCGAGTTTAACCTTTGAATAGTTATTTAGTAATGAAAATTTGTGTATGTATGTAAAATATTTATGATAATACGATAAAACTGTTAGATCAATCATATGTTTTCATGAAGCTGTGGTGAAAATAATTGAAGCAACTCTTTGACTTCAGTAATTACGTTATTTGCCATGTCTTTATTGGGAAAAATAGCACCGTGAACAACATTGTTTCGAGGTTCAATAATGATCGTCTTATAATCTTTATCGGGATGGCTAATCCCAAGCATCTTAACCAATTCGAATCTTCCACCTAGCATGCGAAATTTCTTTAATAATTTTTCTCCAAATGTAATGCCTTGAGTGTTAAATTCACGTAATATTCGCTCTGTTAAACATATTTCTAAAGCAGTAGCACTTTCTATTATAGCCTTCCGATAATCCTTATCTTTCCTTGCTCTATAAGCTTCTAATAGTATCCTATATTGTAATTTTGGCTGATACCCACCTGAGGCAAGATTGACCGTTTCCCTTAATTGTTCTATATGAAGTGACTCATCTTCTCTACCTATTTCAATAGTGATAGTTGTCGGTGTGCTTCGGTAAATATGTTCAAGGTTTTTGTCTATATCATATAACAAATCAAGTCTTCCTGATCCGTCTCCACCGGATACTTTGTTTCTAGTATGTTGAGTAGTTAGGAGTTTTACATATTGCTCAAACAGCTTTAGCCATGGCTCAAAAGCTTCATAGATTTCCTGAATACTTGCATCTTCTTTTTTAGGTACTAAACAGAATTCCAATAAGGCCAATTTGACTGAAGAACTACCTTTTGGATAAGAAACTGGATGTCCCCAGCAGATGGATTTATCCCTCATCCTCCACTTATGAGCAGGAGGTGGACTCTGTAATGGTTTATTGAGAGGATCCTTCTCATCCTTTTCCCATTCTGGAAGCGATGGGAGGGTTAAGGCACCCTTGTGCTCGGCCATTAAGATGTTTACAGATTCACCTAATGAATCCGCAGCACAAAAGAGTGGTTCAGAGAACTTTAATATACCATATAGCTTACGTATAATAATCCTCCTTAGTGATTAAGATCAGCTTTATGCATAATAACTTCTGCAAAATTATATTTTACCTATATATTTCATCAAGATTCCATAACAGTTTTCGTGCTGCAACCCAGCCAGCTCTTGCAAAAACATCTAGTAAATCCAGCAAATTCTGAAGTGATTCCTCGTCTTCTTGGAAAATATGTCTATGATTTGCCATAATATTGTCAACTAAGTTAACAACTTCAATAACAGCAAGAGAATCAAGGTTATACTGAAATCGTTCGCTTGACTTTGCCAATCCAGCGGCTAATTTAAGTATTTCTTTAGGATCATATTTTAGTAATCCGTTTAACATCTCCATGAAACGGTGAGCTGCTGGTGCAAACATAATTCCATTGTTTTCATCTAGAGCAAATGTGATTATGCTATTAAAAATATACTTAACATTGCTATAAAAAATTTCTAATTGCTCGTCATCGTAGCGCTTCTCTTGTTTGTCAGAAGGTTTATAAACAGAGGAAAAATATAACCGTGAAATGACTTGATCGATTATCTTGAATATCGCGTACAGTTTGGTCCAAACATCTTCATCAATCTTTCCCTTATTTTCTTTACGAATAGTATGAATCCCTTTCACTGCAAGATTCACTATCTCTTCAACAATTTTAATTGCGTTAATTGCGAAATCTCTTTGTTCTTCGGAAGCCAATGTTTTTGGAGAAATATACTTGTCAATCAAATGAAATAAGATGTCACTGATTATATCTGAGTTTTCTAAGGATTTTTTTGTAATTTCTTCTAATTTATTTACTGCCCATGGGTTATCTATAACTGAAAGATAGGTTAATAATCCTATAGTTGGACGTGAAGATTTATAATCACTTTTTTTAGATATCGCCTTATCAATGTACTTTTTGAATATATCAACTGTTTTTTTCTCTTCTTGAAGAACAAATCGACCTATTGTGTTGCTAAACCAGTTCAAAACAACAAAATTTGATTCGCTCTCTGCAAAATTGTTTGCTATTTTCCAGAATTCCTCTGGTGAATTTCCGTAAATACGCCAAAGATTCATAGCTACAAGCATTCTGACAGAGGGAACTTTATCTGAAGCTAATGATTCTATTACAGAAAGTACTCCTTCATCAGGTTTATGAGCGTAAATTACTGGTAAACCTATAGCAGCTTCATTTCTAGGTTCTCTTGAATGACTACCGAAATCATATTTTGCATCTTTTTCAGGATCGGATTCAGGACAATCTGAATAAGCACTCTTTAACAAGATTGCACGGCAGGTAGTAAATGTATCACTCTCTACATCAACTATCCCATAGCTTATTCTTTCAACTGCTGATGCTAATGTTGACCAGGAATATGAGATAACTTTTTGATCTAAATCCAGCTCAGTCAATAATTTTGCATACAGCTTTTTTACAATCGGCAAGATTTTCTCGATAGATTCTTGATCTGGATTTTTATTTAGCCATTTTGTACCAAATTCTTCTAATGGTTTTAATAATTGGAGTATATCATCCGTTTTAGGTTTTGTTAAATCAGCACCCTCAATCTCTAACCATTGCTCTGTACCACTTGCTCCCCAGCTAGCTTCAAATTCAATAGGTGGTTTGTTTTCTGGGATATCATTTTTTTGTGATAATGATTCTACTAATTGTTGTGCCTCATCTGTTTCAATGAATCTAGTATTAATACAACCTAAAAGTTGGTTACGAGCACGTTCAAATGATTCTCTTTTAGTATCATCTTCAATATTTTCAGTTAGATTTAGTATCGTTTCTTCAATCTTCTTTTTTTGATCACTATCAAAAAACTCAAAGCCCTTTTCCAAGAGGAGCCCTACACTATACATTGTATCTAAGCCAGTTAAAACCAAAGGAGATATGCATAAATCGTACAATTCTTTTGCTAAAATTTCAGGTATATTTGATGCAGTTTTTAAAAGTCGACTCCAGAAATATGTAACCCATACGTTATCTCTAAAAATATCCAATAATCGCATTAACAAATTGATGCTTTTCTCTTCTGATAGTTTTTCTATGTAATTAAATAATGCTTCAGCCATTTCAAGTGGCTCATTGTGAGATATATTACTTGCCCAAATAGAGCTGTAATCAGGAAAGTAAATAGATTTTCTGTTTCTAAAATTTAGTTCATCA
>JBHPLC010000071.1:0-9451 GCA_042564455.1 Candidatus Zhuqueibacterota bacterium | reverse complement strand
CTCATTTGTTAAATTGCATTCATAATTTAACCAATTCCCAATTTATCACATTCAAATACTGATTTAAAGAATATCATTTTATATGGATATTTCTTAAAATCTAATTAAATTCGATACAACAATTGAAATACTAACAAAATTTCCGGGAGGTAAATATGTTAAAAAGAGCATTTCTACTTGCGCTTGCTTTGGTTTTTGTTCTAAGCCTTAATGCAGAAGCGCAGATAACACCATGGCTGTACTGGACGCTTTTGTCCGAAGACCAGATGGCGGAAATTGTTGGCGAGGCATCCGGTGAAACTGCCTTCCATACGATCATGGAAACAGGCGGTTATACAAGAGACCGCAGGTCTGATGAATACCGGACAACATTTTTCGAATCACAATATATTTATGACGAGCTGAACTGGTATGGAGTCCCCGGAGCAGAAATCGTACGTATCCCGAGCAGAGACACATGGGACGGTGTTAAAGGTGAACTCTGGGAGATCACCCCAATGAAGCAGAAACTTGCATCCTATCAGGATTGGACATGGCAGCTTGCATCCGGAAGTGTTAACTCGGACGTCACGGCAGAACTCGTCTGGGTCGGAAGCGGATCAAGAGCTGAAATAGAGGCCGTGGATGTTACCGGGAAGATCGCTGTCGGTGAAGGAAGTGTCAGCAGTATTCACAATAACAGTGTCGTAGCAGGAGCTGTAGGCGCTGTGGGTATCAGCACTTCTCACAATTATTTTGACCCGATCCGTATGTCAAGCGGTAGTGTAAGGGATATAACAAACAGAGAGACTGGAGAAATAATCGCGAAAGCAACATTCGGATTTATCATTCCGATACGGGACGGTCAATATCTGAAACAGCGTTTGCAGAGAGGCGAGAGGATCACAGCCCGTGCCCGTGTCGAATCGAAGATGGAACCTTACGAAATGCAGAATGTGATCTGCCATATTCCCGGTGAGGATCTGAATACAAATGCAGTGATATTCTCCGCTCACTTATACGAAGGTCTTACGAAACAGGGAGCGAATGACAATAAATCGGGTAGCGCAGGAATTTTAGAGGTTG
The DNA here is from genome assembly GCA_042564455.1 of Candidatus Zhuqueibacterota bacterium. GTDB lineage: Bacteria > SM23-31 > SM23-31 > SM23-31 > SM23-31 > JBHPLC01. The sequence continues at coordinate 8,386 of JBHPLC010000071.1, read as the reverse complement.
CCAGAGTACTGAATACACTTATCGAAGAGGGCCGGCTTCCCAAACCAAAACGGACGATCCGTTTTCTCTGGGGCCCCGAATTTTCAGGTACAGGTCCATGGGTTAGGGATAATCAGGATGTAATGGACAGGACATTCTGCAACATAAATATGGATATGGTCGGTGAGTGGCTCTCTTTGAACAAGTCATATTTCTGCCTGATGCGTACAACTTTCGGAAATCCGCATTATATTAATGACGTTATGGAAAATTATTACAGATTTGTCGGTGAAGGCAACCGTGAACGTATTCAGAACCGAAGTACTGCATATAAGGTGCCTCACAGGATCGTGGCTCCGACCGGCGCTGATGAGCCCTTCCATTACAGCATTGAGACACATTACGGTGCGTCAGACCATGAAGTCTTTAATAACTGGGGCGTACAGGTACCCGGAGTAATGATGATAGCCTGGCCGGATCAGTGGTATCACACTTCAGGGGACATTGCGAGTAAATCCGATCCGACACAGATGAAACGTGTCGCCGTTATCGCCGCTGCAGCTGCATATACTATTGCAAATGCAGATGATGACATGGCAATAAAGATCGCAGGTGAGACAACAAGTAACGGCACACGCCGTCTCGGACACCAGTTTGTAGTCGGTCTTGAAAGTATAAATAAAGCCTCGGCCGGAACACTTGCGGGCGCTTATGAAGATTCCCGCACCCTTATAGAAGGGCATGTTCTTAATGAAAAAGCAACACTGGCAACAGTTATAGAGCTTGCAACTGATACAAAAAAAGTTGGAGACTATATCGAGGCAATGCAGAAAACCATTGACGGTATAGGAGAAGCACATCTTGCGGCTCTTGAAACGCATATGAAGGCTGCCGCAGACAGGCTGAATACTAACGCTATTTCTATTTCAATGAGCGATCTCGAAAAGAAAGCGGATAAGATGGTACCGAAACAAACCGCGAAAGTCACTGCGAACGGTTATAACGGTTACAGTCAGTTTATCAACCAGGTTCCGGAAGAAGAAAGAGCCAAATATCCCTACGGAGGCGGACGCGGTGGTAGACTTGACACCACAGAAATAGGCCGTCTTATTAACGGAACTAACAGTGCTCTTGATATAAAGAAACTTCATGATGCACAGAGCACCAGAAAAGCAGATCTGCAGGCTCTTATAAATTATCTTGAAGTCCTTAAACTTGCGGGCCTGATCGAAATGTAGAATATCTTTATGATAAAAGGGCGGGTATTATTTACCCGCCCTTTTTTAATGATTCTATTAATAATTTCCATAAATAATTTATTCAGGATGTGTTTACAAAAAACTCAATATTATACTCTCTCTTAATGTCAATATTTTACTGACAAAATTCTGTTTTACATATCTATTTCAGATTACTTTCCCAACGGAGTACTGGATGTTCAAAAACTATTTGATAATTACACTACGAAGTATTCTCCGACAGAAGGGATTTACATTAATAAATCTTTCAGGGCTTGCAATTGGAATGGCATGCTGTATCCTGATACTGCTGTTTGTACAGGATGAAATGAGCTATGACAACTATCATGAAAACTCGGACCGGCTGTATCGTGTAGTGACAGATGCAGACATGAGCGGGACTTTGAGCAACTTTGCCCTCTGCCCGCAGGCTGTGCCTCCTGCAATTGCGGCGGATATTCCGGAAATAATTTCATTTTCTCGAGTGGTCAGAGACGGTAATCGACTTGTTACTGTTGAAGACCGTTCATTTGAGGAATCCCGTATTTTTATCGCTGATTCCGCATATTTTTCCATGTTCACTCATGAGTTTATTATTGGGGATAAGGAAACGGCACTTGATGCTCCGGGTTCAGTTGTGATCACCGAAAGTACTGCAATAAGATTATTCGGAAAACGGGATGCAATTGGGGAAACTCTCAGAATTCAGGGGACAGGCCGGCTGCTCGTTACAGGTGTAATAAAAAACGTACCTGTGAATTCACATTTTAAATTTAACTACCTTGTTTCTTACAGCACGGTTTTACCGGCGAGAGAAGCAAATCTTGTCCGGTGGATGCGGCTGACCGGTTACGCCTATATAATGCTGTCGGAAGGAGCCGATCCGGAAGTTGTTAAAAGTAAGATCATGGAGGTATACGAGAAGAACAACGGTGAGGAAGGGCGAAGTTTCGGCATCCATCTCGAGTTCTTCCTGCAGAATATTACAGATATTCATCTCAGGTCGAATATTCAGGCGGAACTTGAACCGAACGGGGATATTCAGCTTGTATATATGTTTTCGGCCGTTGCAGTGTTTATTCTATTTATTGCCTGCATAAATTTCATGAACTTATCGACTGCCCGGTCAGCCAGGCGTGCCCGCGAAGTGGGTATGAGAAAAGTTTTCGGGGCCTATAAGACAAATCTGATAAGTCAGTTCTTACTCGAATCGATAATTCTTTCTCTGCTCGGATTATTATCCGCTATAGGTGTCTCCATGCTGGCCATTTCGAAGTTTAATAATCTGACCGGAAAGGTCATGACGATTGGCTCTCTGGGAAACATCGAAATGATTGTAGGGATGATAGTGATAGTAATATTTACCGGGATGATCGCCGGCAGCTATCCGGCGTTCTTTTTGTCAGGATTCCAGCCTGTAAAAGTCCTGCACGGAATGGTTAGCCGGGGATTGAAAAATTCGATATTACGCAGGGGGCTTGTTGTGCTCCAGTTTGCAATATCAATTATGCTGATAATAAGTACTGGTGTAATTATCGATCAGATCAACTTCATGAAGGACAAAGAACTTGGTTTTGATAAAGATAACGTAATGGTAGTTTCCATGCAGACAGGTCAGCTCAGACGGAATCCGGATATTATCAGGAACGAGCTGAAAACAAATCCCAATATTATAAATGTTGCGGTTTCGACCGGAATCCCGGGACAGACCGCTGAGCAAAGACCGATGGTACCTGAAGGTAATGAACAGTCACAGTCTCATTTGCTAAATGTTTTGCGCTGCGGAATTAATTATGTTACTACATTTATAATGGAAATAGTCGCAGGAAGGGATTTTTCAGAACAGATTCCTTCTGATGTGATAGACGCATTTATTATAAATGAAAGCTGTGCCCGTGTTTTTGGATGGACTTCCGAAGAGGCCGTCGGGAAACGGCTTGATTTTTTGACCGTACGTCAGGGGAAAATAGTCGGTGTCGTTAAAGATTTTCATTTCAGATCGGTAAGAGAGCCCATCGAACCGATGGTTTTTATGGCGCAAAATTCCCAGTTTGTTTTCGCTTCTATCCGCATTGCTGATAATGATATTGATGGAACAATAGGATTTATTAAAAATACAATGAAAAAGTTCGAACCCGGGCGCAATTTCAACCACTTTTTTATTGACGATAGATTCCGGTCGATGTATACTTCCGAAGAACGTATCAGCGAAATATTTTCCATTTTCGCTATATTCGCCATTTTTATCGCCTGTCTGGGTCTGTTCGGACTTGCGTCATACACTACTCAGCGCAGAACAAAAGAGATCGGTATAAGAAAAGTGCTCGGTGCAACAGTGAAAAGCATTGTAATAAAACTCTCAGCCGAGTTCATTAAATGGGTTTTAATTGCGAACATTATTGCAATTCCTCTGATAATAATTATATTGAGAAAATACTGGCTGGTCAATTTCCCTTACAACTCCGGTCTGTCGGTGCTTGCAATTGCTGCGGCATTTGTGATTTCCGTGCTGATAGCATTAGTAACCGTTTTCTATCAATCGATCAGGGCGGCTTTAACCAATCCTGTCGACTCGATCAGGAATGAATAATTAAAGCGGATCTTGATGGAAAATCAAGCTATGTCTTAATTTATGTTGGTAGTATAATGATTGCTTTAAAAATAGATTGCAATTTACACTTAATTTTTTATTATTTAAATACTCACAATTCCTTTTTATATAAGATATTTAAACAATCAATCGAAGGATAAACAAAAACGAGGTGGATCTATGAAAGTAAAATTACTTTCTCTATGTTTTTGCCTCCTTGCGTTTTGTGTTTTTATTCTCTGTGGAAAAGGTACCGTTGTCACAACGGAATCTTTCCATCCGGGTGTACAGGTCTTAGCGAGCGGAACACCTGTCGACGTGGAAACAGGTCACAGTGTTCCGGCAGTAGGAGACTGGAATAATGACGGTAAAAAAGATCTTATCACCGGACAGTTTTCCGGTGGAAAGATCAGGTTGTACCTGAATAACGGCACAGACGCAGAACCGGTTTTCAATGATTTTAAATACATGAAAGCCGGGGGCAAAGAGATCAGCCTTCCCGCCGGATGATGCATCGGATCATATCCACAGATCGTGGATTGGAATAACGACGGCATCAATGACCTTATCTCCGGCGATACGGATGGCTCAGTCTGGGTATTTATTAACGAAGGCACAAAGGAAGAACCTGTTCTCGCAGAGGGTAAACAGGTAGAAGCCAACGGTAAGGTTATCACAAAAGAAAAGGTCACTTACAAACGTGTTGACGGGAAAGTTCAGACAGAAAATGATAGGCCCGTAATTGAAAAAACTGTTCCTGCCAACCATGAGCTTGCCGGCCCATACTCAAAACTGCATTACGCAGACTGGACAGGTGACGGTCTTGATGATATCCTGATCGGCCAGCTTAATAACATCGTTCTTTACAAGAACACCGGGTCAAAATCAAATCCGGAATTTGGTGATCCGGTAGAATTAACTAACGCAGGCGGTGAATTCCCCGACCGTTCATCTCCTTTTATATATGACTGGGATAATGACGGAATTAATGACCTGGTTATCGGCACGGAAAGCGGAGAGATTTTCTTCTACAAAAATACCGGTTCAGAAAGATCCCCGGAGCTTGCAGAAGCAAAGGAAATAGAATTGACCTGGGGGGAGACAGAAGGCAAAAGTTACAGGCACAGGCTGGACATCACCGACTGGAACAATGACGGTTTGACCGACCTCCTTATCGGTGATTTCTATTCGGTTCGTACTGAAGAGACCAGTAAAATGGGAGGTTTCGTCTGGCTCTTCCTCGGAAAATAGACCAACAATTTCAACCTTAAAAGGGTCACTTCTGTGACCCTTTTTTTTATGATAAATCTGATATTAACAGTAATTAATTATTTAATATAAAAGAATCAAAAAGCATCCAACCGGTACGCCAAAGGCGACCCGTCAGCGTACTGACTGTCAACCAGTAGGACAGACATTCCTGTCTGCCAACCAGTAGGACAGAAATTTATCCTGGCTCGTCCCGCCCTCGGGACGGGCTTGCCTCATCCCAGGCGTATGGACCGTCCTCACCGTTATTGCAGCGTGGTGCGCTTTAAGCGGCCTTTTGGTACGTGTCTGTCAAATATATAAAAATTCTGAAATATTGCATACAGTGTTTGATCCGGCTCCCTTCTCCAAGGCTTCTGTAGCGGTACAATTGTAATAAAAATATTAAAAACAATGGAATAAAATTGATAGTACGCTTGTATTATATAGAAATAATTTATTTTAGCCTTGACAGTCAATATATATATATATATTACTTAATACTAATTGTAAAATTATAGTATAAATGACCGCGGTTATTAAAACATCTTCCTGTGATATCGCGTTAGAAAAGAAAATTTTAAACCTCGCTAAAAATGCCTGTAAATATTCATATAGTCGACGGCTGCCCTTTCAGCAGGGATGGACTGGTCAGAATTCTGGAAAGCGGCGGTAACATTAATTTTCCATGTAAAAATGGAAATTTCGATCTCAGCAGGAATGATAACGGTAATCCGGAAATCGATATTTTAATAATAAGGATGTATTTTTATGATGTAATTTCAGAATCGGAAATATTCCGGAATGCAGTCCTGAACAATCAATTGAAAAAAATACTGATAATAGACCGTTTCACTGCCGGATTGTTTTCCCTGCTGAAAGACAGAAGGATATATGGTTTGCTGCCGACTGAAAGTCTGCCCGGAGAGATCAGGAAATCCATAAATTTTGCCATGAAACAAAAGCTTTACATCAGCCCGGAATTCAGCCATCTGGTTAATAAGGAATTGAACGGATCGGACAATTCAATTTTTGTCTTGTCAACCAAAGAAAAGGAAGTGTTAAAACTTATCACTTCGGGATATTATTCAAGCCAGGCTGCAGAAAGGCTCGGAATATGTATACGTACTGTAAATACTCATAGGCAAAATATTATGAATAAACTTGAATTATTCAATGTTGCTGACTTGACAAAGTATGCGATATTGAACGGTCTGACAAAATTAAAGATAGAAGACTAAAAAAATAAGGGAGCGAAAATGAAGAAAACGGTAGTTGTTTTGTTGATGTTGATATTAATTATTTCATTTCAGATATTTTGCAAAGGAGGCAGGGATATAACCGGGCCGATACCCGTCGATCCAAAAGCGGATCTTGTGGTAGTAACTGCCATATACGATGAAATGAATCCAAAAGGCGGCGGTTATATCCACAAGCTTGTATTGCTGGATATTAACAATCCGGAGAATTATACAGTTATTTCCGACACATCCTACAGACCAATTTATCCAACATTTTCACCGGATAAGAGCAAGATATTGTTCCTGGACAGATTGAATGAGTGGGAGGATTGGGGGAGCCAGTGCATGATCTACAATTTTAGTGAAGAAAGATTCGATACTCTACTCAATAATGATAATTTTGGTATACATGCTGAAAGTATATGCTGGAGCAACGATGGAACATCATTTTTCCATTCTCCATATTACGCATTTCCGGAATGGGGCACACCGGTTTTTAAATATGACCTGTTCACAAAAGATAATTCTGTATTTATGGATAGGTTTCCATATCGGGTTTATCCGGCGTGTGCAATAAACAAAGATTCACTGATCGTATATTCAAAAGATCCGCAGGGTACTGGTGAAACACCGGGATTTTATATTGTAAATTCTGATGGAGAATATGTATATAAACTGAAATGCCCAAATCTGGTTAAAGTCTGGAACGAAGGGAGGTACACAACTGAGGCAAGAGATTTAGACTGGGATTCAGAAAAACGACTGCTTGTTTTTGCAGAGTTTGATCCTGAAAACGTTGTAACGCATATATCTGTTACAAACCTTGACGGGACCTATTATAAAAAATATACGGAAGATATCTCCTACCATATAAGTCCCTGCTGGGGTCCAAAGGAAAATACAATAATATTTGCAACATTTCCGAAAGGGACAACACAAGAATTTTACTCAAGATTAATGATTTTGAATACTGACTCGGGAGAAATCAGAGAACTTATAGCTCCTGAAAAAATTGATAATGCCATTGGGCTTAAATTCCCAGATTTTTAGTATGGATTTTTTCGGGATCATTGAGTTCTATATTCGATCTGACAAAATTTGCAATATTGAACGGTTTAACAAAATTAAGGATAGAAGACTAAACAGTAAGGGAGCGAACATGAAAAAATCGGCAGTTGTTTTGATGATGTCAGTTCTGATAATTTCAATTCAGATATTCTGCAAAGGCGGCATGGATATAACCGGGCCGATACCGGTCGATCCAAAAGCGGATCTTGTGGTAGTAACTGCCATATACGATGAAATGAATCCAAAAGGAGGCGGTAGAATCCGTAAGCTTGTTCTGCTGGATATTAACAATCCGGAAAATTATACAGTTATATCCGACACATCCTACTGTCCTTCGATTCCAAAATTTTCACCGGATAAGAGCAAGATATTGTTCCTGGACAGATTGAATGAATGGCAGGACTGGGGGTATCAGAGCCTGATCTATCATTTTAATGAAGAGAGGTTCGACACTCTACTCGATAACTATAATTTTGGCATATTTGCCAGGTATATTTGCTGGAATGATGATGGAACTTCATTTTACCATTCTCCCGTTTATGCAATTCCTCAGATGGGCACACCGGTTTTTAAATATGACCTGTTCACAAAAGATAATTCTATAATTATGGATGAGCCTCCTAATGAATTTTATCCTGCGTGTGTTATAAGCAGTGATTCACTGATAGTATATTCAGATGATCCTCAGGATACAAACGAAACACCGGGTTTTTATATTGTAAATTCAGAGGGAGAATATTTATATAAACTGAAATGCCCTAATCTGGTTAAAGTCTGGAACGAAGGGAGGTACATAACTGAGGCAGAAAGCTTGGATTGGAATTCAGAAAATAGACTTATCGTTTTTGCAGAATTTGATCCTGATAATGTTGTGTATCATATATCTGTTACAAACCTTGACGGGACCTATTATAAAAAATATACTGAAGATATTGCAGACCATACAAGTCCCTGCTGGGGGCCAAAGGAAAATACAATAATATTTGCAAAATATCCGAAAGGATCTAGTTATTATTATTACT
>JBHPLC010000070.1:0-9486 GCA_042564455.1 Candidatus Zhuqueibacterota bacterium | reverse complement strand
TATGAAATTGCTGACAAATAAGTTTGAATCGGATCTTTCGGTTAATGACCGGCGTATTGTTAACATTGATCCGGGTTATATCAGTGAAGCAAGCCTGATATTGGCATCAACAAAAAATTACAGCCACAGAATTTACCTTTCAGATGGAATATTTGCCGATTGTCATCTGATCTTTGAAGGTGAAGAATTCAATAGTATGCCCTGGACTTATCCCGACTATAAAGAAGGCTGGATCAGAAAATACTTTTCCGATGTCCGGCAAGAATACTTCATGCAGCTTCAGTCTGAAAAAGCAGAAGCATACAAAAGCAGGGTAACATATAGAGATGCCGGAGTTGATATTGATGAAGGGGATAAAGCCGTTGAACGGATAAAAGTAATGGTCAGGAGTACTTATGGCGATAATGTCCTGTCTGATCTTGGTAAATTCGGCGGATTCTTTGCCCCTGATTTCAATAAGTATGATGATCCTGTACTGGTCTCAAGTGTTGACGGTGTCGGGACAAAACTGAAAATCGCTTTTATGACAGGTATTCATAATACCGTCGGAAGCGACCTCGTTAATCATTGTATAAATGATGTCCTTTGCTGCGGCGCAAAACCTATGTTTTTTCTTGATTACCTTGCATTCGGCAAACTGGAGGTGGACGTTTTTGAAAAAGTTGTCTCGGGCCTTGCGAATGCGTGCGAAGAATCCTCTACAGCATTAATTGGAGGAGAAACTGCGGAAATGCCCGGTTTCTACCGGGAAGGTGAATACGACATATCAGGAACGATTGTAGGAATAGTTGACCGCGGTAAAATACTCGACGGATCAAAAATAACATCAGGAGATATAATTCTTGGCCTGCCGTCTACCGGTCTTCACACGAATGGTTATTCCCTTGCAAGAAAAATTGTTTTTGAAAAAGCCGGACTCGGCGTGGATTCAAGAATACCTGATCTGAAAGGGACTGTCGGGGAAGAATTATTAAAAGTCCACAAATGTTATTTTAATGATATTTATGGAATTCTTGAAAGAGATCTTGTACACGGATTGGCTCATATTACCGGCGGCGGACTTTTAGGTAATATCAGCAGGCTTCTGTCAGGGAATCTTAAAGTGGAAATTAATTGGGACAGCTGGGACAGACTGCCGGTGTTCGATATCCTGCAGAGATTTGGAAATGTGCCGGAAGATGAAATGAGACATGTTTTCAATCTGGGTATAGGTCTTGCTATTATTACAGATGAAAGTAAAGCACAGGATGTAAAACGGATAATTTCCGATAACGGTATTAATGTTAAAGAGATCGGAAAGATCGTTCACAAATGATATGTAAATGAGAGAAAATACCGAAGACCTCTTTGGTCAGCAAAAAGAATATAAACAGCTTGCAGAAGATATTATAGAAAAAGCCCTTTCAGAAGGAGCTGATCAGGCAGATCTGTATATTGAATGGGGTTTTAATTCGAAAATTCAGGTAAGATTAAATTCTGTTGAATCGATAAAGCAATCATATTCAAAAGGTCTCGGGCTGCGTGTCTTCAAAAACAACAGGCTTGGTTTTTCGTCAACAACAGATTTCTCTAAAGATACAATAGAAGACATTATATTAAAATCTGTAAAACTATCTGATATAGGCGGTAAAGACGAGTTTTACGGATTACCTGAAAAGAAGGTATCTGATATAGCTGATCTTGATATTTTTGATGTTTCAACTTTTGAAATGAGTACGGATCGTAAAATAGATATTGCACTCGAAATGGAATCTTCAGCATTTGATTATGATAAAAGAATTAAGAATTCAGAGGGTGCAGCATATAAAGACTCCGTCAAAGGTGTTCTTGTTGCTAATTCGAACGGTTTTAATGAAAGCTTTTTTAAATCGAATTATTCTATGATCTGCGAACCGGTTGCTGAGTCCGGTGATGAAAAAAGAGTTAATTACTGGTATTCTTCATCACCGTATTTTTCCTGTCTCGAGACGGGCAATAATATAGGTTCAAAAGCGGCAGAACGTACTGTAAGAATGCTTGGAGCAAAAAAGATCAGATCAGAAAAAATGCCTGTTGTCTTTGATCAATTAGTCGCATCAGATTTTGTCGGTACAATTATGGCTTGTGTTAACGGCGAAGCAAAAAACAAGAAAGAAACTTGTTTATGGGATAAATTAAACACAAGTATTGCCGGTGAGAGTGTGACTGTCCTTGACAAAGGTGATATGAAAAAAGGTATTGGATCTGTCTATTTTGATGGTGAAGGAGTTCCTTCGTTGAGTAAGAAAGTGGTCGATAAAGGTGATCTGGTCTCCTTTCTTTATAATACATATTCGGCAAAAAAAGGTAAAACCAGGTCGACCGGTAACGGAAGCCGCTCCTTCAGCTCTCTTCCGGGAATAAGAGGGACAAACTTTTTTCTGGAGAACGGGACTATTCATCCTGACCGGATAATAGCAAATATTGATAAAGGTATTTATATCACCGGCCTGATCGGTTTCGGAGTAAATATTGTCAACGGGAATTATTCAAGAGGAGCTGAGGGAATAATGATCGAAAAAGGCGAATTAACATTTCCTGTTCATGAGATCACTATCTCAGGCAATATTATAGATATGCTGCAGGGTATAGAATCTGTTGGGAATGATCTGGTTTTTCGAAATAATACAGCTTCACCGACAATTTTGATCCGGGAAATGATGATCAGCGGAAAATAGAAATGAACAGGAAATATAATATTTGGAGTCTGGAGATGTTCAGCAGTATAAAATTTATTTGGAAGGCCAAAATATTTTTCATTATAATAATTTTGTTTTTTGGAGGCTGCAGTAAAAGGGACATTGTTTTTGATGAGTCCAAAATAATTCAGGAAACTTATTCCAGAAGTCCTTTCATTTCAGAAAGTATTCTCTCTGTCAGCGATACTTTAAAACAACCTTCTGTGATCCGTGTGAATCCAGGTTCAAGAGATATAACAGTCCTCGACAAAGAGAATAAGTGCCTGTATACTTTTAATGAAAATGGTGAGTTTCTGAAAAAGATATCCGAAGCGGGTGATTGGTCGGGTGCAATAACAATACCTTCAACATTTGAGATTAAGCAGGACGGGACTATTTATATTAATGAACCAAGCAGAAAGGTATTAATGCTGTTTGATAAAGACGGAGAGTTTATGCGGGAAATTCTTCTTGATCTCCCGTTGTTGAGTCCATTTTATATTTCATTTTCTGACAAGCTGTTAATCAATCAGCCTTTTAATGAGCACTTTTTTACCGAACTGTTTTCCGACGGGAGTTTCAACAAAAATATAGACAAAATATCGGAAATGCCGAAACAGAGCCAGGCAAATATCCAGGCATTACTCGGAGGTTCACCTGCAGTTGACAATGACGGTAACTATTATATCTATCTTCCCAGATTAGGAGTATTAAGAATTGTCGATAGTCAGGACACTTTTAAAGAACGTTTCTTATTGGATTTTATACCTGAACTCAAAGGAATATTCTCATATTTTCCCGATCCGGATAATCTTGATGATGTGAAAACTTATGCCTTCTATTTTTATGATTTTACATTGCTGAATAATAGATTATACTTATCCTTTTTGAACCATGAAGGTGAAGCATACAACGATTTTAAACTTGTTACTTATGTCATTAATACCGATCTGATCGTTGAAAAAAGAATTGTCATGGTTTTGCCTGAAAAACTGGATTATAAACCTAGAGATAATGTTAAGATAGAGATCACTGATGATGGTAATACTATTTATGTTCCCATGAACACTAAACCGTTAATTCTTAAATTTACTAAACCGGATTTAAATAAGTGATTTTATAATGATCTCAATTATACTTATAGCAGTATTAAGCTACCTTCTGGGATCGATACCTAACAGCATTATCTTTGGGAAAATTCTTAAGGGTATTGATATCAGACAGCACGGAAGCGGAAATGCCGGTGCAACAAATGTTTTTCGCCTTCTCGGATGGAAAGCCGGGATCGCTGTGGGTATTCTTGATCTTGCAAAAGGTTTTATCCCGACGGTTTTTTTCTCCCAGATCGTTGTTGATGAAATTATTATAACTCATGACTGGGTACAACTAATAGCCGGGATGTCTGCTGTTTTTGGACATATCTGGACAATCTTTGCCGGATTTAAAGGTGGGAAAGGCGCTCTTACTGCTTTAGGGATGTTTTTTGGTCTGATGCCCGGAACCGCGGCTGTTTGTTTTCTGGTATTTATTAGTGTTTTTGCTGTCAGCCGTATTGTTTCTCTTGGGACATTAACCACTGCAGTTCTGCTTAGTATCATTATGATAGTTAGAAAATTTTTCCTTGGTCATACAATAGAAAACTCGATATTGATTTTATCGGGAGTCATAACCTTGCTTGTAATAATCACTCACATAAGTAATATTAAAAGACTGATTAATGGCACAGAAAACAAATTTAAAAAATAAGAAATTCTGCGTTCTCGGCGGTGGGAGCTGGGGAACAGCTGTGGCCGTTCTTTTAGCTAATAATGGCTATGACATAATTATCTGGGAATTCCGGAAAGACCTGGCAGATAAACTTGCCTCTGATAAGGAGAATAAAACCTTCCTTCCCGGTATAAAGCTTTCAGATAGTATCTCTGTTACTAATTCCATTTCCGAAGCGGTTGAATTCGGTGATTATATCTGTTTTGTAATTCCTTCACATGTTTTCAGATCGGTCGCGAAATCTGTTGCCCAATGTAATACTTCCGGAAAAAAATTCATAAGTGCTACAAAAGGGATCGAACACGACTCCCTGATGAGAATGTCAGAGATATTATTAGAGGAAATACCTGATTCTTCAAAAACAAATGTTGCGGTTCTGTCAGGACCGGGTTTTGCCGTAGAGGTTGTCCGCGATATTCCGACTGCCGTATCCATTGCATCCGAAAACCTGGATTACGCAAAGGAAGTTCAGGAATTGTTTATGTGTTCTACTTTCAGACCTTACATAAACAATGATATTATAGGAGTGGAACTTGGGGGATCCTTTAAAAATGTAATGGCTATAGCTACAGGAATACTTGACGGCATCGGTTACGGCGATAATGCAAAAGCAGCTTTGCTGACCAGGGGATTAGTCGAAATGTCCAGGCTGGGTGTAAAACTCGGAGCAAATCCTCAGACATTCAACGGCCTCTCCGGTGTAGGAGACCTGATCCTTACCTGCACGGGAGCGCACAGCAGAAATCTTCATGTCGGAAAGGAACTGGGCAAAGGAAGAAAGCTGAATGATATTCTGCAGGAAATGGTCATGGTTGCCGAGGGAGTATACTCTGCAGAATCTGTTAAGCAGATATCTGAAAAATTCAAGGTCGAAACACCTATTATGGAGCAAGTTTATAAAATACTTTTTGAAGACAAGGAAGCTAAGAAAGCTATTATCGACCTGATGACAAGGGAAGCTAAACAGGAAAAATGACCTGTAATACTGCTTCCGCATAACAGCAATATCAGACACACTAATAATTTAATTAAATAGTAATATTTCAATTTAGGAGTTCAAATGGAGTGGGTGTATATTTCTGACGTATCAAAATTCGAAGGAAATGAAGTTTTAATTAAGGGGTGGCTATATAACAAAACCCATAAAGGGAAACTTTGGTTCTTGCAGCTTCGGGACGGGACCGGTTATATTCAGGGTGTAGTTTTTAAAGGCGATGTCGACGAGGAAACTTTTGATAATTGTGAAATACTTACGCAGGAATCGTCGCTTCAGGTTACCGGCAAAATTGTCGAGGATAAACGGGCGCCCAGCGGATATGAACTCCAGATAAATAAAGTCGAAATAATTCAGATCGCCGAAGAATACCCTATCACACCAAAAGAACACGGTACGACATTTTTGATGGATCACAGGCATCTCTGGCTGAGATCTTCCAGACAGCATGCAATACTTAAGATTCGACATGAGATCATTAAAGCAAGCCGCGATTTTTTCGATAACCGGGATTTTGTCCTGATCGATACTCCCATCTTTACACCTGCTGCATGTGAGGGAACAACAACGTTGTTCGAAACAGGATACTTCGGCGCAAAAGCATACCTGTCACAAAGCGGACAGCTTTATTCGGAAGCAGCAATAGGATCTTTCAGTAAGGTTTATACGTGCAGCCCGGCATTCAGGGCTGAAAAATCTAAAACAAGAAGACACCTTACGGAATTCTGGCTGGTTGAGCCGGAAATGGCTTTCTATGATCTGGACGACAATATGAAACTTGCAGAAGAACACGTGGCTTATATTGTGGAGCGTGTATTAGAGAACAAAAAAGAAGAACTGAAAGTTATAGAAAGGGATATATCGAAACTGGAGTGTGTAAAAACTCCATTCCCGAAGATCTCCTACGATGAAGCGGTCAAAATGCTCCAGGATGAAGGCGTTGATTTTGAATGGGGAGGAGATTTCGGAGGTGCGGACGAGACAATAATTTCCGAAAAATATGATAATCCTGTTTTTGTTCATCGCTTCCCGTCAGCTATCAAGGCCTTTTATATGAAACATGATCCGGATAGAGATGAACTTGCTTTAGGCTGCGATCTGTTGGCGCCGGAAGGTTATGGAGAGATCATCGGAGGAGGACAGCGTGAAGAGAACATCAATGTATTACTGGATAGAATTAAAGAAGATAATCTGCCTGAAGAAGCATTTGACTGGTATCTTGACCTGAGAAAATACGGTACCGTACCCCATTCCGGTTATGGTCTGGGACTGGAAAGAACTTTGGCCTGGATATGCAAGCTGAAACATGTGCGGGAAAGCATTCCGTTTCCTCGTCTCCTGCACAGACTTAAACCTTAAACAAGATCAGATTAAGAGAATCAAATGGAAGATAAAAAATTTGAAACACCGTTCTCCGATTATATAATGAAAATCGTCAGCAGAAAACCGATTATTGCAGTAATCGGCGCCGGTTCATGCCCGGAAAATACTTATGAAATTGCTCTGCAGGTAGGAAAAGAAATAGCCATGCGCGAAGCAATACTGGTCTGCGGAGGACTGTACGGTGTTATGGAGGCTGCATGTAAAGGAGCAAAATCCGCAGGCGGGCTTACCATCGGAATACTCCCGGGAGTCGGAATAGACGAATGCAATAAATATATTGATATCCCTATAGCAACCGGTATGGGGATAGCAAGAAATTCCATAATAGCTCATACAGGCCGTGTTGCTGTTGCTGTTGACGGTAAGTATGGGACGCTCTCCGAAATTGGTTATTTCCTCCAGCTTGGTAAGTCGGTGATCGGTCTGAATACCTGGGATATATCTGAAAAAGTGATCACTGCTGAAACACCGGCGTCAGCAGTTGAAAAAGCTGTAAAATTTATTGTCTGATTTATGGATGCAAGAATTCATATAATTGTGACGGGAGTTGTCCAGGGAGTCGGCTTCAGATGGTTTGTCAACCGTACTGCTGAGAACCTCGGAGTTACCGGTTGGGTGAAAAACAGGAGGGACGGTTCTGTAGAGATCGAAGCCGAAGGAGGAAGAAATATCCTGGAAGCATTGATCAAAGAAGTGAAAATAGGACCGAGATTTTCTACTGTCAGAGGTGTCAATATAGAATGGAAACCTTTTGAAGGAGATTTCAATAATTTTCGTGTGACATTTTAGTTTCAGCCTGAGTGGTAAATATTGCACCTGATTCTATAAATTCAAAGGAGTAAGATCGTGATCGATATAAAAAAAATGACCCGCGTAGTTCAGGATTTTCCAAAACCCGGTATAGGTTTTTTTGATATTACAACTGTTTTGAAAGATAAAGATGCTTTTAAACAGGTTATCGATACTATGAGCGATTATTTCAAGGATCATAAGTTTACAAAAATTGCCGGTACCGAAGCCCGCGGATTTGTTTATGCTTCTGCTTTAGCTTATAAAATGAATAAAGGACTGATATTGGTCAGAAAACCTGGAAAACTGCCTGCAGATACATATAAATATGAATATTCCCTTGAATACGGATCAGATGCTGTCGAAATGCACAAAGATGCCGTTGAAAATGGAGAAAACATCCTGGTCATCGATGATCTGTTAGCCACAGGCGGTACTATTGATGCAACCTGCAAACTGATTGAGAAGGCAGGAGGAATCGTCGCCGGAGTGGGTTTTATGATCGAACTGGATTTTCTTAAAGGAAGAGATAAAATTGATAAATATGATGTCTTTTCAATCCTCAACATATCAGACGAATAAAGTCAAAATATAAATCTAATAAAGATTATCGGAATAGAAAATGCGTGTTGTAGTGCAAAGAGTCAGCCGCGGTCAGGTCACTGTTAATGACAGCATTCTGGGTAAAATAGGTAAAGGTCTGGTTATTTTACTCGGTGTTGCCGAAGATGATATTGAAAAAGATGCCGAGTTCTTAGCTGAGAAATGTGTGAATCTGAGAATTTTTAATGATCAAAATGGAAAAATGAATCTGTCAGCAAAAGATATCGGAGGTGAAATATTATCGATCTCACAGTTCACCCTTTACGGTGACTGCAGAAAAGGAAGAAGACCGAGTTTTATTAAAGCGGCCCAACCTGAAAAAGGTGAGAAATTTTATGATCTGTTTAACAATTACCTCAGAAAAAGCGGCTTGAAAGTAGAAACCGGAGAATTCGGGGCTATGATGGATGTGGATATATTTAACGACGGGCCTGTTACAATTATTATCGACTCAAAATAGAAAATAATATTGCTGATCTATCCCGATTGGCCGACCTTGATGCTTATTTCGAGAAAAAACTTTCCATTTTCTATCGAATAAGGAATTACAACGATTGGATTATCATGTTTATGTTTGATCACATGGTTCTTGCCGGATACGACCATCGGGATACTCAGATGAAAAGGAAATCCAATTTCCGAAAAATCTTTCTTTGCGCCGCCAACAACGATATTAGTTAATTCTCCTACAATATCCTCAACTTCATCATTAAGTTTTTCAACCGGCATACCCATCATCATTTCATATATCTTTGAAATCGCATTAAAAGAAAAACTGAGAGCTACAGAACCGGAGATCCCCTTATCTGCAAAACCGATCAGACCTGTAACATCACCATGAGTTGCCCGGTCCGGTTTGATGAAAGGTTTCTCTCTGTCAGGTGTAGCACCTGCCATTGTTTCAAGAGCATTATTTACAGCATTAATGAAAGGATTTATATATTCGGTTTTCATTTTTGTCTCCATTGGGATTGTTATCCGCTGATTGTAGCATTTACCTTTTTCATAAAAGTCTCTTTGTCAAATGGCTTGACAATATAATTATTTACTCCGTGCTTCAATGCTTCAACAACCTCTGTCTTTGCACCTTCTGTTGTTATCATGATTATCGGAATATCGGCATAAGCAGGATTCTTCTTAAGTTCTTTGACCAGGGTTAAACCGTCCATTTCCGGCATATTCCAGTCCGTAAGAACAAGTTCAACACCTTCCATATTCCCCAGTGCTTCAACACCGTCCCCCGCTTCTGCCAGG
>JBHPLC010000007.1:0-64329 GCA_042564455.1 Candidatus Zhuqueibacterota bacterium | reverse complement strand
GCAATAACGGACCATGGCAATATGTTCGGAGTGATCGAGTTCTATAAAAAGGCCATAAAGCAGGGTGTAAAACCGATCATCGGCATGGAAGCATATGTCACCAAACAGCTGCTGAAAGATGAAACCAAAAGCGGAATAAAAAATGCTTATAATCATCTGGTCCTCCTGGCAAAAAATATGGAGGGTTATAAAAATCTGATAAAACTCGCCTCATTAGCTTATGAAAAAGGATTCTATTACCGCCCAAGAATAGATGAGGAGATGCTCGAGCAGTATTCCGGCGGCATTTTAGCTACATCTGCCTGCTTAAGAGGGGCTGTTCCGGAGCTGCTGCTGAACAATAAGCGAGCAGAAGCAGAAGATAAAGTAAAGCAGTATCTCGACATATTTAACGGTGATTTTTATATAGAGGTGATGGATCACGGAATCGAAGAAGAATTAATGGTAAAGGAGCCTCTGATAGAACTTGCTCATGATATGGATGTGCCTCTGATCGCCACCAACGACAGTCATTATATGAAAAAAGATCATGCATTAGCTCATGAAGCACTCTTATGTATCCAGACACAGACAACATTGTCGGATGAGAACAGGTTTAAGATTTCAACTCATGAAATCTATTTTAAGAATCAGCAGGAGATGGAAGAGCTTTTTCCGAATAATCCGGAAGCTATTGAAAATACTCTTAAGATCGCTGATAAATGTAATGTTTTGTTTGAATTCGGCAAGAGAAACCTGCCCAAACACAGGATCCCGGAGGAAGACTCTGATCTTAATGCGGATTCATATCTTGAAAAACTTACAAGAGAAGGGCTTGAATCAAAATATCCGGAAATTACACCCGAACTGGAAAAAAGACTTGAATATGAGTTGTCGATAATTCACAAAATGAACTTTTCCGATTATTTTCTTGTGGTGAAGGATTTTATAAAATATGCAAAAGACCACAGTATTCCGGTTGGTCCGGGAAGGGGATCGGCAGCCGGAAGTTTGATATCTTATTCGTTAGGTATTACCAATATTGATCCCATGAAATATGACCTGCTGTTTGAACGGTTTCTAAATCCGGAACGTGTATCCATGCCGGATATTGACATAGATTTTTGTTTTGAGCGGCGCGAAGAAGTAATAAAATATGTAAAAAACACCTATGGGGATGAAAGCGTAACACAGATAATAACATTCGGTACAATGAAAGCCCGCGGAGTGGTCAGGGATGTAGGAAGAGTAATGGATGTCCCTTATGACGAAGTGGACAAACTGGCAAAATTAATCCCTGAAACTTTAGGTATAACACTTGAAGATGCATTGAAGAATACTCCGGAATTGGCAGAATTGGTCAACTCTAATTCTACTTACAGGACACTTTTTGATCATGCACTTATTTTAGAGGGAACATCGAGGCATGCCTCAACTCATGCAGCAGGGCTGGTTATTGCGCCTGAACCGTTGACTAATTTTCTGCCGCTGTTCATGAATCAGAAAACAGGTGAAACCACAACTCAGTATTCGATGAATCATATAGAAGATATCGGCCTGTTAAAAATGGATATCCTTGGCCTAAGGACCCTGACGGTCATCAGCGACAGTGTAAAATTAATCCGGAATAAGGATGAAGAATTTGATATCGAAAATATCTCTCTTGACGACAAACAGACTTTAGATCTTTTTTCTAACGGATTAACTGTCGGAGTTTTTCAGTTTGAAAGTTCGGGTATGAGAGACTATCTAAAGAAACTCAGACCTGAATGCATAGAAGACCTTATCGCTATGAACGCTTTGTATCGTCCCGGCCCGCTCGGCAGCAATATGGTGGATGATTTTATAAAGCGCAAACATGGCGAAAAAGAAATCGAATATATGCACCCGAAATTAGAGCCTATTCTTAAGGAAACCTATGGAATTATCGTTTACCAGGAGCAGGTAATGCGAATTGCCGGTGACCTGGCAGGTTTTACCATGGGAAATGCGGATATACTCCGGTCAGCCATGGGAAAGAAAAAGATCGATGTAATGAGGGAGAAGAAATCGGAGTTTATTGAAGGATGCGCAAAAAATAATTTAAGTTCCGATCTTGCTGAGGAACTTTTTGATCATATTGACCATTTTGCAGGTTACGGTTTTAATAAATCCCATTCAGCCGGTTATGCTATTATTGCCTATCAGACAGCATATCTTAAAACACACTTTCCCTGGGAATTCATGGCAGCTACAATGTCATCCGAAATGGATTCTACGGACCGGATAGTTATTTTACTTGATGAGTGCAAGCAAATGAAAATCCCCGTTCTGCCACCGGATATTATGAAAAGCGATGTTAAATTCACTGTAGAAAAAAAGGGGATCAGATTCGGGCTGGGAGCCATAAAAAACGTTGGTGTTGCGGCGATCAGTTCGCTTTTAAAAGAAAGACCGAACTACCTAAAAGTCAAAAACCTTTATGAATTTTGCGAACATATTGACTCCCGGACCACAAACAAAAAAGTAATGGAAAGCCTCATAAAAGCAGGTGCTCTTGATTGTATTGAAGGAACAAGAGCCCGCAAATTAGAATCAATAGAAAAAGCAATGAATTTTGCACAGCAGCTGATTACAGACCGTGAAAAAGGTCAGACAAATATATTTTCCTTAGATTCAGATGACAAGGATTCATTAAAAGGGTACCCTGATCTTGAAATCGCGGAGGAATGGTCCAGATATACAACACTGGCATACGAGAAAGAGATGCTCGGTTTTTATTTATCAGGCCATCCATTGGATAAATACAGAGATGAGATCAATGGACTTTCAACTCCTGAATCCAATAAAATACATTTATTAAGTGAAAACTCACCGGTTTTAAAGGGCGGTATAATAACAGCAATAAAAGTATCCGCAACAAAAAAAGATCCGAGCAAAAGCATTGCATTTATCAATATAGAGGACTTCAACGGCTCTACCGAAGCATTATTATTTTCAGATACTTTTGCAGATTTCAGAGAAATGATCGTAGAAGACAAAATGGTATTCATAAGGGGTAAATTATCAAAAAGAGATGAGGATAACCCTAAGATAATTGTTGAAGAGGTTATTCCCATTGAACAGGCAAGAAAAAAATTCACAAAAGAAGTCCATATTTCCTTAGTAGCTCAGGGATTTGAACCCTCGGCGCTGGATGAACTTGATGATCTTTTAAGCAAATCTAAAGGCAAATGTAATTTAATAATCAGAATAAAAACCTCATCAAATGAGAATCTTCTGATGAAATCCACCAATTACCAGGTAAATCCCAACAATAAACTGATAAACCAGTTGAGAGAACTATTAGGAAGAGATAATGTCCGCATAGCCGGATAGATAAAAATGAAAGCCCTTTTATTTAAAAACATCCTGAAGATCACAGATATCCCAAAACCGGTAAGGAAAGATGGTGAAGCGCTTGTTAAGGTCATTCTGGCCGGAATCTGTAATACAGATCTGGAGATCACCAAAGGTTATATGAATTTTTCAGGTGTACCCGGGCATGAATTTGTTGGAATTGTTGAAGATTGTGATTCCAAAGGATTTCTGAATAAAAGAGTTGTTGGCGAGATCAATTCCGGTTGCGGGAAATGTGATCTATGCATGGAAGGAGATCCAAGACACTGCAAAGACCGATCTGTACTTGGTATTTTTCGAAAGAATGGTGCATTTGCAGAATATTTAATCCTTCCCGAAGAAAATCTCCTGACAATCCCTGATAGTATTTCTGACATTAAAGCTGTATTCACAGAACCGGCAGCGGCAGCCCTGCAGATATTTGATGATAATTCATTACCTGAAAACAGTCGTATAGGGATCATTGGGGACGGAAAATTAGGTTTACTGATATCTATCATTGCCAAAACCATGGGATTTAAGCCCTGTCTGATAGGCCGTAACAAAAAGAAGCTGGATTTAGCTGAAAAATGGGGAATTCATACAGGCAATAACATAAAAAACAGATATCCGGAAACATTTAAGAATGTTATTGAGTGCTCGGGTAATCCTTCCGGTTTAGAATTAGCGATGCATATCACAGAGCCAAAAGG
This sequence comes from Candidatus Zhuqueibacterota bacterium, assembly GCA_042564455.1. Taxonomy (GTDB): domain Bacteria; phylum SM23-31; class SM23-31; order SM23-31; family SM23-31; genus JBHPLC01. The sequence goes on along the minus strand of JBHPLC010000007.1, from coordinate 60,280 downwards.
AAAAATCATATTGAAAAGTACATACAGGTCGGATAAGTGTATTGACCTGTCTCCTATCGTGATCAATGAGATCAGTCTGATAGGATCGCGGTGCGGCAGATTTGAACCTGTGATGGATATTCTTGGAAACCTTGAAATAGATCTTGAGGATATGATCACTGAAATATTTGAAATTGAAGACGGGCTTGCAGCTTTCAAAAAAGCGGAACATAAAGATTCATTGAAAGTTCTTTTGAAAATTTAACTGAAATAATTACGAATAGTATTCTAATAGTTACTTATGAGAGATATTGATAAAAACATTAAACCTGAACTTTCAATAACATTTCTTGGTACAGGCGGTTCTTCAGGAATACCTGAAATTGCCTGTAAATGTCCGGTCTGTATTTCTGACGATCACAAAAACAAAAGAACCCGAACATCTATCTGTATTCACTTTAAGAACAAGAATATAATAATAGATACTACTCCGGATTTTCGATACCAGGTTTTGGAAAACAAAATAGATCATATCGATGCCCTTCTATATACTCACCATCATGCCGATCATATAATGGGTCTTGCAGATGTCCGGGCATTTAATTTCAAGCAGAAAAAACCGATAATTACTTTTGCGAGCAGCAAAACCATTGAACATATAAAAAAACCATTTGATTTCGTTTTTAATGCACCGGAAGAATTGAAAAAGTACTATCCTCAAATAGATGTCAACATTATTGACGGTCCTTTCAAGATTGACGATCTTACATTTTTACCGTTTACAGTATTTCACGGAAGGATGCCTGTTACGGCATTCCGTTTTGAAAATACTGCATACATTACTGATGTGAATCATCTTCCTGAAGAAGTATTTGAATTATTAACCGGATTGGATCTGCTGATCATAGAATCTTTTCAATTTAACCGGCACATTTCTCATAATTCGTTAAACGAGGCGGTTTCTGCAGCAAAGAAAATAAATGCCAGGCAAACATTATTCACACATATCAGCCACGATTTTGACCACGAAACAATCGATAAGAAGCTCCCTGACAGGATAAACCTTGCTTATGACGGATTGAAAATTATTCCCTCAGAATTATAAAAATCTCCCGTTTTATTGAGCAATTTTACACAATTATCATTTTTTTTCAAAATTTTTCTGAAAATTTCTCAAGTTCGTTCAAGAAGTGCCGATTATTATGAATAGCAAAACTGCACTCAAAAATCTGTTTTAAGCCTGAAAAATTACGATGCGCCGGGTAGGGATGCCTGACGCAGGTCAAACATAACATGGAGGTTATAAAATGGCCATTGGAGATTCCACCAGAATAAACACCAATATTGCCGCCTTTAATGCATTACATTCCCTGAAATACGTAAACAGAAATTTAGAGATCTCTCAGTTACGACTCGCTACAGGCAGACGCATTAACGAAGTTGCGGATGATCCTGCCGGATTCGTTATATCGACCAAATTATCGGCAAGGATCCGCGGTCTTGCTGTAGCATTCGATAATGTCGGAACAGCAAAGAACGTTCTATCGATCGCCGAGGGCGGTCTGCAGAACATCTCTGATATACTGCTTACGATGAAGGAAAAAGTCACCCAGGCAGCATCTGACACCATGGGTACTGCAGAAAGAGATGCCATCAAAAACGAAATTGATGAGCTTACCGCAGAAATAGACGACATTGTTGCAGAAACATTGTTTAATGGTGTCGCATTAATTGATGGAACTTATTCAAGCAAATCATTTCAGACCGGTGAAGCAACAACAGATACTACTACATTTACAATGACTGCTGTTCACACTTCATCAGGATTGGTAGTCAGCTCAGGTAATGTTTCGACAAAAGTCAGTACAGCATCAGATGCAAGCGGTGCATTGGATAAAGTAAATTCTGCTATCGATACTGTTTCAGATTCACTTCAATCGATCGGTGCTATGATCGCAAGACTGACAGTTAAAGAATCGACATTATCAGTAGCAATGACAAATTCAGAAGCAACAAAAAGCAGGATTCTTGATGCTGATATTGCCAGTGAGCAGTTGGAAAGCACAAGACTGCAGATATTACAGCAGACTGCTACAGCACAGCTTGCTCAGGCAAATGTAACGCCGCAAAATGTGCTGGCATTGTTTACATAAACACAGTAAGTCCATAAAAAAACTATGATATCACGCGGTTATCATAGTTAGATCTATATGGATGGAAAACCAATAGCATACCTCAAACAGCGGTAAAATTTGCCGCTGTTTTTATTTATGCTCCGTTTTCAGCATTTACTAATTCGGGTGTATTATTTTCTGCTGTAGTTTCTTTCTCCGGGGGAGATTCATTTTCTGTGGAGACTTCATCAATTACCGGTGTTCCCAATATATCTTTTTTAAAGATCAAATGGAGGATCTTTCGAATAACTTCTATAAACCAGGCAAATATTCCGACATTAACTCTATACTCTGATCTTAATATCTGTGCATCATCAATACTATTAATTTGAATCAGTCTGTCATATTCGGCTTTTGCAATTGATTCGGTGTGTCTTTTTGTCAGTTTATGTTTCTTTTTTATAACAATAGCTTTTTTATATTCCTGCCGCTGCATTAAGTCTTCCCAAACCACTTTTGCAGCTTCTTTCAGGTTTGGTGATTCCACTTCGAAAATATATCCCAGATTAGCCGCCGTTTCAAAATATCCATCCTCAAAACACTGTTCAAACGCTTCCTTTGCTGCATTCCTTATTTCAAAATTACTTATATCAGTTTTAAACCGCGTAACGATTTTAATGGATTTTTCATACTCTCTATCTCTCAGCAGACCTATCACAGCTTTGTTTGTGACATCAGCTACTTCATCCGGAGCTACACTATATTCATTTATGATCTGATTTGCAATATTAGTTTCTCCTTTTGCGATAAGGCCCCCAAGAACAATAATAATTGCATCCTGAATTTTATCGATACTGTCGGCATTACTGCGTGCTCCCAAAAGATCATAATCCTGTTTGATAGTGATCGCCTGGGAAATATTACCGTTTTCAACGAGTTTGTTATGATAAGCAACACCATGATTAAAAATTTCTCTAAGGATATTCGGCGGTGTATTATCTTCAAGCAGATTAAGTTCTCTTACAAACCATATCGCATCGTCGTATCTGTTGTCATGTAAAAGAAGCTGGTGCATGTCGATGGCTTGAGAATAAACAAAATGCAATAGACCTTTCAGCGTATGGTTCTTAATTTCTTTAAATAGAATAGCAATTCCTATGATCAGTTCAACAGCTTTTTTAAAAGAATCTGATCTGAGTTTCTCTTTAAGATACTCTTCTATTTTTTTGATCAGAGCGCGGCTCTCTTCGTCTCCAAGAAGAGAGAATTCAGCATCATTGAATAAATGAAATTCCGTTTCAACCGAGATCATTCCCTCAAAACTATTCTTATTCATGGCATTTCTGAAAGCCTTAGCCGAAGTAATAATAGTTTTGCGTTCAGACATACCAAATTCTCTGCTCAAAAGAGCGGCTTCAAAAAATTTCCCCTCCTTAAAAGCATCATCGTAACCTTTTTGCCAGATGTTACCAATCTGTTCTTCAGTAATATTGTATTTTTGTTTGATCTCAACCGCGAGTTTGATATCTTTATTTAATATTGCCGCTTCTATTGCCTTTATTGCTGCTCTTGTAATTTCGTAGTCAGGAAGACTATATACAAGCGCCCATTCTATTGCTTTATCAAAATTTCCTCTGGCAATTTTATCCCGAAATTCCATATAAATAACATCAGCTATCTTATCCTTAGACATTTCATATTTTTTGCCGATTTCAATAGCTTTTATAAATTTACTTTCTGTTATAAATGTCTCAAATGTGGAATGCACCACAGATTGAACTGCCTGAGGTGGTATCATTTGCTCACGCTCAATTACTCTCGCTCCGTCAAAATTACCTTCAAGCAATTCATTTCGGAAGGTCTGAATAGCCTGACCTTCTTTTAGACTTTTTTCTTCCTGTTCAGCCATAATTTTCTATATATCAACCGTACGGATGGAATGCTTTTATATTAAAAGTTATCGGTAATATACTAAATATTCTTCATTTATCAAAAAATTCAATTCAAAATAATGTATTCCATATTAAAACAATTGGTTAATTCTCTCAGATTTATATTGACTTAATTCGATTTTTTGTATATATTTATTGTCTATATGTTTTAAGGAAAATCATGGCTCAACACAAATCAACAAAAAAGAGAATCGTGCTTAGCAAGAAGCAGAATGCGAGAAACCGGGTTTATAAATCCAGGTTAAAATCAGTTGTCAAAAATGCATTGGATAGTGATTCAGCGGAAACATCTCAAGACAATCTTAAAGAAGCTGTTTCAATTCTGGACAAACTTGTCTCAAAAAAGATACTGCATAAAAATACCGCATCCCGGAAAAAATCTCAGCTTGCTAAACAATTAAATAGATTGAATTAATTATTTTTTAGTTTTAAACCGGACAGCATTTGGGTGATATTTCCCCCGATATCCCCATATAACGCTGATCCGGTTTTTCGTTTCATGTTATTTTATTTATAGTCTTTAAAAATAAAGAAGAGATTGCTTCCTTACTGATCTCTTAAGAGTAATTTTCATACCTGCTCCGAAAAACAATCCGGCAGTATCACAAACTATCTCTCATCATTAAGATGCAATCTCTTTTAGTATAAAAACAAACTCTGATTATTTGCCCATTCCAACTCTTTGGGCTTTTTGAAATAATTTTCCTTCAGTTCGAATGGCAGGGGCGATAATAATTTCCGTATCCTGCATTTCCTTAATGTTCGAAACTCCCAGACTGCCCATTGAAGTTCTTAGTGCTCCAACAAGATTTTGAGAGCCGTCATCATGTTCTGCCGGTCCATAAAGTATCTGCTCTATCGTTCCTGATGTCCCAACAAAAATTCTTGTTCCTCTTGGAAGGTTTGCATGAGGAGTAGCCATTCCCCAATGAAAACCTCTGCCCGGGGCTTCTTCGGCTTTAGCAAAAGCCGAACCGACCATTACCGCATCTGATCCGCTTGCAATTGCTTTGCATATATCGCCGCCTGTTGACATTCCTCCATCGGTAATTATCGGTACATACCTGCCTGTTTTTACATAGTATGCGTCTCGTGCCGCTCTGCTGTCCGCAGTGGCTGTAACCTGCGGTACACCTATTCCTAAAACTCCGCGGGTCGTGCAAGCTGCCCCCGGACCAACCCCGATAAGAAGAGCATCTGCTCCAATTTCCATTAATGAAAAAGCTGTTTTATAAGTAACACTGTTTCCAACTATTACCGGGACTTTCATAGATTTAAAAAAGTTCTCTAAATCAAGAGATTTATATTCGCTGGATACATGTGTTACAGTAGTTACTGTTGACTGGACAACAAATATATCAGCTCCGGCTTCCTGAGCAATTGCTCCATATCTTTCCGCTTTCTGTGGAATAGCAGAAACAACAGCCGGAACACCTGCTTTCTTAATCTCTTCTATCCGCAGACTAATAAGATCTTCATCAATTTTTCTTGTATATATTTCCTGAAGCAGCTGTGTCGTATCTTCATTGGAGGATTCGGCGATACGTGAATAGACCTCATCAGTATCACGATATCTTGTCTGGATTCCCTCTAAGTTCAATACTGCGAGAGCTCCAAGTTTTCCCATTGCAATTGCAAATTTTGTATCAACAACACCATCCATTGCAGCCGCAAGAATCGGAACCTCATACTTCTTCCCTTTTATTTCCCAACTGATATCAACTTCATTAGGATTGATAGTGATATCACCAGGGACAAGTGCTATTTCATCAAAACCATAACAGCGTCTGGCTTTTCTTCCGTAGCCAACATACATTCCCATTTTTATACTCCTCTTTGCTTGTTATCAGATAAAACTTTAAGTATATCAATTTTTTTGGATAAATTCAATAATTTTATTATTAAATATATATTATTCTCCATATCTTTTTAAAAGTCAGGACAGGCGGATTTTCGCCCCGATCTTTACAGATAATATTTCTGAGGCAGAACACCTGCAGCAAGCGATCTCCAGAAAATCAGAACTTGATATTAAAGCGAGTATTTCACCTTTTCCTGCAGAGTCATAACTTTTTTTCAAACCTGATATTTTCTGATCTGAGATCTCGATCTGAATGTTTTTTCTTTTATGAAATTTTTCGATGTCCGTTCTTTTAATATTGCTGATCAGATTCCCAAAACTATCAACATAGACAATCTCCCCGGTTATTAATTCTCGATTTATAACCGGTCCTGGGATCAGATCTGTTTTAAATTCGGAATAAATCTCACCGAAATCCATGATATTTTCCCCCAAAGACAGATATGCAGCTGTAGGGGCAAAGATGTCTCTTCCATGAAAGGTATTACTGATATTTCCAAAAATATCCAGCTCCGGATCAATTATATATACTTTATAATTTTCCTCTTTTTCAAAGATCAGGGAGAGAAGTCCGTTATCCGGTGCAATAAATAAATGATCAGGTGTTTCTAATATTATTATTTCTCTATCAGAACCAACTCCCGGATCTACAACACAAACATGTATTGAACCTCGCGGGAAGTATTCATATGCATATAACAGAACAAATGCCGCAGACCTGATATCCCATTTTGGGATATCATGAGTGACATCAATAATTTTTGCATCCGGATCGATGTCAAGAATCACACCTTTCATTATACCGGGATAACCGTCACTGCTGCTGAAATCAGTTAATAGTGTAATTATTGACCGGCTTTTTTCAGACATAACTATGAATTATTTAATATATGTATATAAATTATGATCTGTTTTTTAACCAGGGCATCATTTTTCTCATTCTAACTCCGACTTTATCTATAGGATGAGTTTCTGATCTTTTGCGCATATTATTAAAATTTTTAAATCCAGATCTATATTCTTCAATCCATTTTTCGGCAAACTTTCCCTTTTTTATATCCAGCAAGACCTTTTTCATATTTTCCCGGACATGCCTGTCTATTATCCTCGGGCCGGAACAATATTCACCATATTCTGCAGTATTGCTGATCCGCCTGTTCATTTCGTTCAGTCCCTCTTTATAAAACAGGTCTATTATCGGTTTTATCTCATGCATACATTCGAAAAAAGCGACTTCGGGATTGTAACCTGCTTCAACAAGAGTATCGAAAGCAGCTTTGATCAGTTCGACAATTCCTCCGCAAAGAACGGACTGCTCTCCAAAGAGGTTGGTAACTGCTTCTTCTTCAACGTTTGAATCCATTACTCCTGCGCGGGTGCCGCCAATTCCTCTGGCATAAGCAAGAGCATAGTCTTTAGCCCTTCCCGAAAAATTCTGATGGACAGCAATCAGATTGGGGAATCCGTAATTTTTCTTGAAATTTTCTCTTACAAGATATCCAATGCATTTGGGTGAATTAATTACAACATCAATATTTTCCGGAGGAACAATTTCCTTAAAAAGAAGACTGAATCCATGTGCGAAGCTCAGTATTTTCCCTTCTGACAGATAAGGCAGAACCGATTTCCGGAATACATCAGAATGAGATTCATCGGGGATAAGCAGAACTAAATAATCGGCTAATTCGGAAGTCTCTTCAATTGTCTTAACATTCAGACCGTGACTTATAGCCCTTTGTATATTTGTACTTCTTTCTCTGAGCCCTACAATAACATTCAATCCGGAATCCATCAGGTTCAAAGCATGAGCTCTGCCCTGATTCCCGTAACCGATTATACCTATTATCTTATCCTGTATAAGTTTCAGGTCAGCATCATTATCGTAAAAGAATTTCATTTTACCCAAACAGATTTATTATTTTTTAGGATTATAACACTCTTGTTCAGAAGGAAAACCGCCTTTTCTTACATCATCAATGTAATTTCCGAAGGCATTTCTCATTTCTTTTGAAAGGTCTGCATATTTTCTCAAAAATTTAGGTTTAAAACCTTCGTTCAGCCCTAAAATATCGTGAGATACTAAAATCTGTCCGTCACAGTATCTGCCTGCCCCAATCCCTATTGTAGGGATCGATATCGATTCTGAGACTTCTTTTGCCAGAGGCTCGGGTATTTTTTCCAGGACTATAGAAAATGCTCCGGCTTCCTCAAGGATTTTAGCATCTTCAAGTATAAGTTTCCTCTCACCCTCTTTTTTGCCTCTTAATTTATACGATCCAAACTCATTTATGGACTGCGGGGTAAGTCCCAGGTGTCCCATAACCGGTATTCCAAAACCCGTCAGCCTGGACACAATCTCTGCAACCTGCCTGCCGCCCTCCAGCTTCACGCCCTCGGCTCCGGCTTTCAGGAACAGGCCGGCATTTCTTACAGCATCGTCAATTCCGCACTGATAGGATAAAAAAGGCATATCAAGGATCAATAATGCATGCTTGACCCCATTTTTTACGGCTCTGGTATGATATAGCATTTCTTCCACCGAAACCGGTAAGGTGGTCTCATAACCGGCAAATACATTACCGGCGGAATCACCTATAAGGATCAGATCTATACCGCTTGAATCGAGTATTTTTGCCATAAGAAAATCATAAGCGGTTAATGCTGCGATCTTTTCCCCCTGATTTTTCATTTCCTTAATTGTTTCAACAGATATTTTTTCCGTTTCAGATCTTTTTGATGATAGAGCCATTTTATATTCTCTTATTTTGTGAAAACTAATTATCCATTTAATTATTATCTATTGCCCTGAAGAGATCACACCTCCGCCCAGCAGTTTATTTTTCTTATAAAAAACAACCGATTGACCGGGTGTAACTGCTCTTACTGGGTGTTTAAATTTTACTTCGACCTTATCCTCATCCATTGGTTTTATTACCGATTCCGTTCCGGGATCACGATATCTTATCTTTGTATATACTTCCAATTCTTTACCGGCAGGTATTCCGTTAACCCAGCTGACAGATCCGGCATGCAGTGTATCTGAATACAGATCCTCTACATCCCCGATGGTAATAGAATTCTCACCCGGATCAATTCCGGTTACGTAAGCCGGTTTACCCAATGCGACACCAAGACCTTTTCTCTGTCCGATAGTATAGTTTTGGTATCCATCATGTTTTCCAAGTATATTTCCGTATACGTCTTTTATATTTCCCTGCGTGATTGATCTTCCTTCTTTCTTTAGCCTGTCACTGATAAATCTTCTGTAATTGTCATCCGGAATAAAACAGATCTCCTGACTTTCAGCTGTTTTTGCACTGGCAAGATCATATTTTTCCGCAATTGATCTTACCTTCATTTTTTCGAGATCACCCAGAGGAAACAGTGTAAAAGCAAGCTGTTTACCTGTCAATCCCCATAGAAAATACGATTGATCTTTTGAACTGTCTTTTCCACGGTGCAGTTCAAAGTTATTGATAGATCTATTTCTGACAATTCTTGCATAATGGCCGGTCGCAATAAAATCTGCGCCTATTAATTCCTTCTTTTTAACAAGAGGATACCATTTTATGTATGTATTGCATCTGACACATGGATTTGGTGTCATCCCCATTAAATATTGATCGAAGAATTCATCAATCACATCTTTTTCGAACTCTTTCCGGAAATCAACAACATAATGAGGAATATCAAACTGTGCACAAACTGATCTTGCTCTTGATGCCATATCTGCAGTACAACAGGGCCTGTCAGAGACAAATTCACCATTTTCACTTTCATCGATCAGTTTCATTGTCATACCGACTACATTATATCCTTTTTCTCTTAGAAGTACCGCAGCAACAGAGCTGTCGACACCGCCGCTCATAGCTACAAGAACCGTTTTTTTCTTATTGGATTGCATGATAATTTCAGTTTTATATGTTATCCAGATTCCTCACGCGTGAGACCACATCCTTCAAAGTCTTGACCGTATAGTCAATATCTGACCGGGTAGTCCATCTTCCAAGAGAAAACCTGAGAGCGGACTGTGTAAATTCGTGAGGGGGATCCAATGCCTTAATAATAGGAGAAATCTCTACACTGCCGGAATGACAGGCAGATCCGGCGGATGCGGCAATCCCATGCAGGTCCAGACTTAACAATATCGATTCACCATCTGCGTTAGCGAAGGAAACATTCAAATTTCCGGGAAGTCTGTTCTCCAGACCGCCGTTTATTCTGATATCTTCAATTTCTTCTTTCAATCTGGAATGAAAATAGTTTCTAAGTTCTGTTAAAGATCTGCTTTCTTTATCAAGATTTTTTCCGGAAATATATGCTGCTTCTCCAAAACCTACAATAGAAGCTACGTTTTCCGTTCCTGCCCTCATTTCCATTTCATTTCCGCCGCCATGGATGATTTTATCTATTTTGGTTCCTTTCTTAACGAACAACGCTCCCATCCCTTTGGGTCCGTAAATTTTATGGCTTGATAATGAGATCAGGTCAATATTGGTTTTTTTGACATTTATTGGGACTTTTCCAAAAGACTGTACGCAATCGGAATGAAAAATGATCCCTTTATTTTTTGCCAGGTCTCCAATCTCCTGAATTTCGTTAATTGTTCCTATCTCATTATTTACATGCATGAAAGATAGTAATATCGTCTCCGGTTTTACAGCATCATCTATTTTCTTTATACTTAAAGTACCATCTTTCTCAATGGGTATATATGTCGTTAAAAAACCAAATTTTTCAAGATATTTACATGTGTTTATTACAGCCGGATGTTCAGCTTCACAGGTAACAATATGATTGCCTTTATTTTTGTTTGCAAGACAGTAACCGGTCAGAGCCCAATTGTCTGATTCGGTTCCTCCGCTGGTAAAATATATTTCCTGCGGTCCGGCTTTTATAACATGAGCAATCTGTTCTCTCGCATGTTCGACCGCATCTTTAGCTTCTCTCCCAAAGAAATGAATGCTTGTAGGATTCCCATATTTTTCCCTAAAAAACGGAATCATTTTTTCCAGGACTCTTTTGTCTATGGGTGTTGATGCACTGTTATCCAGATAGACTTTTTTCATATCATTTTTTCAATTTTATTATATTATACATACCAGGTTATATTTGGAGCTTTGAAATATAACATTAGCTTATAAAAATATCAAGAATATATTACAGTAAGCGTATTAAAGATACGTGAGAGTTTGTTATTGACAATAATATGATTTATATTTGTATTTGAAAGATTTATTTTGAGTTTTGTTAATATTTACTTAGAATAAGCCGATATCATATATAGATAAAACAGGTTAAAAATGAAAAAGATCAAAGTATCCTTAACAATCATTGTAATATTCATATTCTGCTCTATCACTTATGCCCAGGAAGATGATCCTGTTTCCAAAGCTTATAAGATCAGATTTAAAACGGCTGCAGAATTTGAACCTCTGGTAAAAGCAATGCTTTCTAACAGAGGCATTGTATCTATTTCTGAAGAGTTAAATATGATCGTTGTCAATGACAGACCAACATATCTTTCAAGAGTTGACACTCTATTTATGAGTTTTGATATTCCTACTCAGCAGTTTCTTGTTACAGCTCACCTGTTATTGGGTTCCAACGATGAAAAAGCCGTATCGTCTCCGGATAGTGTGATTATTCATGAACTTCTTGACGGATATTATTCATTCCAGAAATATGAAGAACTTGACAAGGCATTTATCAGGATAGAAGAAAAGAAAAGCACATCATTAGATATCGGGGGGGGTGTATTCAATATTTCTTTCGATATTGATTTCATACCCGGAGCATCCGCCCCTATTAGATTAAGAAGATTTGAGCTTAATGAATACATTACCGGTGTCAGCGGGAAAATACCTAAACTTATCTATTCATCCCCTGCGGAACTGAGAGAAAACGAGATATCAATATTTACTGCCATTAAGCATGAGAGCACAAAGAAAACCCTTATTCTGCTTTTATCTGCCCAGAGAATATAATATAACTCTATTCAAGTATTTCATCTTTATACAGGTAAGTCAAATCGTAGATCAGTTTTAACAGCAACTTTGAGCGGTCTATCTTCATATCAATATCAAGATAAAAACCGGGGACATCGTCAGGGATCCATTTTTTGACTTTATACCAGTCTTTTTCAGTAGTTAATAGATAATCTGCTGAAGAATTCTTAAACTTCTTAATTATTCTTTTTACCCGCCAACGCGGATATCTTGCATGATCTCTGTAAATAAATTTTCTGCTTATATATGAACCCAGACCCAAAACGGTATGTTCAAAATATTTTGGATTACCTATTCCGGCAATTATCCAGACAGTTTTCTTGTCCAAAACATCAGCAGGAATTTTTCCTTTATCGTTTCTTATAAAAACCGGCTCAAACCGACTTTTAAAAACAGGACAGGAAAGAACTTTTACCATATTATCTTTAATATCTTCAGAGTCCTTATATTGATCATACTTGGTAAACAATATGGCATGCGCCCTTCTCAGGCTTTTTATCGGTTCTCTTAAGAGTGTTTTGTTATTCAATGTCTCCGGTGAATCTACCAGGACAATATCAACATTTCTTTTAATTTTTCGATGCTGAAATCCATCATCAAGAATAATAGCATCCGGTTTGAAGCGTTTTATGGCTTTATGCGCACCACGGACCCTGTTACGGCTGACAACAACAGGAATACCTTTGAGTTTATGAGCCATAAGGAATGGTTCATCACCGGCCCATATGCGCCTGGTTTTTATTTCTTTGGTATCACTGACAATTCTTGCAAACAGACTTTTTCTCTTATAACCTCTGGATATAACAACGGGCAGGAAACCTCCTTCTTTGATCTGCCGGGCTATCCAGATAACAACCGGAGTTTTTCCAGTACCTCCAAATGATATGTTTCCGACGCTTATTACCGGTACGGAAACACGTTTAGAACGAAAAAGTCCGTGATCGAACAAATAGTTTCTCAGTCTTATTAAATAATGATATAAAGGCTGAACAATACTGATCAGTATATTCATTTTAGTATTTTTATTTTAATTAAAGACCAAATTTGCCAAAAGACAATATCTGAATTATTTATATAATTATCCACCAAAAATTTATTGATATATTATATCATATTTCTGAAATCTGCATATTACTTTAAATGATCTGATAGATCTGAATTACTTTTGAAATATGCTTCCGCTGTTTCATCTAACTTTTGGATCGCTTTTTCGACTCTTTCGCGCTCTTCTTCAAGATCATCCCCGCTGATATCTCTTTCGATCTTTACCGGTTCCCCGTACATAAGGACGCAATGAGAAAACGGTTTTACTACATGAAATTTATCCCAGCTTTTCAAAAAAGCCGGTTTATTGGTATATGCTGACATTGGTAAAATCGGAATACCTGTTCGCTGTGATACCAGAACTGTGCCAATTTTTAACTCGCGGTATGGTCCTTTGGGCCCGTCGGGAGTTATTCCAATAATATTTGGATGCTTCATAAGTTTGAACATCTCTTTCATGGCTTTTGGGCCGCCCCTGGTCGTGGAACCTCTTACCAGTCCGTAACCAAGACTCTTTAATACTTTTGCAATGATCTCCCCGTCACCATGTTCAGAGACCAAAACTAAAACACCTTCACCAATATGTTTCATCATCGGGATCACCATATTTCCGTGCCAGAATGCGAAGATGGCTTTTCCGTCGTTCTCCTCAAGGGTCCTTTTTAGATTTTCTTCTCCAACAACCGTAAGTTTTACACTTTTCTTTAGAAGTCTGATAAAATTACCAATAACATGATCGCCAAACCATAAAAAGATTTTTTGTTTAAGAGGTATTTTTTCCTTATCGGTCATTTTTACAGTTCTTAATATTAGATCAAACAGATATTTCTTCTGACATGCTTATGACAATATCTATCAATGTGATTATATCCAGGACATTATGCTCTAAAATTGATTTTACCAGGGCAGCATTACCTGTACGGACAAATTCCCGATAGACCTGAGGTATCTCGCTTCCCGGAATGTCACCAATCCTTCTCCGGTCATAAATTATTTTTTCCACTGTCTGAAGTTTGCAGTTAGGCAGCTTGCGGCTCCACCTCTTTCTGACTTCATGCAGAAGGTCGATATGCAGTTTATCTTTTTGAAAATTTATGTCATTTTCAATTCCGCGGTTCAAAATAAAGGGATAATCAAAAGACTTTCCGTTAAATGTAACCAGCAGATCATACTGAGAAAAAAGATCTTTGAAATATGCCAGAAGCGGTTTTTCTTCCGAGTAATCCCTGGCAAATAACTGCAGCAGAATGAAATCCTCACCGGTAAAATATGCTACTCCGATCAGGAATAAAGGAGATGCCGAAAGACCACATGTTTCGATATCAAGAAAAAGTATTTTTGAGGGATGAATGTCATTTATCAGGTCAAATCCCTTAATATTCTCGTTTTCAGCATTAGCATTCTGCAGCTTTGCGAGCTGTACGGGGAATTGCTTAACGGTCTTTTTAGCGTTTTTCCTCAGATCCTTAAACTTCCATTTTAAAAGCAGGAATTCTCCATCTTCCGATCTGGTTATCTTTCCGGGTGCGGCTTCTTCAAGCGGAATATGATCAACCCGTTTTCTGTTGATAGCTAAAGCCGGTTCCTGAACAATATCCAACTGCTTACCCTGAGGAATGGATTTCTCCTGTGTTTTTTCCGGTTCGATTTTTTCTGAGCCCGGAACATTTTTCAACTCACCCCTGTTCAATTGAGCAAGTCTGTCTAATGCATCTTTTTTAACCATACAATTAGAGAATTATTAATCTTAATAATGTAAGAATTAAAATTTACTTATTAAAGCTGAATTTTATTTTTTGAAAATATTGTGTAAAAATGAAACCATTCTCCTGAATGACTGATATTTTTTTGAAAAGTCCACATTTTTCTTGTCATTCTGAAATAATTTCAGAATCTTATAATGTTTTTTACTGCTTTATGAATTCTATCTGGAAAACATTATTTATATTTATTCCGTATTACTTTATTGAACATAGTATTATAGAACAAAGGAATGTCCGTGACAGTTAAAACCCTATTTCTAAAAACTAAGAAATCGCATTACTTAATAATTTCATCATTAATTGTATTATTGCTGTCCGGGTGCGGATCAACATCGAAATTAAAAGCCCCGATCTCTGTCATGGATAATTCTGTGATCGATTCCGTGCTGACAGAGATAAGCCGGACAAATAAAACCATAACTGAAAAAATGGATTATTATTCCGGTCTTTTCCTGGGGATGGATTACAGCTGGGAAAGTACTGGTGATGGACCTTATGCGCTTTTAGAGGACTGGCCGCTTGTAAATTTCCAGAATACAAACTGCATGGTCTACTGCGAACATGTTCTGGCGCTGGCAATTTCCGACAGCTGGGATAATTTTTTTAACAATCTGCAGCAGATACGGTATAAAGACGGTGTTATAGGTATGCGTTCCCGCAACCATTATACCATGGGTGACTGGCTTCCGGAGAATGGCTGGATACTGGATGATGTCACCCGTAAAACTGGCGGCAGCTATACCAAGACAGCAACCAGAACGATATCGCATAAGAATTTTTTTGAGAATAAAGGTATAACCGACCTGAGGCATATAAAACCTGACAGGGAGATCACGATAGACTACATTCCTTTTGAAGATGTTGAAAAGATCGGGAATAACCTCAAAACCGGTGATATCATGGCGATAATTTTCGCAGATAAGACCGATATTTTTGCAGCACATATGTTAATGGCAATAAGAAAAAACGATGGATTATATATCAGGGAATCGACAACCATAAATATGTCAACTTTTGACACACCATTCAGAGACTGGACCGCATCAAGAGGAATCAATGAAAGATATATCGGATTATCCGTGATGCGTGTAAAGGACGAATTAAACAGACCGGGCAGAATAATTTTGCCCTGGGAGATCCCGGACCTCAAGAAAAAATATATGAACATCAAATAACATCTTTATAAAAGACCAATAACCAAATTACAGGAAAACATAATGCCTTCAAGAAAACTTATTATGACACTGGGGAAACTGATGGTCGCTGCTGCATGGGCCGACGGGAAAATGGATATAAATGAAATCAATGCCTTAAAGGACCTTATGTTCAACATCCCAGATATCACAGATGATGAATGGGACATTCTGAATATGTATATTGACGCCCCGGTCAGTCAAAAAGAAGCGGAAAGCCTGCTTGATCAGTTACTGCTTGAAATCAAAACAGACGAAGATAAAGATTTTGTTGATAAGTATATTTCAAAACTGTTTGCATCGGACATGGAGCTCGATGAATCGGAACTTCTGATGCTTGAGAAGATAAAAGAGGGATTAGTGAATAAAAACACCGGAGTTTTTAACCAGATCGGCAGTCTGTTCAAAAAAACAGTGACCAACCGGTCGGAAAGTTATCTGACCGGAATCCAGAGAGAAGCAAGGATAGACGATTATATAAAGAACACTATTTATTTTGCATTGGTATCGACTCTTGAAAACCAGGGCTTAAAAATTGATCTGGAGGAGGGACAGCTCAGAAAACTATGTCTTGCTTCGGGCCTGATGTCAAGAGTTGCATGGGCGGATAAAGAGCTGACCGACGAAGAAAAGATCACGATTCAGCAGATAATAAAGAAAGACTGGAATCTGGGAGAAAATGAAGCAGCCCTGGTTGCGGGTTTGAGTTTTACAAGTGTAATGAAAGGGCTTGATTATTACCGGCTGACAAGAAGTTATTATGAATGCACCACCGCTGAAGAAAGAAGGGAATTCATAAAAACACTTTTTCATATAGCAAACAGCTCAGATAATACATCAAACAAGGAGATAGAGGAGATCCGGTCAATATCGGAAAACCTTCATATACCTCATAGGGAATTTATTGATGCTAAACTGACCATTTCGGATGATGACCGGAAAGGCCTATGATCAATTACACAAAAAAATTCACCGCATATATACAGGATCCTAAAGTGAAAAAGTTTCTGCCGGCAGGGGCTTTTTTCGGCGGCTTTTTATGGGATAGTGTCACTCTTACGAGGATCGATCGGCTTCTGGATAATCTTATCCTTTTAGCTTACCTGATCCTTTTAGGGGGCTTGATCATTCTGATGAACCTGATAGATAACGGCACAAAGTTGAGGCCTCTTCTTTCAAAATACAGCAAATGGTATTCATATGTCATACAGTTTCTGCTTGGAGGACTTTTCAGTGCATATGTGGTTTTTTACTTTCAGAGTTCATCTTTCACTAAAGCATCTATATTCTTTATCTTCCTGCTTGTTTTCCTTGTTGTGAATGAATTTCTCGAAAAGAGATACCATAATGTTTATTTCCAGATATCACTTTTTTTCCTGGTCAATTTTTCATTTTTTATATTCTTCATTCCTGTACTTTTCAGGCACTTCGGATTAACGACATTTTTATTGGGAGGCTTTTTAAGTCTTGGAATAGTTGAATCTATTTTATATATGATCAGACGGTTCGGGGATTTTCCCGCTAAGAAGACATTTAATATATCAAGATCGATCCCGCCTGTTCTGTTCGGAATTTTGATGATATTTTATGTTTTCAACTGGATCCCACCTGTACCCCTGTCCTTAAAATTTTACGGGATCTATAGAAATGTGGAGAAAGTCACCGAAAACGGCATTCTTCATTATAACCTGTCATTTGAAAAACCACCATGGTACAAACCGTGGAAGAACTCGGAAAATCCTTATAAATATTCTGACAATAACAGGGTAATATGTTTTACTGCTGTATTTGCATCTTCCGACCTGAAAACCTCGATATTTCACCACTGGCAGAGATACTCAGAGAGTCAGGACATGTGGCTTACGACCGATAAGATCGAGTGTGATATTACAGGAGGAAGGGACGACGGATACAGGCTGTATACTGTCAAAGAGAACATTGAGCCTGGAGAATGGCGTATAGAAGTAAAAACGACCAATGAACTTCTTCTGGGCAGTATAGATCTGGATATTGTTGAAGCCGATGAAGAAACTTTTGAAATAAAAACTATAACACGGCAATAAAATACTTCAATAACGGATAAATGAATTTTATGAAAAAAATACTTGTTTCTGTCCTTTTTCTGTTCTTTCCGATGCTGCAGTATTCATGTACTGCCCAGGAATACGGAACACTGGAAATCGATGATAAAGTAAGAGCGGAAGCCCCGGGTGAATTCATAAAACTTTCCGATGGCTACGTTCACTATGAATACAAAGACAATTCTGAAGGGAAGGTCATAGTTCTGATAGCCGGTTATTCTGTTCCTATGTATATATGGGATAATAATTTTGATCAGCTTGCAGATGCGGGTTTAAGTGTTTTGAGATTCGACTTTTACGGGAGAGGTTATTCCGACAGGCCGGATGTCCGACATGACCATGAGCTATTTTACAGGCAGTTATCCGAGCTGCTTACAGCCCTCAAGGTAGAGCGGACAGTCACATTAGTGGGAATGTCACTGGGAGGGTCAGTTGCGGCAACTTTTGCAGACAGGAATCCTGATAAAGTTGAAAAGATCATTTTTATCGATACGGAATATACCAGCGCTTTTGAACAGTATCCCGTAAGTTATCTTGAGAGATTGACCAATCTGTTAAAAGATGATGCGGATAATATGGCTGAGGGACAGCTTGGTGATCTTTATGATCCGGACAGATTTCCCGGATACCCCGACAAATACAGGCCCCAAATGCTGTATAAGGGTTTCTTCCGGGCACTTGCATCGACTTCGATATTCTACTACAGGGAGGATTTCACCGATGAATTTGAACGTATAGGGAAATCCGACATGGATTTTCTGATAATCTGGGGTAAGGAAGACAATAATATACCAGTAGAGATAAGCGAACTTGTTATGGAAGTAATTCCGGCTGCAGAGTTGTTTATTGTTGAAAAGGCTGGACATATTCCTCATTATGAGAAACCTGATACAGTAAACAAAAAGATAATTGAATTCATGAAAAAGTAAATGAAAATTTTATGATATATGAACGAAAAAGAGTCTGTAAAATACTTTGATGAATTTTCTGCAGACTGGGATAAAGACCAGGTAAGGGTAAAGCGCTCCGAGGAGATAGCAGATAAATTAGTTTTTCTTCTTCCGTTAGAACCGGAAATGGAGATCCTTGACTTCGGCGGCGGTACCGGAAATGTGACACTCAAACTTGTTCCCCATGTAAAGAAGATCACAATGATAGATACTTCTGAGGGCATGATTGACATTTTTAGAAATAAACTTAAAGAGCAGAATATCAATAATGTTGAGTTAAAAGCCATGGATGCACAGGAAGAAGAGATCGGTGATTACATATATGATATAATTGTAAGCACAATGACATTTCACCATGTGAAAAACCTGCCTTTAGTATTGGAGCGTCTGTACAGATCGCTGAAGGACAGCGGCAGGATCGCTGTTGTTGATCTGGTAAAGGAAAGCGGGGATTATCACGGCACAGGAAGCGCTGTAGAGCATCACGGTTTCAATAAAGAAACGATGATTGACCTTTTCAGGAAAGCAGGTTTCAAGGAAATAGACCACTCTATAATCTACACTGTTAACAAAACCACCGAAAACGGCAAGAACAAAGACTTTCCTTTGTTCCTGGTTTCTGCGGAAAAGTAATTAATGCCAGGAAAAAATTATAACTATGGTTTTTACTGCTATTTAATAACGGGTGACCATGATGGATAGATATTTGCTTTTCTTTCAAATGTCAATTGTCCCCAGGCATTCTCACTAACACTTGATCTAAATAAATTATCTTCTCCAGTCTTAAAAGAAGTAAATACCACATTTAAACCATCCGGTGATCAATCACCATAATCTTCAGTATAATAACTGCTAAGAAATTTGACTCCTTTTACATCTGAACCGTCAGGATTAATAATAAATAATTCAATTTTCGTAAACCTGTCATATGTAAACATTATTTTTGATCCGTCTGGTGACCATCGCGGATAATACTCAGAATCTATAAGATTATTAGGTTGAATTACATATGTAAGTTGTGTCTGATTCGAGCCATCAGAGTCCATCACCCATATATCACTGCTTCCACTGCGTGTTGATGTAAAAACGATTTGTGAGCCATCTGGTGACCAATCTGGCCACAGGTCATTTCCCGGACTATTAGTAAGTCTTTTCAAATCTGTTCCATCAGGACGTATAGTGTATATTTCAAAATCCCCAGTTCTGTCAGATGAAAATGCTATCCTTGTGTAATTCTGCAGATCATAAGACATTTCTATTTCCCGAACTGTTATTAAACAGGAGTCGATATCAAATCTGTCACTGACTATACAGTTTATATAATACTCTCCTTCTCCTACAGGGGGTGTATATTTAACCATATTACTGTCTTGATCAGATAAAATCCCCTGCTCAGTCTCAAAGGTATACGTCAATCCGTCATGATTTATATTTTTAACAACCACCTCCAGCATTACAGGATTTACCGTCCAGAATTCATCTACAAAAGAATGCTGAGGATACCTGTTATAACTCTTTATCTCGGGCGCACTGTTTGCCTGGTAATTGACAAAGATATCAACTTCACAGTCCTTATACAATTCCCTGTCGCTTACACGGCAGGCGACATTTGTCATACCTGTGAATTCAACAGGATAGTATTTTGCCTTGTTACCCACTGCATCATGGATCTCACCGTTTATTGCGGAGAAATCATAGGTCAGGGCGTCACCGTCAGGATCGTGTGCAGAAACAGTTATCAATGAATACGCCGCTGTGTCGGAATATACATATTTAATATATGAAGGATCGGCGGTTATTTCTGAAACAACGGGACGTGAGTTGGCATGCTCCGTGGGAGATTTTTTACAGGAGTATACGGATATCAGCAGAGCAATACAGAGAATACAAACATAGTGGTAAAACATTTTAGTATTAGATTTAACCATAGATTATACCAAAATAAATGTTTTAGTCACAAGAAGAATTATTAGTGTTACAAATAAAAATAGATTTTGTTCCAATATATTCTATGTGTTATTATTTTATGATTTACAACCCCCTTTTATTCCCCCTTTTTTAAGGGGGAGAAAGTGAGGGCAATCCCCTTTAGTTCCCCCTTCAAAGGGGGAATTCTTTATATGTTACGAGAAATATGATTAAAGTTATTGAGGTTATTGACAGACAGTCCAGCTGAGCAGAAAAGATTCTGACAGAAAGTAATAAGGATATTACGGGAACACATTACCTAATTGTTATCCCGAATCATATATAAGGACGAGTAATGTCCCCTGAGGAGTGAAACAACTAAGGAAAATTATAGAGATATTAAGTAATAAGCCCCGAAACTTATTACTGTCCGAGGAGTACTGGTTTTTCGGCTTTTCTGATAAGGAATTTACTCAGACTTCCAATCAAAAAGTCCAGAAAACCTTTTTTTGAATGCATTCCGGCAACAACCAGATCGGCTTGCTCGTAGTAGATCTTTTCCATTGCATCTATAATATTGTCCGGTGTCCATTTTTTGGTTATATTCTTAAAAGAATATGCTTTCAGGTAGGCCTCAGCCTGGTCTAAATAATAATTGCCCACATCCATATTCTCGTCAGATACAAGAATAGTAACATCAAACATTGCAGCTTCAGGCAGCTGTACGAACCTCTGCAGAGCCCTCGTGGCAGGCAGACTGCCGTTGAAAGGTATAAGTACATTTTTTGTTTTAGAGGGATCACTGAAATGATCAGGGACAGCAAGAATAGGCGTTATTGAGTGATTAATAATTTTATCGAGAGAATCCCCGCCATTTTGTTCCTCCTCAAAGTTGAAGTGCGTACGCAAACCCATGATTGCAATGTCATAAAACATAGATATCTTAAAAATTTCATCCGACGGGCTCCCCTGCTTCCCGGATTCCCTGCAGATGACCCCCTCTTTTTGACATTTCTCTTTGAAATTAGCCAGCAGAGCTTCTATCTGATCGAGCGCGTCCTTCTTTTTATCTTCCCGCAGTTTTTTAGCATAAAATGATCCTCCGACCGGAACAGGGCCGACAGATTTCTCAATCCCCGGAATGTCGAGTACTGCCAGACCGGTAAGTTCAACTTTATGTTGTTTCGCTATAAAACAGCCGTAATCCACTGCAGCTTCTGAATAGGGTGAATGATCGAGTGGGATTAATATTCTTCTGATCATGACAGTCTCCTCTTAAAAAGAAAAGGGAAAAAATACACTTATTATTATTCCAATTCGAATTTATTATTTGATTCTTTGGATCACAAATGTAATAGTATTTTCTAAATCATTTTTGTTTATGTCTGTACGTCGTCAGAACATGCTGGAGATATTAGTTAATAAGTTAAAAGATATATTTAGTCTTTGCAAGTGTTTTTTTTTACTTCCTTCGTCGGATTAAATTTATACTTCATGTTTATTAATTGTCATGCAATTCTACAATTCCGGGGATACAATAATAAAATATCATATTTATGAGATATCGGATTATATAAGGAGTATATGTCCGGAGAAGATAGACCGGAATAGATTTAAACGGGGCAGTTGGTTAAACTGCCCCATTATTTGTTATTAAAATTTAGTTGTGGTTATCAGTAAAGTTACGGCGGATTCGAGTGATGTCACGGAGTACACCAAATCCCGAACATACAAAACATTATTATTAATTCTCTGGTTTGCTTATGACCTTGCCGTCAAACAGATTAACGATCCTGTTAGCGTATTTACTGTACTCGGGAGCATGTGTTACCATTATTATCGTTGTGCCCTGTTTGTTAAGATCTCTAAGCATATCCATAACCTCACCGCCATGTTTGGAATCAAGATTACCTGTCGGCTCATCAGCAAGTATCAGATGCGGCCGGGCCACAACTGCTCTTCCGACAGCGACTCTCTGCTGCTGACCGCCGGACAGCTGCTGAGGAAAATGGTTTTTTCTGTGCATTATCTGCATTTCATCGAGAACTTCGCCCACGCGCTCTTTCCGGTCGGCGGATGAATATCCGAGATACAGCAGCGGCAGTTCTACATTTTCATAAACAGTAAGTTCATCGATCAGATTAAAATTCTGGAAAACAAAACCGATGTTGGATTTTCTCAGGTCAGCCCTGTCCCTTTCGGAAAATCCTGAAACTTCATTCTCGAGGAAGAAATATTTTCCGTCTGAAGGATTATCGAGCAGACCTAAAATATTCAGTAAAGTGGACTTACCGCATCCAGAGGGTCCCATAATGGCAACAAACTCCCCCTTTTCAACATTAATATTAATATTATTAAGAGCGGTAGTCTCAATCTCTTCAGTCAGGTAGATCTTTTTAAGACTCTCTGTTTTGATCATGACTATTCTCCTTAAAATACCAAAATCAATATATGGAAATATAATATATTAAATATTTGATGAAAGAAAAATCTTTAGTATTTCAAGATCAGGATATCGTTATCGCCAAAATTATTATATGATGAAGTAATTACTTTTTCTCCGATCTCGAGGCCTTCAACAATTTCATATGCTTCCGTGTTTTTCCTGCCGAGTTTAATAAATCTCTTTGTTGCTTTTTCTCCGGATTCATCAACAACAAATATCCAATTCCCCCCGGTTTTTTCAAAGAATCCGCCTGTAGGTATCTGAACGGATTCTGTCAGATTGCTTAAAGAAATCCGGATCGACAATGTCTGCCCCCTTCTGAACCGTGTAAAATCCCTCTCAACAAATTCGAAATCGACCTGAAAGGTTGAATTTCTTACTTCAGGGTATACTCTGTCAACTAAAAGATCCCCCTCATAGTTAGACAATTTATATGTTGCTTCCTGTCCGACATTTACTCTGGCAATATAATGTTCACCAACATTTGCCCTGACCCGGTATTCATTAATAATATCAATTCTTCCGAAACTTCTGCCGGTATTTACACTCTGTCCGAGTTCGGCTTCGAGCGATGTGAGCAGACCGGAAATAGGAGCTTTTAATTTAAGATTTTCAACTCTTTCCTTTAAAAATTCCAGGCTGTTTTTTGTTCTTTCGAGAGAACTCCTTAATTCTTTTATCTGGGATACACTGAGCAGAGAATCTGTCCCGAATTTCTCTAAAAGATAGGTTTCTCTCTTTACATTCTGTTCGTAATCCTCCTTGGATTGCTCAAATTCGAAGCGTGACAGGGCTCCCATTCCAAGAAGGCTTCTGTTTTTCTCGAAATTTCTCTGAGACCTTCTGGAAGTATATTCAGCATTCATAATATCCTGTCTCCACTGCCTGAAGTTCTTCTGCATTTCGAGTATAGACCTGTTAAGATTATTTTCCTGATCTATAAATTGAGATTCTCTATTCTGGTATTCAAGCTGCAGGGAAGTATTTTCGAGTTCCAGTATAATATCACCTTCAGTTACAAAATTACCGGCTTCGATATGAATAGTTTTTACCCTTCCGCCCTCAGCGGCTTCAAAATTAATTGATTCTTTCGGAATTATTGTACCGGTAACCGGTGTGAACTCAAGAAAAGGCCCAATTGTAACTTCTGATATGGCCAGTCTCTCGGCCCGTACATTCAGTTTTGATCCTTCACTTTCGGTTATAAAAGAATAGGCAACAAAAACAATAAAAGCCGTGCTTAACAGATACACTGCAATTCTGCGGGGCGGCCATTTCTTTTTCTTGATCTTTCTATCCAAAATTACTCCATTTTTCACATATATACGGAATTATCGTATAAATGTTTTCATATTTTTTTATTCATGCCGTAAAACTTCCACCGGATTAGTAAAAGCTGACTTCAATATAGGCAATAAAATCGTTAATAACGTTGTAAAAATTGTTATCACAGCAGTATATAAAAATATATCCAAACTGAAACCGGCACGGTAGGTATAATTTTGTTCCCATAGCCTCATAACGATATATGCTATGGGAGACGCGATCACATTTGCCAGTAAGACCCATAGGAGAAAACTTTTAGACATCATTACGGTAATATTTTCAACACTCGCACCCAGCACTTTACGTATTCCTAATTTATTTTTTTCCGGTCCTCAAGAGGTTTTCGTATGCCTTTTCAAGTGCAGACAGCGCTGATGACGAAAGTAGAGATTCGGTTTTAAGCATATCTTCAGTATTTACTCCGGTTTTGCGCCAGTTCTCGAGGTTAGCCTCAGCTTTTTCAAAAATCTTATCTTCAGCCGGGAATATCTCAGCCCAGAGACCGTTTCCGTTTTCGTCACGTAATTTAAATGAATCGATGAGGTTTCGACTCGCCCTGGTTCTTGCTTCGCGCTGGGTTCTTGGATCAACAGCCATTTCAACATGATCGAACAGAAGTTCTTTGATCTTGTTTGAAATATCGGCAAGAGGTGCGGTCCGGGATCCGTTTGCTGCCTCCGGGGCAGGTCCGACCGGCCAGTAAGGAACAGTAATCGACATAGCCGGCTGGCCTAACATAGCCCATAATGTGCTTAATCTGGGATCCTCTCCTGGTTTGACTCCCTGCATAACAGCGGCAGACACTGAAGACGGGCGGCATATGCACAAATTGCAGGAAATATATCCGTAAGGGCTTTTTTCATCCCATTTGTCTTTGAAAGGTAGTTCAATGGGATTGTTATCTTTATCAACAAAATCTCTCATTTGGTCGCGCAATATGCTTTTGTAATTCAGTTCTCCTTTTTTAAAATACCCCGGAACCAGTTTGGTTGTCCGTTCAAAGCGCTCAATGCCTCCTTTACCGCCGCCGTTAAAGGCAAAGTTAGTTTTCACAAGGTATCCGTCCGGTGCAGTTTTTGGATCGTTTGCATCATATTTCCAATGCTGATTATTCGCGGTCTCGTAAATTGCCACAGCACCTATTGCATCCAATACAGCAAAATTAGCTTTAGTGGTTCTGCCGGAAACATCTGTTTCTTTCAGGAGTATTTCAAAATCTGCAACTGTTCCGCAATTAGCCAGAGCGTGTCTCATGAATCCACCGTTACCCATTCCGGTACGGCTGCTGCCAGGCAGGTCGGAGCTGACAGAGTTCAATATTGCGAATCCTTTTTCATTTATACCCATCCATGCATCGGAATTTGGTGATCCGTTCGCTGTAACAACACATACAAAATTTATATTGCCTGAGGTGTTATAATAAATTTCATTATTCGGAGCGGACGTAAAATCGCGGGTTTTCCAGATCATTGGTCTTCCGTCTGTTGTTGCTTTGCCTGATGCAACACCTATAGTACATTCCTCCAATTCCTGAGCAAATGAACTGGAAAACAGTGTTATCAGTACAATAAATAAGATTAAAAACCTGATATTTAATAATTTTCTGATCATTGCGACCTCCGGTGATATTTCATTCTTTTATAGTATAACGATGATAAATGTTATATTATAACTGTAATAAAAGATAAAAGATGCTTGTCTAAGTAAGAAAATTATAATATAATTAAATATCAAATGTTTTTTTGCTCGTTCCTTCACAATGATCCTGTTTATCCATTACATAAATTATAAACCAGGTGTAATAAATGAAAAAAAACGAAATTCGTTATAATCCCTTCTGGGGAAGGTCAGTTGTTATCGCTTCGAACAGGCAGTCTCGACCCTGGAGCGGTGAATTAAGTGAGCTGGAAGGGGAAAAACTTTTACCTTACGATCCTGATTGTTATTTATGTCCCGGGAATAAACGGGCGGGTGGAAAAGTCAATCCAGATTATACTGATACTTGGTCGTTCGCTAACGATTTTCCTTCACTGGATTTTAGTATTCAAAGTAAGGTTTCGACTGAAACTCCATATATGAGCATGCCAGCCAACGGTATATGTGAAGTACTGATATACAGTCCGGATCACTCAAAAAGTCTTTCCACCATGGATGTTTCGAACATTGTTAAGGTAACAGATATGTGGCAGGAGACCTACAGCCGCCTGGAATCGCATTCCGAAATCGACTATGTCCTGATCTTTGAGAACCGCGGAATGATAATGGGCAACTCTCAACCGCACCCTCACGGGCAGGTTTATGCTTATACAGAGATCCCTGATCTAATAGCACGCCATCAGATATTTGAATTTCAGAAAACTGAAGAGTGTTTTGTATGCAAAACGAACGAATTTGAAAAAAAGGGGGTAAAACGGATCGTGAGTTCAAATGACTCTTTTCTTGCTTTTGTACCTTTTGCTGCTACACTGCCTTATGAAGTGATCATTACACCCGTGAAGCATTACCGTGATATTACTGAATTAAGCACTAAAGATAAGAGATCGCTGGCACAGATCCTCAAGCAGGTTCTTACAGGACTGGATAATCTGTTCAATATCCCTTTCCATTACACTCTGGCGATCGTCCAGTCTCCAACTGATGGAAACGATTATGATTATCATTTTCAGATCCATATTGTAAGTCTTTTACGAGGTCCCGGTATCCGAAAACACATCGTTGGTGCTGATATGTTCGGTTATTCGATCAATCCCTCCGATCCGGATGTCTGCGCTGAGGAGATAAGGAAGGCAGTTGGAAAATAATACTTAACCGATCAGTTTGTTTCTATTACTTCTGCTCCGTCTTCGACCCGGCAGATGTATATTTCAGGGGTGATCGAGGTTTTTTTAGAGTATTCGGATTTGACTTTTTTGCAGAAGTTATCGAGGTGTGTATTTTCTACAATGTTTATTGTACAGCCCCCGAATCCAGCGCCCATCATCCTGCCTCCGAGGAAACCACTGGTTTCTTTTCCTATTTCAATTAATATGTCAAGCTCGTCACAGCTTACCTCATAAAGGTATTTCAAACTGTAATGCGATTCCAGAAGGAGTTTTCCTGTTTCTACGAGGTCATTTTTTTTTAAGGCATTTATACAATCCATTACCCTTGCGTTCTCTTTTATTACATGTTCGCATCTTTTCCGGACTGATTTATCCAGCTTATCTTTTTGCTCTTCGAACAGAGCCAACTCAACATCCCGCAGTGAATTGATATCAGGATCGATCTTATAAAAATATTCAACTCCTTTTTCACATTCGGTTCTCCGACTGTTGTATTCCGAATCGACCAGTTCCCGTTTCTTCAGTGTATTACATAAAACAACTGAATGCGATCTGAGGTCAAACGGGATATATTCATAATCCAGGGACCTGCAGTCAAGGAGTACAGTATGGTCCTTTTTCGCCATGTATGAAGCAAACTGATCCATAATACCGCACTGAACACCGACAAAATTTCTTTCTGCGTTCTGACAGAGTTTCACAAGATCCATATCTTCAATATTGATCCGGAATACTTCTCTTAATAAAACCGCAGTGACAACTTCCACTGCTGCCGACGAACTCAGACCTGCCGCGACCGGAACATTCCCGCCGAAAATCATATCAAAACCGCCGAGGTGATAACCGTCTCTGATCATTTCACTCAAAACACCTTTCGGATAATTCACCCATGTTTTGAATGGATCAGATGTTATATTATTAAGTGCAAATTCAGCATGATCTTTAAAATCCACAGTATGAATTATAATCTTATCATCATTTCTTTTTGATCCGCATCCATATATGCACTTATCGATACCGAAAGGCAGGACAAATCCGTTGTTGTAGTCGGTATGTTCTCCGATAACATTCGCCCTGCCGGGGGCTTTTGCACAGACTTGAGGCCTTCTCTTAAAAAGCTCAATATATTTATCTATCAGGCTGATTAAATATTGGTTATTTGATTCCATATTCTTTTCTGTCAGCAAAATATTTTTGGGCCTAATCCACGGTTGCTTTTCTGTTTTTTACAAAAAAGATCAAACCGGTCAGAAGCATAAATGCCCCCCACCAGATGTTCGGATTGGTTTCTGCAAGGACAGTTTTTGTATCCGGAGGGCTTATCAACAGATAAAATCCAGTCAGCAGGACTATTCCGCCCATTATCAACAACACCAGCCCGATAAAATACCAAATTGTTTTCATTAATTTTTTCCTTTTACCAGAAATATATATTCAGGATGACAAAAATTACAAGAGAAATAACTGCATAGAATTCAGGTTTTTTATAGTATGGAACTCCTGATGAATCCGCAGTATCCGTGAGTCCTTTTACCAGACCTGTAAGCTCCTCTTTCGGTTTCTTCTTTGTAAACAGGCTAATAATTATTGTGAAAGCAAAACATATCAGCCATGCCCACCATGCACGCCAGAAGTTAGCGGCCATATCGCTCGAGGTCTCGGACATTGTTATCATACTTCTGCTGATCCATTCGAATTTAACCGCCAGGAACATTGAGAAGGATGAAACCATTCCGATAATCAATCCCCAGAAAGCTCCTGCGGGTGTGATCCACACGACGAACATACCGAGCAGCATAGTTGCGAACAGCGGGGCGTTGACCCAGGAGAATATTGCCTGCATGTAGTCCATAATGCTCGGGAATCCTTTAGCCCAGTATGCTGTCATAACGCTGAGAAATATCCCGACAATTGTGGCAACCCTGCCCATCCATAAAAGGTGTTCGCTTGAGGCTTTCTTATTTATGACCGATTTGTAAATGTCATAAGTCCAGACAGTGTTGAATGCGCTTATATTTCCTGCCTGACCGGCCATGAATCCTGCCAGCAGAGCAGTGACACCCAGACCTATCAGTCCCGGCGGATAGTATCTTGCGATCAGCAATGGTAATGCGGAGTCATAGTTTATGTTGCCGTTCTCTGTCAGTAATCTGAAACCGCTGTTCGGGTCCCGCGCGAGCAGAAGAGCTATCAATCCAGCAAGGATCACTATAAAAGGCAGCGCCATTTTAAAGAACGAAGCAATTATCGGGGTCATTCTCGCAGCACGGAGGTCTTTTGCAGAAAAAGCTCTCTGCACAACAAGGAAATCCGTTGTCCAGTATCCGAAGGATAAGACAAAACCCAGTCCGAGGACTATACCTCCCCATGTTATCATCATACCGTTCTGGGTGGGATCGCCTGATGTCGACCAGAGTGTACTAAATGATTCATCTACCCTGCTCAGTATCTCATTTATGCTGCCGATCTCGAAAATCCCCATCAGTGAAACAAGAAACAGGCCGAACCAGATTAGGAAAAACTGAACGACCTCGGTAAAGATAGCAGACATCAGTCCGCTGAGAGAAACATATACCGCTACCGTAGCGGCAGAGACCCACATACACAGGTCCCACTGCCATCCGAGAAACGTATGCAGTACCAGTGCCATTGCGTAAAGATTTATTCCTGAAACCAGCAGGGTCATCACACCGAAAGAAATACCGTTCAATACCCTGGTTTTTTCATCGAAACGGAGTTTAAGGTAACCCGGGATGGATTTGATCCTGCTGCTGTAATAGAACGGCATCATGTAAAGTGCGAGGAAAAGCATTGCCGGAATTGCTCCGATCCAGTAGAAATGTGCCACATACATACCGTATTTGTATGTATTCCCCGTCATTCCAAGAAGTTCGAGAGCTCCCATGTTGGCAGAAAGGAAAGCGATACCAGCTACCCATGCGCTGTTCTTTCTGCCTGCCAGAAAAAAGTCTTCATCATTTTTCATGAATCTTTTGAGATAGAATCCAATACCGAGCACAAAAACAAAATATATTACGATGATCAGATAATCTACAAATCCGAGACCGATAGAGTCCATGCTGTCTTCCTTATATTTGGGATATTAACTTTTCAGATAGAACTATACTTTGCAGCACTTTCATATTTATAACATGCTTTTTCAACTACCATTTTCTTGCGACGCTTCCCCAGAATTGATCACCTAACTCCCAGTATTTGTGAGTAACGGAACGGCAGAAGTTATTACTGTAATCCGTTATAAAATCGAGCGCTTTTTCAGGATCGGTCCTGCTGAGTTCTACGTATTTCTTCTCGATCCCCGGAATTTCGAAGAAAGCCTGTTCTTCGAATTTTCTGATAGTTTCATCCAGGACCGGTTTTGCTTCCGGCCAAATCTCCACCGCAAGCCTTTCTGCCCTTCTGAATGCCCATGCGGCAGAATCTCTTCTGAAGCGTCTCTGAGCACCATAGGAATAATCAGGAGGCAGCTCTTTTACTCCGGCAAAGATGGGCGTCCTGGCGGACATGGCGGCATGATGCCAGCTAAACCAGCATACACCTCCAACTGCATCCGGCAGCCAGTTGCGTGCCTGGATAACGGTAGAATACGCACAGGTCTCGACTGCTATAGGCCTGAATCTTTCCACTGCATCCGGTTTAAGTTCATTAATAAAACTGCGCATATCCGAGTTCATCCAGGGATGAACAACCGGACTGGTTACTTTTTCCCCGGAGCGCCGGTCAGTTACCGTAAGGTTTTTCAGCATATCGTACTGAGTTCCGGTATAGGTCTCTTTGAAGTACTCCATCACATCTTTAGCAGATATCTTTTTTTCCGGTTTGACCGTGAAAGGAAGCTCTTCGTCATCATAGCTTAGATTCAAAGAAGGAGCCAGATGACTCAGTATCCAGAATTCACGGATACTGAACGGTTTTCTACCGCTGTATGCTTTCCACATTTTGAACGGCTCACCACTGTTCGGATCCCACCATCCCATTTCCTCAGCGAGAGAGTATATATTGGATGATGCCATATAGTTTTTTGTGTCGTTTATGTCGACTTCTGCGATCCTCGGTATATTTGCCGATACTCCCACATGATCGTCCGGAATTCTTACGGCAGCCCATACTGCACCGAATTTGTCTCTGCCGGGCCCGAATATTTCAAAGTGCCAGGCTTCCTCCGGATCGATTACAGTAAGGCATTCACCGGTATCGATGTAACCGTATTTCTCTGCAAGATCACCCATCATCTGGACAGCATCGCGAGCGGTTCTTGTACGCTGGAAAACAATTCTCTGCAGTTCTTCGATCTGGAATATACCGTTCGAGGTGCGAAGCTCTCTTCTTCCGCCGATTGTGGTCTCTCCCATTCCTACCTGGTATTCATTCATAGCGGGATAAGCCGTGTTGAAAAATGCATAAGTCTCCTCAACCTGCGGGATCTCACCGGTTTTAATTAGTCTGGTCAGATCGGTTGCGAACTCCGGGTATTTCATATTGCGGAAAATTTCAACAGTGGAACCGGGTTCATGTCTCTCCCGTGGGACAATGTTCGCCCATGTCCTGTCGCCGAATGAATCACAGGTATGGGACGTGATGGTAGAACCATCAACCGTTGCCAGTTTACCTGCTATTATACTGGTGCAAGTTACGGAATATTCAGGGGAATTGTCAAATTCCGCTTTGTTCACCGGATAATAAAACAGGCTGAAAATCAGCAGAAATACTGTCAGAACAGAGGCTGTTTTAAATAATCGGGCTGCTTTAAATGAAAAATTCATAATTTACTCCACAAATTTTTTATAACATATTTATCATAATTTTTGACTGGTAAGGTATTTTTTATTAAAGTAGATCGACATGTATCCTATCAACATCAGCATAAGTCCGGAGATCACCAGCGACAACGGCCAGCCGAGATTTCCTGAAAAGTATAGTACCGATGTTTTGATGATGTAGATCATCAGGAATAGTGATCCGACCGGGAGAAATATTTTGTCTTTGAGATACAGACTCAGAAAGATCATCCCGAAGGCCAGAACCGGGTAGAATAATACCCAGAACATATTATCATCGGGCGGTTCCCCGCCAAGAACGAGTGCTGCGATCATAATAATGATCGAACCGATACCGTACAGCGGAAGTATGTAAAACCATTTATCCCTGTGTTTTTCCTGTGTAAAATGTTTTCCGAGCAGTATCCCGGATATCCCGACCAGCAGGTATCTGTATGAATAAAACGCTTCCTCGGTAAATCCCAGGTCATTCTCGAACAGAAAGTCGGTAAAACTGAAGAACAGCCACACACCGCTGACAATAGTAAATGCGATGTAGGTCATTAATCTCAGTTTGTAAAAAGTCAGAAAGTACACAACAGTCATAATGGCCATTATAATACTCTGAACACCAAAACCCTCTGCTTTGTATCCTGAAATATCAAAGATCACGAACAGGCCGACCGGTATCACCAGTGCGGCAATAAAGTAGAAAACATGGCCAACTGCAGTATACTTTTTATGCCCGGTAAAAATGTATCCGCAGAAAAAAGCTGCCAGTCCGGCACCGAATGTTGAGAGAATTCTCGTGACATTATTAAGTACATTCCAGTTCTGGGCTATCAGCACAATGATCCCGAGAAAGATGATACTGCCGCCGAGATAATACAAAATCATGGATACTGTGATACGGCGTAAAGATATTTCAGCTGATGCTTCCCCTGCTCCATCGCTGTAGGCTTTTAAGAGTTCTGCTTTGGATACCTGTTTTTGAGCAGAAAGCTCTTTGATGCTTTTCAACAGCTCTTCTTTATTCATATGATCCCCCATAGATTAATAGCTATTTAATTACCCAGCCTAAGAATTTAAAATAATACCTCCTGCGGTCTACCCGCAGATCTATATTCAGTTTTTGACTTCTGCCGTGTCCTTTAAAGTATACTGTTACTGAATCACTGCCTGTATCCAGCAAAATCGGAGGTGCGTCCCTGCCGATATTCCCGAAAATAACCTCAAAACCATCCGGTGACACCAGAGATGTATCAATTGCGGCAGTTTGCGTTTCATTAAGAGTTATAACATTACTTGAGTCGTCTGAAACATCGTAATAATAGAGAGATACTTCCGGGATATAGCGGAAATCGCCTGAAAGTAAAACTTCGTTTTTCGTTATTTTCCCTTTTTCAACGGTGTATCGCTGTTGTATGGCTTGTTCGGGACGTCCTGCAGAATATATAAAGTCATATTCGGGGAGAACATCATCACCCGGCAGATATACGCTAAGTATAACGGCGATTATTAATAGAACAGGGATAACCGCTGCTGCCCAGACTGGAATCTTTTTTTCTGTTTTCATGGTTGGGATGGATTGACAAGCTGAATTTAAGGTACAAATTAAGTTCTGTTAAATCAAATATTTTTATCTGATGTGAGACTTCGTCTCTTTTTAATTCTCTATTTTAGCAATTTCAGATAAGTTTTCAGTAAAAATGGAACCGACGACACAGTTTTGCAGTTTTAGTTAGAAAACCAATGTAACTAATTACATTTTTAATTGTATACTCTTGTATTGTAAATTTTTTAACCATTCGGAATTTATCAAGCAGACAATATTTAACTGAAAATAAACGGAGGTACAAAAATGAAGTACACAGCAATAATGATTGTCCTGCTTATGCTGGCGCTGCCGGTTTTTGCACAGGATAAACAGGAAGTAGCGGTCGAGAAACTCTTTATTTCCGTTTCGGGAATGACCTGTGACATGTGTAAAGGCAAGGTCGAGACAGGGCTTCGTGAAGCCGCTGGTGTTACCAAAGCTGAAGTTGGTCTGGAAAAAGGCATATCTTATATCGAAATTATACCCGGAAAGACCGAATTAAAGAAGTTAGAGGATGTTATTTTAGCACTCGGATACGGTGCAAACGACAGAAAACCGGACGATCCGCATGTTCATGATCCTGCAATGCATGAGGAAGAACATAAAGCTGATCAAGTGGAAATGCAGATGATCACTTTTATCGGCGAGGGTGATATGAAGTATACCTGCCCCATGCCGGAATGCATGATGTTTTCATCTGATAAAGATGCGAGATGCACTGAGTGCGGTATGAAGTTAAAGGCAATGGATGCAAAAGATAATATGCATCTTTTGATGCTTCAGGAGACACACAAGGTAAAGAAGATCAAGAAATAGAAAGCTTTTCCCATTAAATCATCACGAACAAAGCCACAGAAAAAACGCCGCAGGAATAATGCGGCGTTTTTTGTTTTTAAACTGCGATTCAACAAAGTATATAGATACAGTATATTATTTTCCATAAACTGCCGGATCGATGCGGTATTTCTCGATAACATAGAATCCTTCCTGATCTGTATCGATCGTATAGGCATAACCGTTTTTAATCCGTTCCGGCCTCATAGGAAATCTGACGCGTGATATCCGTTTACCGGTATCCAGATCAACAACAATAGCAGAATTTTCTCCTTCAAACTGCTCAACACCATAAAAGATAAAGAGTATATTTCCGTCGGCTATCATTCTATAGAATGGTGAATAGTATTTAATCTCCCTGACATGATCCTTCTCTTCATCAGTTAGTTTTTTCCGGTTTGGTTCATCTCTGCGCATAACAATGACAATCACTTTGTCTATAACTGAGTCGGGGATAACTGTTCTGGTATACGGAACAACAATTTCTCTCTCTTCCATTGTCTCCAGTGAGACGATATGCAATGCAAAAGCGGTACCGTTTACATCTTCTATTATATCATGTCCTGCATGGCTGTACACGGCCCTGTAGTCCGGAAGCGCCTGCCACTGGAACGCATTAAAGTTCAATATTTGATCCGTACCGTGGATTTTATCTAAGTACTTTCCCTGATAATGCACAAGAGTGGTCACGCTGTCGCCATCATCGTATGCCAGCAGTTGATGGCCCTCGATCAACCGCTGCTCCCTGCTGAAATAGACCATGTTCTCAGTAAAAAACGTCCGGAGTCCTAAAAGATCGCGCAGTTTTTTATATGTGCCGGTCTGTCTGAAATCTTCTTTTGCAATGAAGGAATTATCCGGTGCATACAGGTTGTAGCGCCATCCGTTATCCACCACCGCAAGAATACCTGTAGGAGCAATCCACATTCCCATGGAGAATCCGGTAAACTCGCCGGGGCCTTCTCCCCTTCCTCCGAAAATGGTTTTCGGTTGTCCATCTTTATCAAATACCTTAATATAATACTCATCGAATATGTACAGGTCACCGTTGTCACCGATATGAAACGGGCTGGGTCTGTCTAATAGATACTTTTCAGGCAGATCTTCACTCCCGACTGTCAGAACTTTTTTGACCGGATCAGAAAAATAAGGAATGGTTTCCGTTACTTCTTCATCATGAAAACTGCAACGAAAACATACAAATATTGCTAAAACAAATACGATCTTTCTGTTCATGACAACCTCTTCGTTTTTTAAATATTACTTTCCGTAGACTGCCGGATTGATCCTGTATTTTTCTATTACGTAAGAACCGTTATCAGTTTTTTGTTTCCTGTAAAGGTAACCGTCTCTGATTTTTGGCCATAAAGGTAAGTAAGCTGAGCTAAGATATTTAGCTGTATTTGTATCAAATATGTCAAACAATGCTTCACCTGCTTCATTTTTCTTGTTCAATTGCACAAACAGATATTCGTTATCTGAATAAAACCTGTTTATTACATGCTGATATTTTATACTTTTATTGATTTCTATGGCTCTTTCATAAACATCTTTAGACTCAGGGAAATTATTAATAAACCAAGTATATTGTTTTTCCTCAGTTTTATTATAACCTTCCGGATAGGGTGTTTTTTCATAAGGATGTACTATTTGGTTTATTAGCTCTCCCTGAAGATCAATAATATTGATCCTGTAAAAACTTTCTCCATCTTTTTCAAGAAGATCATCAGCTTTTTTTATATAAGCTAATTTGTCATTTTTGATGACTATTTTTTTGAAACTATCCAGAAAAATTGGTGCCCTATGGCCTGACACCTGAATCTCGGTTTTTATTCTGAAATTATATATAATATTTACTTTGTCATTATTGATATACAATCCTAACATGTTAAAAGGATAATACTCATCGTCCTTTATATTGCAGCCTAAAATAAACCTGTTTTCATCTATAGGAAATAATCCTCCCGCATGACATTCTACCAGATTGTTTTCTTTGAGAAAGTCAACTATAAATGGTTCTCTGATCATTTCATTTCCGCCAATTTTTAGCAGAAACTCTTTTTCTGGAGAAAACAGAGATGAACTAACATAAAAATAATTATCATAGTTTGTAGAAATACTTGATGTGTAAGGTGCGGGTAAGAAATACTTTGTCCTTCTGCTGTTCTCAATAGTTTGTTTCTCATCACCTGCCGGTCCGAAGATCTTTATTTTGTCAACATCAAAGACAAAGATTTCCCCTTTGCTGTTGATTGCGGGATGTGTGGGTTTTATCAGCCGGAACTTTCGTGACAGGTTATCTCCGATTTTGTAGACGAGTTCAACGGGATCCTCAATGAGGTTTACTGGTACCTGGGCAGCTAAGCTTGAAACAAAAATAAGCAGACAAAATATTAAAAATACTATTGTCTTCATTGTACCCCCAATTTGAAATTGATTTAAACAGGAACGAAGTTCCCTATTTGAATATTAATATTTCGGCACTGTTCCTCATCGGGAAGAGGATCTCACCCGAATCCAGAACCTCGGGTACAATTCTTAGATCTGCAGATTTCAAACCGCCTTCATATTCGGAGAAATCAAATGATTTCATTTCAATAAGCCGAAAATCTTCATTCAGGATTCTGACATCTATTCTCACAGTTTCATTTTCCCATGAATTTCTAATGCACCAGTACTTATTATCCCGGTAAACAACGTTTAAGTAGTAATCGGTCATTTCCATACCCATGGGACTTGACCGGATATCCTTTAATGCTTTATATTCTTTTATACCCATTTGTTCCTGGACGTTTTTCTGTTCTATAAGATTTCCATCCGGATCGTAGATCCTGACAAAAGGCAGGTGCTGGAGGAAAATGACATATTCACCTTTTTTATTGACAATAGGGAATCCTTCCGTATAGGCCCGGTTTGCATTATCATCTTCATTATCCCTAACCATTTCCCCGAATTCCCGCAATAATTCTCCATCTGTATCATATATACTGAAATAATATTCGCTATCTTTGCTCACGATCATCTCATTATTTTCAGATATTATATACCTATTGAATCCTTGTCTGCTTCCCAGATTAAAAGAATAATCAAATGTCCCATCCGGCTTAAAGACGGTTATTCTTGAATTCCTCGTATCCAGAACGAAGATATTTCCTGAT
Source organism: Candidatus Zhuqueibacterota bacterium (assembly GCA_042564455.1). GTDB lineage: Bacteria > SM23-31 > SM23-31 > SM23-31 > SM23-31 > JBHPLC01. The sequence goes on along the minus strand of JBHPLC010000007.1, from coordinate 22,466 downwards.
TCATCGATGGTGAAATAATTGGGTCTTGAAAATTCACCCGGGCCCTGACCCTGCTGCCCGATCTGCCTGATAAATCTGCCGTTTTTATCATAGACATACAGACACCTGTCACCCTCGTCACAAATAACATAGGTGTCATTCGCTTCATTTTTTCGTACCAGAAAAGGCTTATTGAGTGAACCTTCGGATGGCGATTCTTCGAATTTGACAAGGATTTTGTATTTCAGGATCTCCGGATTACTTTCGATCTCGGCGATCGGTCTCGGTTCGTTTGTGCAGAATATGCTGGATAATAAAACAATTAGTAAAACAATTTTACTGGCACTGATGCTTCTGGTCATATAATCCCCCTAATTTAAATTTTCAAAAATCGTTAAAATCCACAACTCGCATATTAATATAGACGATAAAATCCGACTGTAAGTTCAGGAATATTGACTATCTGAGGTATCATTGTTGTTCACAATGTTACAAGATAATTATTTATTTGAAAACCATAACACCTCGGAATGATTATTTACAGGTATAATAAAACCACGCAAATCATCATTATCGAACAATACGTCAAAAGTAGGAGGTTTGGTTGTACGACCAGAAGAATAAGTTCTCAAACTTACATTGTAATCAAAATGAAGTACATGTTTTCGAAGAACTTCAAAATCATTATTGATCTCAAAAATAGGAATTACATAATCATCATCCTCCGGTTCATAGGCAATTATAAAATATCTATTGTTTCTGTATTTTATATCCGAAATCATATTATTTGTTGAGCTTCTTTCCTTATTTTCAGGCAGCAACCTGGTTTTATATTCACTCCAAAATGGAAAAACACTATCCAAAAATAGTTGTTTCACCAACACACCATTTTTATCAAATTTATTTATCCTGAAGGCATTCCAAAGGACGATTGAATAATTATTGTCCGAATCAATATTAATAAATCCGTAAGAAAAGTGGGTATTAAAGTCAAGATTCTTATCAGGATATTCTTCTATTGCACCAATATCTTTTATTAATTCTCCTTTTTTATTAAGAACAGAAAAACAATATCCCCGCGAAGGCATATTTATTGTTATAAGATCATTTTTCACTCTCAATGAGCTGTTTACTAACCCCCTTATAGTGTTAGGCAGCATAAATGAATCCAAAAAATCACCCTTCTCTGAAAAAATTGACAAGCGTTTATTTAAAGGATCCAATACATAAATATGCCCGTTTGAATCAACGGTAAAATCAGCAACCTGCATTATTTCACCCGGCCCCTCACCCTTCCTGCTGAATTCTCGTACAAATTCTCCTTTCAGTGTAAAAATATAGAAGCATTCATTTCCGGCATCAAATACTACAAATTCATCAGTACTGTAATTGATGTTAATCTTCCATGGTTTAAAAAGAGATGTACCGTCCGGAAATTTAAAATCGAAGTCAACAAGAGCTTCGGATCTGTAATGGACTTCTTTGACAGCAGGAGTCCGGTCCTGCGCAATGGATGGTGATAAAGACAGGATAATAGTCAGCAGACTCACAACAAGGCGGGTATGCATTTAATCCTCCGGGGTTATGCTTTAAGGATAGCTACTAAATTTTTATGCAAAATCACTCTTTTATTGAAATACAAAATAATTCACTGGAATATGAAAATTTATTTTATCTAAAGCAATGGGGATATCGAGGGTGGTTTTGCAGCTGGTTATAATTTCATTTTTGCATGTAATAGACTACGATTATATGTGTGTCAACGCAGAGATTGCTACATCACTTCGTTCCTCGCAATGACGGTGTTGTTTATGTTATGTGTAACGTATAAAAAAATATATAAAAACTTTTTAGAAATACACAAAATTGAAGTCCGGAGATATTAGAGAGGAATTGTTATTTAATCCAAATATATCAGAATTCTCTCTGGCGTTTTATATGACCGAGGAGAAAATATCTGAATTCGATTTTTGATTCTGTTTCGGGAACAATAAATGCTCTGAAGCTCTTGTCAACTTCTTCGGAAGTTATAGGGGGTGTGAGGCTGTTAATGAATTTTTCGTCGTCTACAAAATCTTCCGGTTTCGGGCTGTAAATATCCATTTATTCCTCCTTTTAGTAACACAGTTTTTAATCATTAAAATCTGATCGAAAAATTTTTCAAATCCCCTTAAATCAGGACCTGCACTGTAAAAACTCAATTAACACGTTTGATTCCTAACAACGTTCAATTTTTTATCTTACCGTTAAAAGGTGATAAAAAGACAACTATTTTTCAGACAATCCTCCTGAGCGCGGGAAGTACTCATTACATTTTATTAGAAAGGGAACCGGATTAAAAAGATTATCAATCGTTTTATATCATTCGGTTAAAGTTGATTGATGACAAAGAAGCTGCTCCGGACGAATAAATATGCTGCCCTCAAATTTTTAATTTAAGGGCAGCGGGTGCTTTACTTTCCTTAGGGAAAAGGACTAATCCAAACGGTTCCCATACGGATAATAATATATAATGCACCTCAAAACAATGACAATATTAAAAAAAATTGTCATAATTTGTCAACCTGAAACCGGGAGATATATGGACTATTTTATTCTTAGATAAACAGCAAGCCGCCATGGTCAAGCGGGGTGATCGACCTAAAGGCGGCTTGCGAGGAGGCATTACTACAAACGTACAACCTCAAGGGGAGATATGGCATGATCTTAAATTATTGTTTCATTATTCTCCTGATTACTTATTGGTGAACATCCTTGTTAACGGAAGGTTTATGTCCATTCCCGCATCTATCATGGCATCCCCGATCCCATGAAAATCGCCCCGGTACATTACACCTGTGTCCAGGGACATCCAGTTAAACAAATAGTATCTCAATCCGGATATCAGCATCCATTCAGATGTTATGTTATCTTTTGACAGTATTGGATCTTCAACATCAAAATTGTAATTTGCGATCTTCTGAAATTCCACCATAAGAATAGTACGCGGAACTGTATGTATCTGAATTCCCAGGAAAGGATTAACTATATTTTTGTTAAAATAGTCCTTGTCCGAATTTTCAATTTCCTGTTCGGTGGGAGAATACGGCAGACCTGTTCCTCCGTCAAAAGTGCGGATCCTCAGGTCGTTTATGCTTATTCCCGAATGCAGTTTGATCCTGCTGAATGTTTTGGATGCTACAAAATACAGCGATGCTATACGTTTTTCGAACTTCCATGGACGATCGTTACAGTCGATTATTCTCTCAGAATGCCAGAGGGAATTCCTGAATGCCCCGGCAAAAGCAGGTCTATATTTTCCTTCATTAAGTATTTTCAGTTTGAATGCTGCTGTAGGAATAGAGGGTGTACCCTGTGAGAGCTGATTTATCACACCGACCGAACTGACTTCGATCTCGGCTATATCACCTAAACCCAACCTGAGATGCCCCAGATACGGTTTTTTATCTGTCTTCCCAACACCGAATATACTTCCCCCTCCGGTATTGATCTCCATTGATCCAAGGACATCGGCGACCGGTATTACAAACAGTCTTTTCGGGTCCATCGGTTCAGTGTACAACGGTTTGCGGGGCAGTTTGATCTCCTGCGGTTTTTCTTCCGGTTCGGTTTTTTTCACTTCAGTCACAGCTACAGGTATTACAGTTTTTGTTTTTACAGTATCAACTGCTGCGATTTTTCCGGCTGCAGTTTTTGTTTCCGCTGCAGTCTGCTGTTCGTCACGTAATTTTACGACATCTGAAATATCGGCAGTACTTATAAGTTTGATCTTTTCGTCAACCAGCGAACTGCCACAGGCAGCACATCTGTTATTCTCGAACCGGTTGTAGGAAAAACAGACAGGACAGATCAGAGATGCCGGGATTTTCTGTTCCACCTTAACGGAAGTCTCATCTGAATCCAGAGTTGCTATAATATTGTTTTTTTCAAATTTATATACTCCCCCGGACATAAGATCGATACCGAGACCTAATATGCCTCCGTAGCTGAAAACAATATTACCGAACAACCATCCGCTTCCGGTTTTTTTCAACATTGTCTCATAAGGAGCGTGTCCGGGCAGTCCAACTGCGACAAAATGGTTTTTGTTCCTTTTCATTTCATAGTACATCGGCGTTTTACCAACCTGAATACCGTCAACATTAACATCAGCGCCGCTTGGGAGACTGGTGATACTTATTCTCTGTTTTGTGCCGTTCATGATCGTTCCGCAGTTCTGGAACAATGTGAAGACGGCAACTAATAAAATTGAAATATATACTCGTGACATTTTTGCCTCCTGATCCTATATTAGATTTTTGTCTGATCGAAATCTAAATAGAATCAAAATTATTTAATCCTTGTTAAAGGAAGGTTGATATCGACACCTGCATCGATCTGAGCATCGCCGATACCGTGATAATCTCCCCTGTACATAACACCTGTGTCAAGCGACATCCAGTTGAATATGAAATACCTGATGCCTGCGATGACCATCCACTCATTGCTGATATTTTCTTTGGAAAGTTCTGGATCTTCGACTTCGAATTTATATTTCGGAACCTGCTCGAACTCCATCATAAGGAAGGTTCTGCTGTTTGCCTGCGCATTAATTCCGATAAACGGTGAAAAGATATTCTTGTTGTAATAATCCTTATCCCTATCCTTTGCTTCCTGCGGAGTTGGTGAATGCATTTCACCGGTATTTCCGTTTTTTGTCCTGATCCTGAGGTCATTAATACTCAGTCCGCCATGAACGCTGATATTTCCGAAGGTCTTTGATGCCACAAAATAAAGCGTGGCTATTCTTTTTTCGAATTTCCAGAGCTGACCGAAATCGTCAGTCCGGTCCTCTGTGTGCCAGAGAGAGCTTCTAAGAGCGCCGGCTAAAGCGGGATAGTATTTGCCTTCTGGCAGGAATTTCAGCTTGAATGCTGCTGTTGGGATTGACGGTGACCCGTCGGTCAGCTGATTTACCACACCTACAGTGCTCATTTCGATCTCTGCAACACCACCCAGACCAAACCTGATATGCCCCAGAAACGGGCGTTTTTCTGTTTTACGGACACCAAAGATCGTTCCGCCGCCGGTATTAATTTCAAGCGGCCCAAGGACATCTGCCACAGGAATGATAAAAAGACGTCTCGGATCCATCGGCTCATCGTAAAGCGGCTGATTCCCCGTTAACTGTGAAAAAGCATTCGTAGAGATTACCAATACGATTGCTGCTGTAAGGATCTTAATTAAAATTTTCATTTCTGCCTCCTGAAATTATTGATTTCTTAAATTTTTTCCATTAAATCCAGGTTTTATGAGGAATTTAGAGGCAGAATATAAAGTGAGTATAAAGAAAATGTAAAGATTTGGTAAATTTTGTATTTTTTTGAAAATGAGGATTGTGCGGATAAATCACGGTTAAATGGGTACTGATGGATGAAATGTTCTGTGGAAATACAGGTTAAAAAGAAGGAAAAGTGGGTATGTTACTCATCCGGAACGATCTTATAACCGACCGTACGGATATTTTTTATGAATTTTCCTGCTTCGCCGAGTTTTTTTCTGAGGTTTTTTACGTGGACATCGACTGTCCGGTCAATCACAATTTTATCACTGCCCCAGAGGTAATCAAGGATATAGTCGCGGGAATAAACTCTGCCGAGATGCGAAGACAATAGCTCCAGTATTTTAAATTCGGTTGAAGTAAGATCGATCTTTTTGCCTTCTACAGTAACAATATATGTTTGCGGATCGATTTCGATTTTTTCCCCGATCGTGAATTTTTCGATTCTCTCTTTTTTGCCGGGTTTTGTGCGCCTCAGTACGGTTTTTACACGTGCTGCCAGTTCCTTAGGGAAGAATGGTTTTGTAACATAATCATCCGCACCAAGTTCGAGCCCGAGGATCCTGTCCGGTTCATCGCTTTTTGATGTGAGTATGATCACCGGAACATCGGATAAATCAGGGTAACTCTTAATGAATTTACAGATCTCGAGGCCGTCGGCATCCGGCATAATCAGATCAAGGATTATCAGATCGGGTTTATTCTCTTTAATAAAATCCAGAAAACGTGCGGCTTTCTCAAAGACCTCAACGTTATAGAATGCCTGTTTAAGATGGATTTCAATAAGCTCCAGTACTTCGGGCTCATCATCTAATACCGCTATAAGTTCATTCATTTTTTGAAGTTCTTTTTATTAATTAGTCAATATATCTTTTATTATCTTTGATATCTCATGTAATTCAAATGGTTTCTGGATAAAGCCAGCAGCTCCCTTCTGAATAAGTGAATCTTCCACTCCGCCCCGGTTGTAACCGCTCATCAGGAGTATTTTAGCATTCTTGTTGACGGCAGTTATCTCTTTAAATGCTTCTTCTCCTGACATTTTCGGCATAATTATATCAAGCAGGACGATATCTATTTCACTGCCTCTTTTTTTGTAGACATCCACTGCTTCTTTACCGTTAGAAGCGGTAACATAGCTGTAACCAAGCATGTCCAGCTGCTGGATGATCAATTCAAGAATATCTTCTTCGTCATCAACGACAAGAATTTTACCTGAACCGGTAAAAACTTTGTCTTCATCCTTTTCTTTTACAACTTTTTCTTCCAATACAGGCAGAAAAATATCAAATGTGGTCCCTTTACCGGGCAAGCTGTCGACAGTAATATGCCCCTTATGATTCTTTATAATTCCATAGACAGTTGCAAGACCGAGGCCGGTTCCTTTACCAACTTCTTTTGTAGTGAAAAATGGTTCAAATATATTCTCTTTCACCTCTTTGGTCATTCCTGAACCGCTGTCTGAAATTGTTAATTTTACATAATCTCCCTCAGTCAGATCAGGATTCCTCTGGATAAACTTTTCATCGAGAAAGACATTTTCAGTTTTAAATTTCAGGTCACCGCCATCGGGCATGGCATCTTTTGCATTGATACTTATATTGGTCAGTACCTGATCAAGCTGGTTCTTGTCTGCCCGGACAACTTTTATATTTTCGTCGAGTTTAAGCTGGACGTTTATCTTTTTCTCGAATATTTTTTCCGATACTGAAAGAGTCTCCTTGATAACATTGTTAATATTCAGCGGTACGGGATCATGTTTACCTTTTCTTGCAAAACCCAGAAGCTGACTGACAAGTGCCTTCGACCTGCGGGCATTTTTCAGCACACTGTTTATTGCTTTCCCTTCGGGAGTATCAATATCGCCGAATTTTATTCTGAGCAGGTCTGCATATCCCATGATAACCGTAAGTATGTTACCGAAATCATGGGCGATACCTCCTGCCAGCCTGCCTATTGATTCCATTTTCTGCAATTGAAATAGATGTGTTTCAAGCTTTTTACGATCTTCTTCTGCAAACTTTCTTTCGGTGATATCACGGATAATCACCAGGTCGGCAGGTTTTCCTTCGAAATTTATTAATCCCGAGTTAACTTCCGCATAGACCACTTTTCCATCTTTGTGAACAAATTTTGCTTCATAAAGGGCAGGCGGTCTGTTCTCTTTATCCCTCTGCTCATAAAAACTCATTCTGTTCTTGTAATAGGCAGTTAATTTCGGTTTATCGTCCGGATGAATGAACTGATCAAATCTGTTACCTATGTAAGCCTTAACCGGGTAACCTCCTATCTCGGAGAGTCTTTTATTGACATATTTCAGTATACCGTCCTGAATAATAGCAAACCCGTCATTGGCCCGTTCGACCACGCTGCGGTATTTTTCTTCACTTTCTACAAGCAGACTCTGTGCTTTACGCTGTTCGGACACATCCCTTGCAATCCCCTGTGTACAGATAAATTTGCCGCCTTCGGCAGGTTCGGATGAATATATTCCTTCGGCATTGATGGAAAAGAAACTGCAGTTTTCGATATTTCTTGATTTCACTTCGAACGGAATTACTTTTTTCTGTTTAGTTAAAATTCTGACTTCGAGAGATTTTGTACTTCGTTTCCCGGATCTTCTTTCGTTTATCCTGTTCTGCGCTTTTTCCTTATCATCAGGATGGACAATCTCAAGTATATTTCTGCCAATAAGTTCTTTTGGAGTATATCCGTAACTTTTAACTGAACTGCTGATAAATATGATCTTACCATTACTGTCAAGCCGATAAATAACATCGGGAATGGTACTTATTATTGAGTTCAGGGTCTTTTCGGAATCCCTGAGCGCTTCTTCAATCCTTTTTCTGTTTGTTATATCCCTGTAAGTACTCTGGATAAACTTTTCATTTCTTATATTTACTTTACCTACTTTAATTTCGACATCTCTTACTTCACCGTCTTTTCTGATCACCTTGATTTCATATTCGGGATCAACTTTCTCTCCTTTTTTCTCTTTTTTGAACCGTTCTTTGATCAATTCAATGCTTTCCGGTGCAACGTGCTCCATGCCATCGTGTTTTGCAAAGTCCTCGAAGGATTTATACCCCATAGCCATCAAAAGAGATTTGTTTGCGGAAATAAATTTTGTTCCTTTTGAAATACTGATACCTTCCAGAGAGTTTTCAAACAGGTCGCGGTACTTGGCTTCAGATTCTTCCAGTATCCTGATCTTCTCTTTTAATTCTCTACGCTCTTGAAGAAGGTTTTCTTTTGATATATTTTTACTCAAGGCACTCCCGAAAACTGTCATAAATTATATAGAAGCTATACACATACTGTAGTAATACAATATTTTATCAAGAGGTTTCCTTAGGGCTGGTAAATGCAAGGTATTTGATAATCATTAAAAAATCAAGAAAAAATAATCATTTACAATTATATAAAGTAGTATTGATAATATCAATATATAATATAAGGTAAGAATATTATGTATCGGACAAATGGGATATTTTCATAATACATTCAATATGAAATAAAAACGGCTTGACATTTCCTGTGCTTATCTGTAATTTTTTATTACTGTATTGACAGCTTATTATCAAATAAGATATACCGGTCTAATCTAAAAAATCTACATAAAAAATTAAGTAACAGGAAATGAGCTACTAATGACTCTATTAAATATTTCTGCAGGCCCTTATAATTTTAAAGCGTTAATGGAAACAGAAAAGGCTCCTGAAACATGCAGAGTTTTTGAAGAACTGCTGCCGTTTAAGAACAAGATCATTCAGGCCCGGTGGAGCGGCGAATCGGCATGGATTCCATTGGGAGACCTCGATCTGGATCTGAGTTATGAAAATCAAACTGCATTTCCTTCAAAGGGTGAAATCCTTTTGTATCCCGGTGGTATCAGTGAAACAGAGATACTTTTTCCATACGGAAGCACATCTTTCAACTGCAAATCAGGACAATTAACCGGGAATCATTTTCTGACTATTACAGAAGGTTTTGAGAATCTTAAAGCTTTAGGTGAATTGGTTCTCTGGCAGGGAGCCCAGGACATAATATTTGAAAAAGCATAATCTAAGAAATGATCACTTACCGTTTTATAACTGATACATTTTTATACTACTTTTCAAACAGCCGGAACAGGATTGATCTTTCCGTTGTTTTGCCGGAGAGGTTGTCGGTGATCTTTAGTGTCAGGCTGTAGGGACCGGATTTGTCGAGGTCATGGTCGATGCGCAGGTACATGTTCTCCGACTGTCCGGTTCCGCGGTTGGTGAATTCTGTTGTTATATCTTTATATAACTGCTCATTAACGAAAAGGCTTTTTATTGCCTCTGTTACGGAGTATTTTTCCTCACCGGCGAATTGGATGGAATACTCAACGGTAAAATTGTTGTTTCCCAGGGCGCCCTCAATGAAGAGATTATAAATTTCATAATAGATAAAGATAGGTTCACCGGTACGGTAAAACCGTCGGGGATTCAGGGTGAACTCCAGGTTCGACCTTGTTACCGGCTGCCCCTGCTCTTTCTGGCTGATACCTCCTGCAAGCAGGATATCGCTGATCTGGAGTTCCTCAAAACCAAATTTTTCAACACTAAGAGTATCCTTGTAAAATCCGGTGTTATCTGAATAAATATCCTGCATCTCAACGGAGCAGAAATACTCTCCCGGATCGATCAGGTAACTGTAACCGCCGGTAAGAATAGCATCGGATGAAGTGTCGATTTTCGAGACTTCCGCCTCCAGGTTCTGTTCCTGAATGTCTTCGATTACAGCGTTCCATTCGAGATCATGCAGGAACACACCCGTTCGGCAGGCGCCACTGTAAACCTCATCAAATTTATCAAACACGATCCTGTTTACCGGAATGCCAAAGTAGAACTCAAGCTGTGTTTTACCTTCCTCGCCCCTGAAAGAAGCATGATCATATGGAAAATCTATGAATAAGCCTTTAGGCTTATATTCATATAATTCAGGATAATCTTTTTCAACCTCATGAGCGATCTCTTCGAAGTTCAGCCCAGTCATTCCCCCAAGCTTGTAATCATTTTTCTCATCGAAAGCACCTGCTTCGAACATAAATGTAAAGTCAGGATAATACCAATAGTCATGTTTTCTATAATCACGGTCGAAATCCGTTTGTACCACGATTTCATATTTATCAAAGAAATATTTTCGAAATTTTCCTAAACTATCAATATCCAATATGTCACTATTAGCAAAATTCTTTTTCTTATCCGGATTGCCGTATTTTATCAGGATCTTGCCCCTGTCCGTCTTCCAGCCTTGAATGTCTTTTCCCGGAACAGAAAAGCGCAGGTTCGCTTCGGCTACCCTGCAGTAATGCTCCATTTCCCTTTCATTAAACTCGGAAAGATACAGCGGATCACGGCTCTTCCAGAAATTATCGGTTTCCGGATCGGATATCTGAATATTTTCTTCGTCCAGACCGCCTTCCTTTAAGTATCCTGTATTTGAGAATACTTTTAATTCCTCATCATCCATGATAACTTTTGCGTAATCAAAATATTCGAAAGCAAGGTCATAATCCTTCAGCCTGAAATAAGCCAGTCCCAGGAATAGATTGCCGTCCTTATCATCCGGATGTTCATTTATTAATTCTTCGAAGATCTCTGCAAATTCAGTGAAGTTACCCTGGTTAAAAAAGATCAGCCCTATCCTGTACAATGCATCCCTGTTCTTGGGATCAATATCCAATATTTTTTTATTATAATATATACTTAACGAATCCTTTTCCGTAGTAAACACATTCTTTCTTATCTCACCAATACCGTATAATTCCAAAAAATTTCTGATACTATTAGGAGTGAAGAATGAACCTGTGGATTTCTGCAGATATTCGATCATATTATCATCCCATAAATGCGGATACATTAAAAACAGTTTTGAACCTTTATCAAATATCATAATATCTGGTAGAAATGGTGTACCACCTTTCTCTTCTTCTTCAATTTTAATTTCTGCAATTATCTGGTCTATATTATAATTTACTGCATGTCTGATTCTTTCTGAATCCCTTGCATGAAACCTTGCCAGAGCAGCAAGAGCTTCTATGTTATCCGAGCTGATTTCATTTATCTTCTCCCATGTGGACTTTGAGTATCCCGGACCACGGTCACCCCGGGGATCTTCATAGATCAGGGCAAGCCGGATGAGGCAGGTCAGTTCGTCATAACCTGTCCTGCGGGCATCAAGTACCGACTCCTCGGCTCTTTTCAGTGATGCACCGGTGCCCTTCTGCTGGTAAACCAGCCCAAGCTGGAAATGCGCCTCGGCAAATTTTTTGTCCTTCTCTATAGCTTTTTTCAGCACCTCTATCGCTTCGTCTATCTTACCCTGCTCCTTCAGTTCAATACCCTGTAGAAAATAATCCTGCGCTGTCTGGGCATAGAGGTTTGAAAAAATGAATATTGATATTAACAGTATTAAAATCAGACGGGTATTCAATTTATCCTCCGAGGTTATTTTTCAACAATACGGTATTCGTAGAAACATGCTTCTTCGTAATTCATTATAAACAGTGTATCGTCAAAAATTCTCAAATTCGTGCAGGCTGTATAAATCGGTACCGAGCCGAGATAAACTCCTTCATTTGTGAATATATCGAATTTATAAACAGTTGTATTTGCCGGATCATCAATAGTAACACGGTTCTTGAATTCCCGGGTTAAAGAAAGCACCCAGATCCTGTCCTTTGAGTCAACATCTATGTTCATAGATACTAATGGTGTATTAAGATGTTTCATATAATATTCGCCCGGATTATCGTCCGATACTCCTTTTCTATCCTTCATGAGAAAATCATCTGCATAGGGGAAACTATACGGATAATCAAGAGGCCTGTCGAATCTTAAGATCAGGTTCCCATCAGGTGAAAATTTATCAATAGCATCTAATTTTTCGTAAACAATGTATATATTATTTTTACTATCCAGAGCAAATTTTAGATCACGCCATGCATTTATATATAATTGGTTTTCCGGTATTTTCATATTACATAAATCCCTGACAAATCCGCCATTCTCATCAACTTCATATAATAATGCAATTTCTTCCGGCAAAGATGATCCTCTAAATAAGTCGCCTAATTCGTACGCTCCGAATCTTTGTAACACTAAATTTCCTTTAGAATCAGCCCGGGCAATTTCAGCACGATGGATAATAGGTGTCCTTTTGATGAATTTCCGGTCTTTGTCAAATATATGTAGTTGTCTATACCAAAAATCCGCAACAAAAATACGGCCTTTCTCACTGAAAATAATTTTAGAAATCCCGCCAAACTCACCTGGCCCTTCACCTCTTCTTCCAAATGATCTTAAATATTTAAGATCTCTGTCAAAGATCCTTATTTGAGCGTTCCCAGCCGGTATATAAAGATTACCATTACTGTCTTTTTCGATATCAGAAGCAGAGCCAAACATCAAATTCTCGTCCGTGGTCTCCAGGTCACCTATCTGCCGGACGAATTCCAGTCCCACTTTGGGTTCATCTCCCCAGAGCGGGCCGGTGTTGTGAACGAACCGGACTCCGTCGACCTCTTCGACAGTATTGGTGTTCTGTGTTTCATCTGAACAATTGAAAAGAAAAGCGGTGAATATCAGTAATACAAATAGGCGAGTACGCAATTGATCCTCCGAGGTTAGAAAAGGATAATTACTACATTATTTGAAGAGGTTAATATACATTATACAGTTAAAAAACAAAAATATTCCACGGAACATAAAAAATTATTTTCTCAATTACAATAGGAATATTAGGGCAGTTTTACAACAAGGATAATTCACCACCCCTAAACCTTGTTTAGGGGTGCCACAAAGAGTATGTTTATAGGTGAGTCATCGGAGAGATTGCCGCGTCGCCTCCCGCATAGCGGGACGGGCTCCTCGCAATGACAGGATTGATTCCGACAGACAGGTCGCCTTGGGCGTACCAGGGAATGTCTGTCTTACTAATAATGTGAGAATTTTGCATTTCTCTTTAACATATAAAAATCCCCCTTTAATTCCCCCTTTAGAAAGGGGGATTATAAAAATTTAATACTATTCTTTCATTACGATGAGTTTTACATATTTCTGTAAGGCAATCCAGCATAGCGGGACGGGCTCCTTGCAATGACAGGGATTGATTCCGACAGACAGGTCGCCTGAAGGCGCACCAAGGCGAGGCATTAATCTCTGGGATGGCTCAATACTATTTGATGTATTGGTTAATACTTTCGGAGAGATTGCGACGTCACTTCGTTCCTCGCAATGACAGGATTGTTTGTTAGAGTATAAATATTTTATGAATACCTGATTTTGCAGCGCAGAGATTGCCGCCTTCGCGGGAATGACAGGGGGAGGGGACGGATCGCCTTTGGCGTACCAGGGAATGATCCCGCATATAAAAGTTAACATCCCCCTTTTATTCCCACTTTTTGAAGGAATAATTAAATCCCCCTTAATCCCCCTTTAAAAAGGGGGAATAAACTATTATAAAAAGTGTAAAATTGTCAGAATAGTTTGTTTTATCTGCCTTCCGATATTAGAAAATCGAGGAGGAGGTTTGACATGACTTTCATTCCGACCGGGATAGAAGAGTCATCTGCCATGAATGACGGATTATGCGCTGTGCCTGATTTGGTACCGGGTTTGAGTACACCCAGCCAGAAAAAGAATCCGGGGACTTCGTTTGCAAAGTATGCAAAATCCTCACCACCCATTGTGGGATCTCTTTTAACCACTTTCTCCTCTCCCAAAACTTTTACAGCAGTCGGAAGCATTCTGTCCGCAAGGTCTTCGTTATTTATAGTAGGAGGAGTACCTCTGTCATATTCCATCTCGAAGGATCCGCCGTAAGCCTGTGTGATCCCTTCGAGGATATCGTTCATGCTTTCCTCGATCTTATCCCTTGTTGCCTCATCATAGGTCCTGACGGTTCCTTCCATGTAGGCCGATTCGGAAATTATATTGAACCGTTCTCCGCCCCGGAAGATACCTACCGTAACCACACTCGGCTGCAGAGGATTGAGAATGCGCGAGCGGATGGTCTGGAATGCCATCACCGCCTGTGCTCCCATAACGATAGGATCGATCGTATGATGAGGAGATGCACCGTGTCCCTGTTTGCCCTTGACAGTTATATTAAAATGGTCAACTGCCGCCAGGGCAGCTCCTTTTGTAAATCCGATCTTTCCGACCTCTATTTCTGTTGATGAATGCAGTCCGAATATTGCCGAAGGACGGGGATCTTCCAGTACCTTTTCCTGAACCATAAGGTCGGCTCCGCCTTCTTCACCGGGAGGAGGCCCTTCTTCAGCCGGCTGGAAGATGAACTTGACAGTTCCGGGTATCTCATCCCTGATCGATGCCAGAACCGAAGCAACACCCAAAGCGACTGACGTGTGGATATCATGACCGCAGGCATGTGATACACCGACTTCTTTTCCCAGATATGTAGTCATTACCGTGGACCTGAAGGGATAGGGTGTATCCTCTGTCACCGGCAGAGCATCCATGTCGGCACGTACCGCAACGACCGGTCCCGGTTTTCCGCCTTTAAGGATACCTACTACACCCGTGTGAGCTACTCCGGTGGTCACTTCGATACCAAGAGCCCGAAGATGTTCTGCAACCATTTTTGCCGTCTCGAACTCACGGTTCCCGAGTTCGGGATACTGGTGGATGTGATGGCGTTTTTCGATTATCTCAGTTTTGAATTTTTCGACAGCTTCGTCAATACGAGTATCCTGTGCCTGCAGGAATCCTGACATAGTAAAAATAAGTAGAAGAAAAACAAGCAGAACATATCTTAAAGATTTCATAGGATATACCTTTTTACGTTAAAACATTTTTTGTCATATATTTCTTATTGCTTCGATCCGTACCAGTACGGGCGGATGTGAGTAATTCAGAAAAACATTCATCTGATGCGGAGTAAGATTCGACAGGTTATCTTTAGACAGTTTTTTAAGAGCATCTATCATATCATCTTTATTATCCCTGGTCTCGACAGCAAATCTGTCTGCCTGGTATTCGTTTCTCCGTGAGAAAATGTTCATAAAGATAGAAAGGATCATTTCAATAGGGGAGAATAGCATCCCGAAAAAGATCAGACCGGTATAGATCGCCATTTCCTCCATGAAGAATGCATCGAAGAGCCCCCGGTGGCTGATAAATATCGAGATAAGATAGAACATCACACCCATATGCATGATCGAAATTATCATTCCGATAATAATGTGTTTCTTTTTATAGTGTCCTATCTCATGAGCCAACACGGCCACAAGTTCACCGACAGTATGTTTTTTTATAAGAGTGTCAAATAGGGCAATACGTTTGTTCTTTCCGAAACCTGTGAAAAAGGCATTTGATTTTGCTGAGCGCTTCGAGCCGTCCATGACAAATACTCCCTTGAGGGAGAATTTGACAGATTCTGCATATTTGAGGATGGAATCTTTCAGCTCACCCGGTTCAATGGGAGTAAATTTGTTAAACAGCGGCATTATCCATGTCGGCGCTATATACTGGATAAAAAGTATAAATACTATCGATGCGATCCAGCAGTAGAGCCATGCGAGCGTCCCTGCATATTCGAAGAACCACAGGATCCCTGCGATAAGGGGACCGCCAAGTATAATGGAAAGGAGCAGACTTTTTATAATATCCTTAATAAAAGTTGCGGGCGTTGTTTTGTTGAACTCGAATTTTTCCTCGATCACGAATGTCTTGTATATCCCAAAGGGGAGTGATATAAGCATTTTTGCAAACACTAAAATTGCAATGTATACCAGGCCAATTACGATAGGCCCGATAAACCAGCCTCTTACAACCTGGTCCAGCCAGTTGAATCCGCCGGAAAACCAGAAAACAAGGGTGACGATCAGTCCGAAAACCTCTGCTATGAATCCGAATTTCGTATTGACTCTTGTGTATTCCTGTGACCTGCTGTAGGTCTTTTCATCGTAAACACCTTCGAACTCAGCAGGCAGTTTATCTGAGAGAGCTTTGAGGTTCAGGACATCAGTTATTATACTCAGCACAAAATCCAGGATCAGTGCAGTAAGAATTATTATCAGGTAAATATTCATTAAATCTCCATAATTGTTCATTGTAACACAAAATAAAATATCGATGGATTAAGCTCCAATATTTATTTTACTATCTGCAAAAGTTCCGTTTCAAAAATCAGGATGGAGTTCATCGGAATAGGGCCGGAGGTCCTAAGGCCGTACCCAATATCCGGAGGAATGACTATTTGCCACTTTGCTCCGACTTTCATCAACTGAAGCGCTTCAGTCCAGCCTGGAATCACTCCGCTAACTTTAAACTCGTTAGCTTTACCTCTTTTGTAGGAGTTTTCAAACTCTGTCCCGTTGATCAGTTCTCCCTTATAGTGGACGACGACTTTATCATCCAAACCCGGTGAGGGACCCGTTCCTTCCCTGAGGATCTTATACTGCAGGCCGCTTGGAAGTGTTACAACACCTTCTTTGGCGGCATTTTCCCTGAGGAATTTCGCATTGGGAGTTTCATATGTTACTGCACCGGTATTCAATTTTGCTGTTTCTTTTGAGCCTCCGCAGCTTACAGTAATAAATAAAATAAGAATTAAGGATGAAATAATCTTTTGCATCTTAAAAACCTCATTTTGTAATATTCGCTTTTCGGAATGAAACTATTGACAGTTATTATGTAACTGTGGAAAGTTAATTTAAAAAACTAAAATGAACAACCTTTTTTTAGGAAAGATATAATAAAGATATCTACTAAATGATGAATCAGATCATTTTTGATACTGGTTCATCCAGTCTATAATATGAAACCGGACTTCCGAATCAATAACATAATCTCTTTTATAGTATTCCTCTAAAACTTCGCCTACTTTCAGATAATCATCTTCATTCTGATAATGAAAATATCTTTCCGTCCCGAATTGATTGAAATCGGTATCATTTCTTATACCCGGGAAGCTGTAATTTCCAATATCAATAACAGTAGATAATGTATCGGTAAAATCACTCATGAAATCAAAAAATACATTTGATCCCCAATTTCTGATCCTGAATGTTTCTCTTGGGATCCTGAAAACACTTGTGTATTCCGGTTCAGTCCATATATATTCATTTTCAAGGGTTGTAATGTTTACAGTCGAATCTGTAACTGATACTGTATACGAGTTAATATCTCCTTGAAATTCAAAAGACAGAGTAATATCTCCATTGTCGATATACAGGGGGATATGTCCGTATGCAGGTGAGATCACATCAGGGAATACTCCTGTTCTGTCAATAAAGTGTATCAGAACATGTAATTCTTTTGTGACTGCATTATAGTTTTGATCGGTAGATATTCTATATGGCTGAGGATAGATCTCAACAGTTTCCAACTCTAATTCCAGATATGATACCGGATCGCCCATATTACTTTCTAAACGTTCATGTATCGTAAATTTTAAATCTCCCGTGAAAGGAATGGGATCGATCCATGGATTACTAACCGGATCCTTTGAACAATTTAAAAAAAATAAGAATACTAAATTGAATATGATAATAATTTTCAATATCTGATTTTTATTATTAAGCATTATCAATCTCAAATTTTTTCTATAACTAAAGGCAAAAACCGTACCAAATTATAAAAAAGTAATTATTTGTAACACACCCGGATTAATACAGCTATTTATTACAACAAACAGTGCAATTTTATGCAGTGCAATTTTTTGCACTATGATCATTTTGAGCGCAGTATTATTTTAACGCACAATGAAAGGATTAGTTCGAACAGAATGCATAAAAAGATATGGATAGTTGTCATTGAGGTACTTCATATAATTCAGCCACTGGGGTACAATATGTGTATAAACACGGTTCATATCTCCGGCAAGGTGTGAAGAATCGCTTTCTTTGAGGTTAATAAGGTCTCTGTTCATCAATTCCTCGTAAAGGTGAAATGTTGAACGGAGCAGTTCAGTAAAGCTTTCGTTTTCGAGCAGGACAGGATTTTCCAGCAGCCTCAGCATTAATTCCTTATTATTTGCAAGCAGTTCTTTAACCATAATAAAATCTATTTTATCCTTATTCACTCTGAATTTACCAACAGATAAGTGTTTTTTTAATGTGATATATTCCTGATCAGTCCAGTCTTCTTTAATATCCAGATCATTTCTGATAGTATCGAGGTTCTGGTCGTATCTGCTGAAAACCGAGAGCAGATTTGTCCCGACTTCCGAGAAAAAGACACCGATCACAATATTCAGTTTCTGCATAATTGAGTGTTTTTCCCGTCGAGAGAATATACTTTCGGCCACATTTGCTATTACCGCCATAAAAGTTCCGACACCCATTACAATGCAGAAAATCGAGAGTACTTTACCGGCCTGGGTGATAGGATGCAAGTCACCATATCCGACAGTGGAAATAGTAACAACGGTAAAATAAGCCGAATCTGCAAAGCTCATGCCTTCAAAGACATAGAAACCGAAAGTCCCGGTCATAAGCACTATCAGGAAAATCGTGAGATATATTTTAAGTTTAAAATTCAATTTTTTCATTATTTATACAGGAAAGAGTTTATGGATCAATGTATTGTAATATAGTTAATCAATAAAATATTGTCAATTCGAATATAAGATGAATTCTATTGTAACATTGACAGATCTTTTTTATATTTTCATAATACAGGTCATATTATCCTGAGGAATAATTTATCATGAAAAAGCAGAATTATATTCTGATATTATTTTGCATTACTCTATTATTAGCAAACCTGGCATTTTCACAGACAGTTGAAATCACTTTCAGGATTTTTCCTCCGGAAAACACTCCTGCTGATGCGGAGATATTTATAACAGGCAATCTGACAAACCTGGGAAGATGGGATCCTGCAGGAACAGTGCTGGCAAAAAAAGAATCTGGATATTATGAGATCACACTTCCATTTGAAAAAGATACACGCATTGAATATAAGATCACACGCGGGAGCTGGTCGAATGAAGCTGTATCCGCCGAAGGTGTTGTACCGGCAAACAGCAGGCTGACGGCAGAACAGAGTGAAATAATAATCATACACATCGCCGGCTGGAAAGATTTTTTTCATACTACTCCAGGCGGTGTAACAGGAACGGTGAAATATCATCCGGAATTCAGATCTGAGAAACTTGAGAACACTCGTGATGTAGCAGTTCTCCTGCCGAAAAGTTATGAAAGCAGCAGCAATCGATATCCTGTAATGTATATGCATGACGGGCAGAACTGTTTTGATCCGGGTACTTCGTACATAGGTGTTGACTGGCAGGTGGATGAGGCTGTAGACACTCTCGCTGCAAAGGGTGTGATCGAAGAGATAATCATCGTAGCTGTCAGCAATACTTCCGCACGTATGCGTGAATATTCGGACACACCGGAAGGGCATGCATATATGGATTTTCTCATAAACGAACTGAAACCGTTTGTCGACAAAACCTACCGCACCAAACCGGACAGGCAAAATACGGCGGTCATGGGATCTTCCATGGGAGGGCTTATATCCTTTCTTTGTACCTGGTATCATCCGGATGTATTCGGGAAAGCCGCATGTCTTTCAACGAGTATGTCGGCAAGGAGTGAAGAGTTCTTTGAGCTTGCCGAAAAATTTGACGATTCAAAAAAGGCCCTCAAAATATATTTTGACACCGGGGATGAAGCTCAGCGGGAATCTTACAGCAGTGCATACGAACGGTTAGAAGAGATACTGTTAGGGTACGGCTTTGAGAAAGGAAAGGATATAGAATTTCTAATCTTTGAAGGGCATGATCATTCGGAACGCTCCTGGGCATCCCGCATCCACCATCCGCTTATCTTCCTGTTCGGCAAAAATAGATAAATCCTATCATCACAGTTTAATAACCAGATAGGATTGTCGAAATTCCGGAACAAATTATTTTTGTTTTAGTTTAAGTCTGAAATTGCAAAATAATCGATCTATGGATAAATAATGATATTTCAAAAGATATTTATCATATTTTTCATATTATTTTTTCCCATCCACGTATTTTCACAAACCATAATAAATCATTTGCCGGAAGATAATCCAGGTCTTATTACATTGGAGCATATCAAAACGATCACTTTAACAGACAGTTTGGGAGGTGAAGTAGTGATCGATTCCTGGTCACTTGTTGACTCAAAGGGTAATATTTACTGTAATGCATCAATTAGAAACAATATAGGACGGGGACTTTCAAAATTTAATAACAAAGGACTGTTTATTGAGAAGATTCCGTTACCGGAAATTGAAATATCATTAAAAGATACTACAGTTATATCTTATCCCAGGATTAGCTATGCTAAAATCGACAATAATGACAAAATATATTTTGAACCTTATCATCTTTTTTTATTAGAAGACAAAAATAATCATAATATTGCAGCAATTAATACACATGGTGATCTGCTATTTCACAAAAGCTATGTCTTCCCATATAGAAAAATATTTATACTGTCCAATACCGGTGAATTTGTTTTAATGGAGAGTATATTTACAGATCATGGTATGGTAGCTAAAATTGATCTTGAGACCGGAATGAGAAAATTTTTCTGCAAGAGGTTTGAATATCCAAACAGAGATCTGTTCGACGGCAATTCGGTTATTTTTAATATTGATAAGGATGATAACGCTTTAGTAACATTCAAATATCAGAACAGGATTGAGAAATTCTCGAGTTCCGGGGATCTGATCTGGTCGGCAATACGACCTTTGAACTATAAGGACAACCATAAGGACCTTCAACACATAATCTATACATACAAAGGTGAACAGAGAGCCAGAGGGGAGCTTAAGTGGAATACAGTATCATACAGCATTAATTCTGACAGAGAGGGACGAGTGTGGGTTGGAACAATTTTAAATCAGCCGGATGAAGCAGGGATAGACATATTCGATGAGAACGGATATCTGCTTAACAGGATAAAAATAGAAGGTTTTAATTCGTCAAGCAGTATATACTTTTATCAAAACAAAGCGGTCATACATAAACCGGGATCACCGGATTTTGAGTTATATAAGATCATTACGAGATAGAGAATACAGTTAATAAAATAAAGGCGGCCGGGAGACCGCCTTTCGTTTGACGTACTGTTTTATAGGAAGATTCTGATATGATTTTTGAAGCTTATCTATAATATATATCGATCAATATATTAATTTCTTTAGTATCATTTCGGATTCGGAATGAAACCTTCCGCATCCTCTGCGTAATTATACAAAAATGCTATGTCAAAGTTCCGCAAATATGATTTATAATTTGTCCAGAAATACTGTGTCTGAAAATTCCATTTTCCGGAAACAAACAAATGTGAAAGAGCCATTATAGAATTGACATAGTTTCTTGTTTCTTTAAATCTGCCTCCACTGTCTATCAAACCAGTATGAATGCTCTGCCACCTGCTGCCCCAGCTCGGAATCCATTCTGCAGAGACTCTTGTCCTGCCTGCATTATATGACGCAAGCGCCAGTTCAAGCTGATCAGGATACTTGTAATATTTTTTCAGCAGGTCAATAAAATATCTTGCTCCACCTCCAATATTTTCCTTCGGATCTTTAAAATCCGAAACACCTATATGTTCCGCCGTAATTTGTTTAAGCTGCATCGGACCATAAGCGCCTTTTTTACTGCTCGATTCAAGTCTGAAATCACTTTCCTGAGCTGCGATAGCAAGCATCAGTGAAAATCCCGGATTTACCGATTCTCTTGTAAATTCAGTCTCTAATTTCATTAGAGTAGAGTTGTTCAGATTTTTGTAGATATCTTTTTCGAAATCCCGTAATGTGTTCACCCACAGTCTTACATCTTCTTTTGCAAGATAGGGATTTACAGACGAAATAATAGAGCTTACGTTGAACAGCTCGAAGTATTTGCTTTCCAGCATATTGAAATTTTCAGACAGGGCAAGGTACTTCTTTTCTTTTACCTCAAATTCCTCGGCAAGTTGAGCTACTTCTTTCTTCAGAGATTTTATTTCACTGTGGTTGATCAAAACGGAAGAAAATACGGCGACTACTGCAGTTGCAGCGGTATAGATTGCGAGTTTTTTGTAGAGGTTTTTAATACAGAGTTTTTTAACTCGCCCTTTAAAATAAAGGAATATGCAATTTTTATCATCCATTTTATTTTCCCCCTTAAATCACCCAAACAC
>JBHPLC010000069.1:0-9687 GCA_042564455.1 Candidatus Zhuqueibacterota bacterium | reverse complement strand
GTACAAATACTGCGATCCCGACATGAATAGTGGAATTACGTTCAAGCGTGATTGTTTTTAATCCCTGGAATGCATGGAAAAAGCTCTTAAGAAATCCTTTGACCTCATTCAGGAATAGATCCTTATCTTCATCTTCGTATTTTGCCGAAACAACAATAAACGAAGAAAACAGAAAACTGACAAATACCCACCATATCACATCATCGATATAGACATAATTAAATAGCTTGATAGCTGTAAAAGTCTCTTCTGAATACGCCCACGCACCGTATTTTATTGCGATAGGCCAGATGAGACTGCCGTAAACAGTGAGTATCAATGTTGAGATCAGGATTATCTTTACATTCGCTTTTAAAATATCGAAAAACTCCCGTCTCAGCCATAACAGTATCAACGGCGGGATGCAGAACAGCAGCGTATAACCGATGTAGCTCCACTGATCAAACATTCTTTGTCACCTTTTTTACCAATAACAGGACGGCAATAATCAGAAAAGTCCCCAATATATAAAATCCGATAAACTCCTCTACCGGAAGACCGTCTATCCAGATACCAAGTGTACGGGCACTGTCATATCGCCACACACCTGTCTTGACCGACAGCCAGTCCCAGATCAGGCCTACGGTAAAAACAAAAACAAAACACCAGAGGATGGTTCTCTTGTATCTGAATATCTCTTTTCGCAGGGCAAAAAACAATACGACACCCGGCACTAAAAAGAAAACTGCTAAAAAGATCAGGTATACATACATAATAATATAAATGGAAGATTAAATATATTGGTTATTTTGTTATACAACCAATCACAAAAAATGGTTCAATAGGATGACTGGATTGAAAGATGTAGGGTGGAAATCTTTTACACTAATGAATTTTTATTCATACCTCAGTGAATCGGCGGGATCGGTTTTGGCGGCCCTGACAGAATGATAACCTACCGTAAACATGACCAGTAATAAAATGATTGAGCTTGTCAGAATATAGGTTAATATTCCGATCTCTGTCCGGTAAGCAAAATCCTGAAGCCACTTGTTCATAACATACCATGCGATCGGCAGTGAAATGAGAATTGCTCCACAAACCAGTAACAGGAACTCTCTTGAGATTAACCTCAGTATCTTTGATGTTGATGCGCCGAGAACTTTTCTTATACCGATCTCTTTGGTTCTGCTTTCAACGGCGAAAGCCGTCAGCCCGAAAAGACCGAGACACGCGACCAGATTGGCAATAATTGTGAATGTAATAAAAACGCTGTAGATCTGCTTCTCTCTGAAATAAAGCGATTCAAATGCCTCATCGAGAAAATGTATTTCAAACGGTAACTCAGGAGCGATCTCTTCAAATTTAGTCTCAATATATCCGATAGTTTCCAGCAGATTATCTGATCTGACATTTATAAAAACATATTTGTACATTCCCGGATTTACCCATATAACAAGAGGCTTTATCTCATTATGAAGTGATGCAAAATGATAATCCTCAACAACTCCGACAATGGTTCTTCGAACTGATCCGCGATTCAGGCCTGCCTTCATGCCTATCGGCCAGTCTACCTCCATCATCTCAACAGCCGATTCATTGATTATCAGTTCCAGAGGGGAGTTATTCACAAATGCATCTTCCGAAAAATTCCTTCCCTGCAGCAAATTCATATTAAATGTATCAAGAAAGTTTTTGTTCGCACTTACATAATTGACCTCATTTACATCATTAACATCCTCATGTCCTTCCCAGACAAAATTTGCGGTCATATATTTCCCCTCAGTCAGAAGGTTAGATGAAAGGGCGGTGTTTTTAATATCAGGATTTTTTAACAGCTCAGTTCGGAGTATTTCAAATTTTTCCGGTATCTGACCCTTTAACTCAAAATATAGAACATTATCCTTTTCAAAACCCAGGTTTCGCTGCTGCATAAATTTAAACTGCTTAAAAATAACCAGCGTGCACAAGATCAAAGTGACCGCAATTACGAATTGAGATACCACCATGAATTTTCTGTAAGTGTTTCTTCGTTTTCCCGTACCCGGTACACCTTTGAGTATTAACACAGGTTTAAGTGATGATAAATACATTGCCGGATAACTGCCCGCCGCCAATCCTGTTAAAATAGCGATCAGAGTCATTAAGGAAACAACTTTTAAAATATGTGAAGCATTCATACTGATATTCTTGCCCGCTATAAAAAAGAATACCGGCATAAATATAAACACCATTACTGCTGCAATTATGTAAGCCAGAAAACAGTAAAAAAGTGACACGGTATAGAACTGTCTTTTAAGATTAGATTTTAATGCTCCGCTTACTTTTCTCACGGCAATTTCTTTTGTACGGATCCCTGATCTGGCTGTTGTCAGATTAACAAAATTTATACATGCGGTTACCAGGATCATAAGTCCCACTACAACAAAAATGTAAACATATTTGATGTTGCCGCGGGGAACAATGTCAGAAATATGTGAAGAATGCAAATGTATTTTTTCGAGCGGCTGTAAAAGAACATTATGATTGAACCCAGGTAGTTTTACTGAAAAATAATTGTATATCTTTTCTCCAAATTCAGCAGCATTTGCTTCTTTATCAAGCAAAACATAATTATCATTAGGGGTTCCGAAAAGCGGTAAAAAATTCGGGATATTCTCTTGAAATGGAATTAAAGAATCAAACTTAATATGAGAATTGAATGGAAGATCACTTACCACTGCAGTAACTGTAAAGGAATGTGCCTGCTCGATATTAAGGACTTTCCCAATTGGATCATCATCACCAAAATACTTATTTGCCAGTTTTTCTGTCAGAACAATTGAATTTGGAGTTGACAGTGCATTTTCACGGTCACCTTTAATGAATTGCATGGTAAAGATATCAAAAAATTCTTTATCTGCCAGTGCAAAATTAATCTCATAATAAGAATTTTCCTTATATTTCAGCAGAATTGTCCTGTCCGAGACCGGGAAAAAACGTGTAGCACTAACAACTTCCGGGAAATCACTTCTTAAAGCCGGCCCGGTTGCCGAACCGGAATAAGAAGAAAATTGTCCTATCGGCGAGGCTGACCAGTACGAATGACTATTTGCATCACTTTGAGGTGTTTCGATTATCACTCTGTAAATGTTATCTCTTTTCTCATGAAAATCATCATAACTCAGCTCATTCTGTATCCACAAAATAATGTAAAAACTGCTTGCTAATCCTATTGCTAATCCGAAAATATTTATAAATGAATATCCTTTATATTTTATAATATTTCTGACAGCGGATCTTAAATAGTTTCTGTACATTAATAAATTCCAGTATACAAATGAAACCGCAAACGATGGAAAAGATTTGAAAAGCTGAAACCAGTACCACAGTTTTGCTGCCGGATTGCCCTTTTTGTGTAATATTTCAATGTACTCTTCTTCAATATCACCTACCATTGCTGTGGTTTCCTTCGAGGAAGACAGAAAGTAGAATAATTTCTTGGCTAACAGTGGTGGATTTACTTCTTGAGAATTCATCCCTGTTATCCTCTTTCTATTTTTACAATTGAGAGTCCATCCCATATAGTCTGCTGTAATGTATAAGTATTTTTCAACGCCTTTTTTCCTTCCGGTCTGAGTGAGTAATATATCTTTCTGCATCCGCCCCTGACCGGTGTCGGATCCCCGGCAGTTTTACTCACATATCCTTTATTATATATCTGGTCCAGTGCAAAATACAAAGCGCCGTAAGACATTTCCTTACCCGTCTGATCTGATATCAGCTTTCTGATAGCGACACCATATGCATTCTCTTTCAGTCTCCAGATAGCAAGTAATAATATTTCCTCAAGACGTGATAATTCCTTCATATTCACTCCATGTTTTTATATATATACTGTAAAACAGTAACAATGTTTCATAATATTTACTGTTTTACAGTAGGAATGCAGAAATATATCCCTCATGGCAGCCATTAGTAAGAAAGTAATAAATGAACGAAGTTCACTCGTACCTTATTGAATCAATCGGATTCGTTTTTGCGGCCTTTCCCGCCTGAAAGCTGACTGTGACAAAAGCGATAAAAACAGTCAATACTGCTGCAAAAAGAAATATCCAGACGGATATGTCTGTTCTGAAGGAAAATTCATCAAGAAGATTCTTCATAACTAAATAAGAAATTGGAATAGAAATTAAATTGGAAAAAGCAATTAAATACAGGAATTCTTTTGAGATCAGGTAGAGGATACCGGGTTTTGTTGCCCCAAGGACTTTCCTTATACCGATCTCCCTGGTTCTTTTTTCCGCTGTAAAAGAAGCGAGGCCAAAAACTCCCAGGCAGGATATTAGAATTGCAATAATAGTAAAGTACTTAAGAATATTACCTGTGCGTTCATCCGAACCGTACTGGGATTCAATAAAATCATCAAGAAATGAATAATTAAATATATTGCCGGGTGAGAACTTGTTTACTTTTTCTGCAATAAAATTTAGTGTTTCCTCGGTATATTCTCCGCTTGTCTTGATAAAAATTCGGGTTTTTGCAAAAGTGAAACCCATTGTAAAAACGATCGGGGATATTTCCTGATGCAGTGACCTGGAATGGAAGTCTTTTACAACTCCGATAATCTTACCTTCATTTTCCCATAACGAGTACATCTTTCCGACAACCGATCCTTCCATTTCCATTAAACCGGCTGCAGCTTCATTAATAACATAATTTTCACGGTCAGTCGGGTGTTCTATTGAAAAGCTTCTGCCGTCAGTGATCGCCATACCAAAAGTCTCGAAATAATCATAATCTGTCGAAACAAAATTAATGCCGACATAATCATCCGAAGTTTTTCCTTCCCAATAAACAGGATTAAAATTTCCTACCTGAGACGGTATACTGGAGGCATTAGTAACATTGATTATCTGCGGATTGGATAAAAGTTCTGTTTTAAAAGATTCAAATCCTGCTGTTAATTCATTAGTTAATGGTATTATTACAACATTATTTTTGTCAAATCCCAAATCTTTACTATGAATAAAATTCATTTGTCTCAGCATAATGATAGTTGCTGATATTAGAATTATTGTTATCACAAATTGCCCAATAACAAGAATTTTTCTCAGATATGATCTGCGTGATCCGAAACTCAATGATCCTTTCAAAATGCTTAATGGTTTAAATGATGATATCAAAATAGCAGGATACCCGCCGGATATTAATGCTGTAAATAACATTATACCAAATATTTCAAAAGCCAAAGTGGGATTTGTCAGCAGATTCAGGCTTAACTGTTTGCCGCTGAGAGTATTGAAAAAGGACAGCAGAGAATACGCTATTATTATACCGATCACTGTTGTGAATATCATCATAAGAAATGATTCTCCGTAAAACTGCCGGATAATATCTCTTTTATTTGCCCCGACGATCTTTCTCATACAGATCTCTTTTGCACGCACTCCCGACCGGGCAGTGGCAAGATTTATATAATTAGTGCAGGCAAGGAGAAGAATAAAAAGAGCAATGGAGGAAAAAATATAAATATATTGTATCTGTCCGGTACTATTCAGATCATGCAGATGCCTGTCTGTCAGCAGCTGCAGATCAACTATTGTCTCACTGTCTGTTCTTTTGTCATACTTCATGGCCACACCGGCAATTTTCTGCCTGAGATCTTCCAGGTTTACATTATCTTCCAACAATACATAGGAAGAACTTTCAACCGACCATCCGGTCAATAATTCATCAGGTAGAAGTTTTGTGGTAGTAATATAATCGAACCGAAGGTCGGAATTTGAAGGGACATTCTCAATTATTCCTGTTACAGCAAGACTCGTGCTGTTATTTACTGTGATGATATTACCGATCGGATCTTCATTTCCAAAAAGTGAAACGGCCATATCCTGTGTTAGTACAACAGAATTGTTCCCGGCAAGAGCATCCTCCGGACTGCCTTCAATAAATTTATGAGTGAACATCTTGAAATAGTCATCGTCAACAATTATCCCTGTATTATTGATTATGTTGTCCTCATATTTAACTACTGCTGACCGGCTGGCAAACCTGGTATACATTTTGACTTCAGGAAAATCTCTCTGTAATGTCGGAGCTAAAGCCCAGGGACAGCCGCTCCACCATAAACCTTCAGTATTATAGGCAACAAAATAAAGATTATCAGCATTTTCATTGAATTTCTCATAACTCATTTCATTTTGTATCCAGAGCATGATCAAGATGCATATTGCGATTCCTAAAGCAAGTCCCGCCATATTCAGAAATGAATAAACCTTGTGTTTTCGGATGTTTCTCAAAGCAATTGTTAAGTTGTTTTTTAACATGTTTATATCCCTGTACATTAAAAATTTAAAATAATTGAAAAGAGTCTGAATTATTTGCGACCAGTACCAGCAAAAAGCACGAAATGATCCGTCACTTTTTTGTAAAAGCAGAAAAGATTCATTAAAATCATCTGAACAGGAAAACTCATTTTCATAATATGAAAGTTTTTTCAGTATCCAGTTCCCGAGTGCAGGAACTGTGTGTTCAGTGCTTGAATTTTTCAATTTACTTCACTCCGAATGACATAATTTTTATTCCATCCCAGATCGAATCATGAAATTCTTTTGTTGCTTTAAGAGCTTGTATCCCTTGATCTGACAATGAAAAAAAGACTTTCCGTTTACCGCCTTTTTCCGGTGTAGGGGCGCCTTTTTTTGAATTTACATAACCTTTTTTCAATAGATAATCCAGAGAATTGTATAATGCACCGTA
This sequence comes from Candidatus Zhuqueibacterota bacterium, assembly GCA_042564455.1. Classification (GTDB taxonomy): domain Bacteria; phylum SM23-31; class SM23-31; order SM23-31; family SM23-31; genus JBHPLC01. The sequence continues at coordinate 2,967 of JBHPLC010000069.1, read as the reverse complement.
TACAACGCTCTTTCCGGTCATCTTTATAAATTCATTCCTGATCGCCACCGGGTAAGCATTATCCTTTAATTTCCAGATAGTTATAAGCAGTGTTTCTTCATTTAAAGTCAGATATTTCATAAGAACATCCTTATATTAACTAAATTGTAGTTATTATATATTAACGATAAAATAGTGAAAATGTTTCAAAATAAAAAATCCGGGATTGAGCTCCTGTTCAGCTTCTTTCCCGGACTACATGTATTTGCTTATCAATTAATCTGAAATAACACTAATTATATATAGTAATGCTTAAGTTATTATTCAATATTCTTCAGAAACAACCATGAATAATTGAATATCCTATAGCAGATCATCCAGTTTTTGCAGAGTCTCTTTAAAGCTTTCCGGTTTAATCGTGCGTAGGGATTTACCGGGTATCCCGATCCATTCAGGATTTATATCGTTTTCCAAAAGCACGGATTTGAGTTCTTCCATAAAAACACCCATACCGTCTATAAATTCAATATCACGCGGGAATTCCCGTTTGCCCTGAACATTCTCTTTCCATTTACCAACCGTACCAATACCGCAGGTTGGACTACCCTCGGCTCCTAAAACCGCTGTTATCTCATAATCCTTTTTGATATATTTTAAAAGTGTTTTGGTAATTTTCTCTGATAACTCCCTGTAAAACTGTCGAACCTTCTTTTTATCATAGGATTCTCTGGGCAGTGGTTTTCTGAAAATGCCGGAGAGCTCTATTTCCGGGCAAAGTATCTGAAAGATACCAACACCTTTTTTTAAAAGCAGTTTTATGATCTCTTCTTCAGCTCCCGGGTAGATTGCGAGATTTTCCTCGAGACAGTGAACGTTAAGCATACAATGAGACAAAACAACTATTTTCCCGCTTCTTTTATCGTTCATCGATTATTTCGTAAAGTAATTAAGGTAGCGTTATTGAAAAAGTGAAATCATTCTGATTTTTTTGCTGCAAATATCTTATCCATCAATCCGAAAAATTCATCCCTCGATACTGAACCTCTGCTGCTTCTGTTATTTACCTTATGTGCAATTACCATATTTAGCTGAGGTACTACGGTAATATACTGTCCGTATGCTCCTATACCGGTATATGCTCCGGCATAATATCCGGATATTTCAGGCCCGTCAAATATCCACCATAAATAACCGTAACCCAGTTTGCCGTTCCTGGTGCGCTCAGGATTCATTTCTTCCAGGGGGGTAATTACACTTGAGATCTTTTCTGCCCAGTCTTTAGGGATTACCTGCTGTCCATTCCAATTGCCTTTATTCAGCATTAGCAAGCCGATCCTTGCCATGTCTCTTGTCGAATACCACATGTGATATGCCGGATACTTTGATATCTCCAGATTCCCTGATTTTCGCTGTGCCTCTCTGTCCCAATCCTGCATACCGACAGGTATAGCCAGGTCTGTTCCGACTGCATCGTATATGTCCTTGCCGGTTTCCTGTTCAAAAATAAATCCAAGCGTATTAAAATCCCAGTTGCTGTACAGAAAATATTCTCCGTGTATCTGAGAGTTTCGCTCCGGCGCATCCGCAAGATTATCGCCCCCGTTCGATGCAGGATGATAAACACCGGAACGGGCGCTTATAAGGTCTGTAATAGTCGCTTCTCTTTCTTGCTCACTCAAGCCGCCTATATCGTTTATATCAAGATCCACAAGCGTTTTGCTCATATCTACGGTCCCGTTTTCAACATAATTTCCGAACAGCATCGCCAGAACACTCTTTCTGACTGAGGCTATATAACTTAGCTCAGTGATGTTTCCATATTCATAAAGTAACTTGCCATCCACCGCAACTACACATCCGGTTGTATTTAATGTTGTTAAATATTCCTCAATCGTATCAAGACCGGCCTGAGTAAAACCTGCTGATTCGGGATCTGCTATTCGTTCCCAGGTCTCACCGGGAAAAACTGTGACAATTTGATCACTACCCGTTGAACAGGCAAAAATAAGTACAAGCAGCAGTGAAAGAAAAACTGCGGAGATTTTAAGATCCGAAATGATTGCATCTTTTTTAAATTGTAAAAACATTGTTTTCTCCCATTATATAGTCAGAATGATGTTTAATTGTTGAAATTATGACTGCAAAGACCGGTTCATTTGAAAAACCTGTAAAACCAGTTTGTTGCATCTTTGATCCAGTTATAGGGTAAGGTATTATCGGAATCATACCATTTTAGTGCTTTATTTTTACCGGCAACCTGCTGATGAAAATACTCCCCTTCACCAATTGTGTAATTACTGTCTTTCTTGTTCAGAAGTGTAAGGATCGCAGTGGTTTCTATTCTGGGCGCATAATCATGTGTGTCTGAGCCTGCAGAAAGACAATTTACAGCTGTTTTGATCCGGGGATCAACCGCACTCAGAATAATGGACATGTAACCGCCGAGATCTATCCCGCAGATTCCGATCTTCTCAGAATCTATATCCGAACGTGTTTCAAGATAATCCAGAGCCCGCCTGTAATCTGTCACAGTTTCAGTGTATAAATTTCTGTATCTGTATGTGTTTTTATCAGGGATAATGAAATCATTATTTTTAGACCGCTCACCATGAAATTGAGCATCCAGACAAAGAACGGCATAACCATTATTAACAAGTTCTTCCGTAAATTTTTCGAAAGTGAACATGAACCAGATATCTTTCGATCTTCCTTTACTGTGTAAAGCAAGTATACATGGAAAAGGCCCTCTTCCTTTATTAGGCAGTACCAGGTATCCGGTAATGCGTTCACCCCAGCCGCCGGTAATTACAAATTTTTCGCGGTTATAATAAACTAAACTGTCTGTTTTTACTATCCTGACATCCAATGGAATATTCCGGTCATATTCGAAAGTCTCTTTTAATATTGAAAAAGCTTCTTCGCCAATGGGCCTTGGATTCCGGGTTGTGTTTTGTGCAGTCAGATGTGTAACGCAAATCAATATAAATA
>JBHPLC010000068.1:0-9721 GCA_042564455.1 Candidatus Zhuqueibacterota bacterium | reverse complement strand
CAGCCTGAACAAGATCCGGAACAGTGCAGGGAAAAGTATTCTTCCGGATATATGGGACAAATTATTTATTGAAGACCTGATGGTTTTCAATTTCTACCATAATTTATTTGAAAGTTATGCTCTTACATATCGAAAATACTACAATAAAAGATCCGGTATCATTGGATTTCTCAAACTCAGGATGACATTGTTTTCCGGATTATATTATTATTTCAGGTTTATAGTGGAATCCGCCTTTCAGTTAACCGGAAAACTGCTGAATGTTATTCTTATAACGTATATTGGCATTGGTGCGGCTTTGGTACTATGCTTCAGTATAGTACTCATAATAGCATTGACACCGTTCATTTTTTTATTTAACAGGACATACACTCTAATAAGTAATATTTATCCTGTTATCATTAAAAGCGCTTTAAAGAACAGAATTGCTGTAATATTTGTATCATTGATCCTGTTCGCTTTCAGCATATACAGTATATTACCAAAACTCGGGATGGAACTGATCCCGGAACTTCACCAGGGAGAATTTACTGTGGAACTTGCCTATTCCGTAGGCACTCCTCTTGAAACTACGGCGGAATACATAAAACCTATCGAAAAGATGATCAGCGAAGCTCCGAATGTAGAAAGGATAAGTTCGATAACAGGTTCAGAAATAAACTCCACATCTTCTTCGCTTGAAGAAGGGGAGCATTTCGCAAGAGTTAACGTTAAGCTGACCGAGGGTGGTGATCTGGTCGCAAAAGAAGAAAGTTCAATGGAAACCATCCGAAATGGACTGCTGAATTTTACAGGAATTACATCAAAAATATCCAGACCGGTTCTTTTCAGCTTCAAAACACCAATTGAAATTGAGGTACAGGGATTTAATCTGGAAAGGCTTCGTGATCTCAGCTTTGCTGTGGTTGAACGAATCTCTCAGATAGAAGGTTTAACGGATGTAAAATCCAATATCCGCAGAGGGAATCCTGAAGTCCAGATAAAATATGACAGAACGAAACTTGCAAAAAATAACCTTAATATTTATCAGGTCGCTTCACTGGTCAAAAACAAGGTTAAAGGTGTAGTCGCCACTGAATTCAAAGATGAAGAACGAAAGATAGACATACTTGTGAGGGTCAGAGAGGAAGACAAAGCAAATCTTGATGACCTGTACAGACTTGTTGTCAATCCCGGAAGTGATAAACCGATCCCGTTATCTGCGGTCGCATCGATATCAATAAATGAAGGCCCCAGTGAGATCAGGAGGATAAATCAGCAAAGAACCGCACTTATTACAGCAAATATTACCGGGATTGACCTCGGTACGATCACGAGAAAGATAGAGACCGAACTCCGGCAGATCCCGAAACCGGAGGATTTCACTTTTGCAGTTGCAGGACAGAATAAAGAGATGCAGACTTCATTGAACAGTCTTCAATTTGCATTGCTTCTGGCGATCTTTTTAATATATGTAGTAATGGCATCACAATTTGAATCACTGTTACATCCATTAGTGATACTGTTTACAATTCCTCTTGCGATAATCGGTGTGATCTTTGTGTTATACTGGCTTAAAATATCCATAAGTATTGTTGTTTTTATCGGAATGATCATGCTGGCGGGAATTGTGGTGAACAATGCAATTGTACTTGTCGATTATATAAATCAACTCCGTAAAAGAGGTATGTCCAAGATCGAGGCTATTGTTTTGGCGGGTACAGTAAGATTGAGACCAATACTAATGACAACTGCGACAACGGTCCTTGGCCTTCTGCCGATGGCATTGGGGCTTGGTGAGGGCGCTGAGATCAGGACACCTATGGCTATAACCGTTATTGCAGGATTACTCAGTTCTACCGTATTAACACTGGTAGTAATACCAACAGTATATTCAATAATAGACAGAAAGCAGTAGTTTAATATGGAAAAAAGATCTTTTTTACCAAATTTGTCTGTTAACAGACCAGTAACAGTTATAATGATCCTTTCCGCTATTCTTGTAGTTGGAATAATCGCGTATTCAAAGATCAAAGTTGAATTATTTCCACCCGGTTTCACACCGCCATTTCTAATTGTGAACGTTCCTTATCCGAATTCCAATCCAAGCGAGATAGAGGAACAGATAACAAGACCGGTAGAAGATATACTGCAGACCGTAAAGTATGTTGATGACATTAATTCAGAGAGCTCAGCAAACGGTTCTTTTGTGTTTGTCATATTCAAGCAGAATGCGGACATGAATCTGGCATATAATCAGGTTCGGGACAGAATGGAAAGAGTTATGCCTGAACTCCCCTCGGACGTGGAGAGATTCTATGTTCAGAAATTTGACAACAATGATGAGCCGATATTGTTTTTCGGGATATCGATCGAGGAAGATCTGGGTGATCCTTATTATCTGATCGAGAAATTCGTCAAGAATCCGTTACAGAGAGTAGACGGAATCGCCAATGTAGAGATCTGGGGGCTTACAGAAAAAATGATCCTGATCGACCTGGACCAGGAAAAGATCAACTCACTCCGGTTGAACATCTATCCTCTGATACAGAGTCTTCAGCAGGATAATTTTGTAATGCCGAGCGGATATATCCCTGAGGGAGGAAAAAAGATATATGTAAGGTCCTCGGGTAAATTCACAACTCTTGAAGAGATCAGAAACCTTAATATCAGGGGAACGGACATTTTATTAAAGGATATTGCATCCGTCAGGTATGATGTTCCTGAAACAATATGGGTTCAGAGAATAAACCGGAAACAGTCGATACGTATCGGTGTTTTCAAGGAATCCATGGCAAATACAGTTGAAATATCGGAAAGAACCCTGAATATACTTAATGAAGAGATCAAAAAGAATCCACAGCTAGCGGGCATGAATTTTACGCTCTTCTTTGATCAGTCGGAATTCATAAACGATGCAATCGATAATCTGACAGAAGCCGGTATATGGGGAGGTTTCTTTGCCTTTCTAATTCTGTTATTTTTCCTCAGACGCATCAGGATGACAATGCTTATTACGCTGGCTATTCCATTATCGATCGTGATCACTGTGATCATAATGTATTTTATTGGCTGGTCACTGAATTTATTTACCTTGATGGGAATGATGGTATGTGTCGGGCTGGTTATAGACAATTCAATTGTAGTTGTCGAGAATATTTACAGAAGAAGACTTATCGGTGACAGCTCTTATGATGCGGCAATGACGGGCGCCAGCGAAGTGTCAAACGCTATTACGATGGCGACCCTAACAACGATAGTTGTATTTTTACCGCTGATCCTTATGAATGATAATACGGGCCTGACCTTTTATCTTTTACGGATAGGTCTTCCGATAATGACTGCTCTATTAGGGTCACTGCTTGTTGCTTTGGTGTTCATTCCACTGATAGCTAACCGCCTCCCGATCAAGGGCAAGATCACAGAATCCAGAATAGTGTCATCCGGTAGAAATATTTATACACGTATGATAAAATGGTCATTGAATCACAGGTTGGACGTAACAATTATCGGATTGTTAATTTTAATGACTATTCAAATACCAATAGAACTTATGGAAAAAACCGATGCATCAGAGGGAAATATTAATGATTTCAATCTTATAGTAGAAATGCCGGATAATTACCGTCTGGAAGATGCTGATGAACTCATGACATCGCTGGAGGATTTTCTTGATGAAAGACAGGATATTTACAATCTGAAGACTATAGATACCCGATTCAGAAATAATTTTGGTATTCTGAGAGCTTATCTCAATAAAGAAGAAAATAACACCTGGTGGTATGTATTTTATAGAAATCTCAGGAAATCGTTCGGAATTCCGGTTGATAATATTCTCGACAGAGCAGGAGTGCTGGAAGATCTCGAAAGCTCGATGCCGGAGTTTCCGGGTGTGGAGATCCGTACAAGATGGTGGGATAATGAACAGGATGACAAGGCAGTTTCAGTATTTGTATACGGCAGGGATACTGAGAAACTTATGACTTTAGCGGCTGAAGTTGAAAGAAGGCTTAAGCGGCTTCCCAGACTGTTCAATATTGAAACGGATCTTCAGGATACAGCAAACGAAGTACATCTCATTATTGACCGGTCTCTTTCAAGAAAATACGGTGTGTCTCCTTTTGAAATTGCCATGATGGTATCGTATGTGATCCGCGGTGTGAACCTGCCTGATTTCAGGTCGGAAGAAAAGGAAATAGATGTCAGGATCCAGCTTGAGAAAGCCGACAGGGAATCACTTCACCAGTTGAAGGGAATTTTAGTGTCGACACCTGCCGGCAAGGAATTGCCGCTTTCAAATTTTGTCAAATTCGAGATGAACAAGGGTCTGGGATCCATCAACAGGATAAACGGTCAGACGTTTCTGTCGGTCAAGGGTTATACCGCAGAGGCCGATGTTGAAACAGTCTACGAAGAGATAGACAAAGTTATGGCCGGTTTTGATCTGCCACGGGGATATACCTGGGATAAAGGGAACAGGTTCTTGCTTTTTCAGGAACAGGATGACGCAACATTATTTGCTATGTATCTTGCCGTCACATTTGTTTTTATCCTGATGGGGATCCTTTTTGAGTCTTTTGTTCTGCCTCTTTCGATCATTTTCTGTATCCCGTTTTCTTTTTTCGGTGCATACTGGACATTATTTTTATCAGGAACACCTTTTGATATAATGGCCGGTATAGGACTGATAATTCTGATAGGTGTAGTAGTAAATAACGCAATTGTTCTTGTTGATCTCATCAACCGGTTCAGGAAAGAGGGATTATCGAGGTATGATGCGATAGTGGAAGCCGGAAAGAGCAGATTCAGGCCGATTTTCATGACTGCTTTTACGACTATATTCGGTCTGATACCGATGGGATTGGGTAACTCCAGCCTTATCGGGATACCTTATTCGCCGATGGGAAGAACAATAATGGGCGGTTTACTGACGTCGACACTTTTCACGTTGATATTTGTACCGATAGCTTATACATATTTTGATGACCTGAGAGAAAAATTTAAATCTTTGAGTCTGAATATTATCTATAAATTTAAATGATCGAAGAGTAAGGTCTATAAATAAAAAAGCCCCGCCTGTTAGACGGGGCTTTTTTATTTCAAAGTTTTATTATTCGTAACGGAGAGATTCTATCGGATCGACCTCCGCTGCTTTTCTGGCAGGGTAAATACCAAAGATCATACCTATTGCAACCGATACACCAAAAGCAAGGAATATTGCGTCAACAGACACAATGGTAGGCCATTCGGCAAAATTTGAAATTACCCTGGTCATAATATAACCAATGAATATACCGATGAAACCACCGGAAAAACTGAGAACGATAGCTTCAATAACAAACTGTCCGAGGATATCATTTTTTGTGGCCCCTACTGCTCTTCTGATACCGATCTCACGGGTTCTTTCAAGAACGGTAGCGAGCATTATGTTCATGATACCGATACCGCCAACCAATAATGATATACCTGCGATCGCTCCCATTACAATGTTAAAAATTCGCTGGGTTTCCTGTTTTTGTTTTAAGAGCTCTTCCGGCACGACCATCTGATAATCAGGTACGCCGTTATGCCTTTTGCTCAGGATACCATTAACGATATTTGCGCCTTCCCTGATCCTGTCCTGATCCTGCACCTGTACGGTTATCTGATCGAGTTCACTGGCAAAACGGCCATGATGAAATCTTTTTGAGGCTGTGGTAAACGGAATATAAACATCCTGATTCAGGTTTCTTGTACGGATCGTACCGCCTTTCCCGCTGCCGACACCTTTTGCCTCCATCACTCCAATCACAGTGAACCACTGAGTTCCGGATGAGCTTTGGAACTTTATAGTTTCACCGACAGGATTCCTGAACTGGAACAGATCGTATTTTATACCAGCGCCAAGTACACAGACTTTTTCATTGCTGTTATACTGTTCCCAGTCAAAAAATGAACCCTGTTCAGGATAGAATGTCATAATATCCGCATAATCAGGCGTAGTTCCCACAACGATCCCGGCAGCAGCGTCTCTTTCGTGCCAAATCTGTACCGCCACTTCTTTTTGGGGTACGACAAGGTCCGCCAGTGAAAGAATGGACCGAATTGCAGTAGCATCATCATTGCTTAGACCGGCAGAGTAGTTTGTCCGGCCTACACCTGTCTCTTCGTCAACAGGAAAATCCTGAATAATTATATTGTTAATTCCCAATAATGCTATATTATCAAGCGCTTCCTGTTTTGCTCCTTCACCGATCGATAACATGGAAATAACTGCTGCTACACCGAAGATAATACCGAGCATGGTCAGGAATGACCTGAGTTTATGTGATATAAGACCGTTGTAACCTATATTAAAGCTTTCAGCAAAATTCATTATCTAATTTCCTATACGATTTAATTAATGTCTGACATCCATTCCGCCTCTGCCGCCGCCTCTTCTGCCCATTTCTCTCATTAACTGCATGGGATCGATTTCTGTCTGCGGTGCAACACCACCGGCAGGTTTCGGCACATCCGATTCTTCGGTACCAAGCTGTTCAAGAGCTGAGTAAGGATCTCTTAATGTAACTTCCTGACCTTCTTCAAGGCCTTCTTCGATAACAATATAATTATTATTTTTAGCACCGGTTACAACTACTGTTTTTTCGTAGGAACTTCCATCTTTAACATAAACAAAAGGTTCCTCATCAGTTTGAAAAACTGACTGGATCGGTACGAAAACAACATCTTGAATCCGGTCGGTAATGATCTGACAGGTAGCTGACATACCCGGCTTTAAGGATTCATCCTGGTCGGCATTTTCAACAGCGACTTCCAGATCATAGACTTTAATATTATTACCGGCACCCCTGGCGCTCCTTTGAGGAAGGTAACCGATATCAGAAACTGTTCCGTAATATATTATTTCCTGATTGACATCCAGTCTGATAATAACTTCCTGTCTGCGTTTAATTTTGCTGACATCGACTTCATTGACGGTTGCGTCAATCCTCATTTCGGACAGATCGGGAAGTTCCATTAATTCCTGTCTGCGTCTAACTGTATCGCCGACCTTTATTTTAACTTCTTCCCCGCCGCTCCAGGTTTTTTTATAAACGACAAGTCCTGGTATCGGAGCATATATGGTAGATTCCTGAATCTGATTTTCAATTTCTGCTATATCTTCTTTCTGCCTTTCAATATCATCATATTTCCGCTGAAGAGTCTTTTGAGCATTTTGTTCCTGTCTTTTAATGGAAGTGATCTGTTCCTGAAGCTGAAGTTTGGATTTTTCCATATCAATTTCCATACGCCTCTTGCTGTTCTCGGCTTCAAACTTCGCCATTTCGAACTGGATCTCTTTCTGCTGGAAAGACAACTGCTGAATTTCAAGCGATGCAGCTCTCGAAACAGAATCCACTTTTTGTTTCTCCAATAGCTCTTCGAGTTCCTGCAGTTTTGTGAACAAATCCTCCTGTTCTGAGATCAGCCTGTCCTCCAGCGATGCAATATCGAACCTTACAAGCCAGTCGCCGGCTTCAACTTCCTCCCCTTCGGGTACCATGCTGACGATCTGCAGGTCACTTCTGACTTCCATGGGAACGGAAATAAGTTTGGACTGATGCGCTTTCAGTTCGCCAGGTACAACCACATCAATTACAAATTCCCCTCTCTCAACGAGATGAGTTTCAACATCATAAACAACCGCAGTTTCATATCCAAAATAAAGCAGGATAAGTATAACTGCAATTACGGCTCCGCCAAGATACAATTTCTTTTTTGAACCGTTTAATAAACTCATTTTGTTAGCCATTTTTCTACCTATTATTTATTATTCAATTATTTCATTATTTAGTTAACCATTATGGTTAATCCTCTAACACAGCTTTAAATTCCGCCTCTACCTCTTCCTGTGCCCTGTTCGGTTTGTTCACCGCCTCTTCCTCTTCCTCTTCCTGTGCCCTGTTCGGTTTGTTCACCACCTCTGCCTCTGCCTCTTCCCTGCCGCAGTGCTCTGTCAAGGTTCTGGAAAATCGAATCTCTCCCGGCATTGGTTGAGGTTCTCAGGAAGGCTTTCGCCTGTTCAACATTTTCTGGTGTAACTTCTCTGCCCATATTTATTAAATATTCCTCTATTTCCTGATATGTAGGTTCTCTTGTATCCCTGCTCTGGTATTCTCCGCCGCCTCTTCGGGGCGCTTCACCCCGGGCTCTGTTCCGGTCATAATCATACTTAATACCAAGTTCTTCAATGGCTTCAAAGTGTTCACCCAACAATGCGATTGCTTCTTCCTGCCGGATCCATTCTGCTACCTGTCCGATTTTATATCCTGCATAAGGGGGGAATATCTCAAGTATCTCATCATCTTCTTCCAGTCCGCTTAATACTTCCACAAAAGTATAATCTCTCCTGCCAAGCTCAACCTGACGTTCATCCAGGTCATTTCCGTCAACTGTAAAAACGTAGGTAAGACCATCCTTTTCGTAGACAGAGCTTGCAGGGATCGCGAGTATATCGTTAATCTCTTCAACAATGAGATTGACCGTTGCAGTCATACCCGGCAGTAACCTTTCGTCAGTACCGTCGAGTTTAACATTTACTTCAAAAGTCTTAACGTTGGAATTTATCTGATAGGAACTTGATATGGGTGAGAGACCAATTACTTCTCCAGCAAAGTCCACACCGGGATAGGCTTCCAGGTTGACATTTGCTTTCTGACCGATCCATACTTTTGTTCTATCCAGGTCATTAACATATACTATAGCGGTAATCGTACTCAGATCCGGAAGGTGGAGAAGATCCTGGCCGCCGAAAGGTTTATCTCCCAGAGTGACCTTTTCTCCTGTCCTGCGATCATCAGCATAAACAACAAGAGCGGGGTATTCAGCAATTATTGAGTAGGCTTTAATGGTTTTTTCTGCCGAGGCAATGGATATTCTTGCCCTGTCAACATTACTTTGAGCTCTGCTTAATCGATAAACTTTACTAGTTTCTTCCCCTCTTAAACCTGCTTCCATTTTCAAAGAATCAAGGATAGTCATCCGCAGTTCGAGGTTCTTGTTTTCAATATCATTTGCTGATCCAAACTTAGCAAGTTCTACTTCAAGCCGTTTTGTTTCGATCTCATAAATCATATTATCAAGCTCTCTCGCAGTCTGAATATCCTGTTCTTTCTGAAGTTCGAGCTCATCCTCCAGGGCCTGTTCCATGGCAATAAGATTTTCCTTGAAACCTTCCAGCTGGTCGTTAAGATCTGTGATATCGAGTCTAAGCAGTGTATCACCCGGCTGTGCCCTTGTTCCTTCAGGTATCATATAGAGTATCTGTGTATTACTCGATAATATGCTTGCCATATTCATGATTTCCTGGTCGCTGAAAGTTTCAGCCATCCGGCCTCTGTCACCACCTCGGCCGCCGCCTCGGCCGCCACCCATCATATTAAAACCGCCGCCGCCTCTACCGCCGGAACTCTGGCCGGGCATCGTTATGATATCATTATTCATAGCCTTGATATCCCCGATCTCAGTGATATAAACATTAATATCATGGAGACCGACTGTATATGACGCCGTTTCCGGGAAAGGTTCTTTGATGGTATTCAGGACGACAATAATAGTGACCAGGACAAGCAGACAAGCAATACCTGCCAACTGCAGTATTTTCCTGTCAATTTTTTCTGCTAAATTATTAAATTCAATTGCCATTTTTCTATCTCGAAATTAATTATTTGACATAATTTAGTTTTTGTACATGTTAAATACAATTAAAATTATATAAAAT
>JBHPLC010000067.1:0-9784 GCA_042564455.1 Candidatus Zhuqueibacterota bacterium | reverse complement strand
CTAATCCATGACCTGTTAGTTGCTTTATTTGTAAAAGCAAATTGTATAAATGCCGCTGTCTTTTTGTAACGGTTTGAATTCTACACGTATTATCAATATGAGTTACAGAAGGGAATTGGCTTTTATATTTTTCTTTAAATTCAAATACTTTCAGCATAAAAGGCGATTCCTGCAAATTTTTAAAATACATGGAAGCTTCTTCCATTAAAACACTGCATGCAAATGGTCTAAAGTTCTCACGCTTTTTTACTTTTAAATTTACTATTTCCTTTGTTTCTTTACGTAATGCGCTGGCGAAAATAGACCTGTTTCCTAATGCTCGAGGACCAAATTCCATTTTCCCCTTAAACCACCCAACAATCTTTCCTTTTTCAATTTCCTTTGCTATAGACAAATAATTATCTTCAAAATTCTTATAATTTAAACCTTTTCTCTCAATCGAATTTTTGATAAGTTGATCAGAATAATTATTCCCCCAATAAACGTTATTAATTTTTATAATCTTATTTTTTCTATCATAAATCGAACTTACATAAAGTGCGGAGCCTACTGAGACACCTTCATCACCTGCAGCAGGTTGAATAAAAAACTTTTTGCTGTGCTTTTTTAAAATGATCCCGTTCATTACCGAATTCAAGAATAATCCTCCTGCAGCACACAAGGGCATATCTTTTTCAGGAAAATAATATTTTAGAAGAGACAAGACTGTTTTCTCTAATATTCTTTGTAAAGAACATGCTAAATCCATATGAACTTGATTGATTGGATTGTCACATGACCTTGGTAATATACCGGTAATATCAGTTATGTTTTGGTTAAAATATTTGTCTCTTGCCATATGATAATCTATTAATTTGGAGTCTAATTCAAATTTATTTTTATCTATATCGAATTCTATCAGTTTATCAAAAAAATCTGCATAATTATTCTGACCATATGCTGCAAGGGCCATTACTTTTCCTTCATCAGAATTCATTCTAAATCCTAGAAAACCAGTAAAATATGAATATAAATGACCTAAAGAGTTTGGATATTTTATATCAGCTATCTTATTAATTGTGGTATCTTTGCCGCTATAAAAAGAAATTGTTGAAGATTCACCTATTCCATCGGCAATCATTATGTTTGAGTAAGGATAATTTGAAAGAAGAAAAGTTGATGAAGCATGTGCCAAATGATGCGGTACATAGATTTTTTTTGTGCTCAATAACTTATTTGAATATCTTTTTGATAAAGATTGTTTCAACTTTATCAATTCAATACAATTCTTTAAATAATGATTTCCTCTGGAAATTTTAGATTGGAAACTTTTATCGTGGTTAAGAATTGCTTTTAACGATTGACTTATTCTTGTTTTCCATCCCATATATGGATTCCAACCTACTGCGATTACATTTATCTCACTTATCCCCATACTTGCGATTTTTAAACACTCATCAATAGATAACCAGGGAAATCCTTCATAATGTTTAATTCTATTTAAGCGTTCTTCTGCAACAGCACAAAGAATTTTACCGTCTTTAACTATTGCAGCAGCTGAATCTTTAAAAGGGCTTATACCAAGAATAATCATACAAGATCTTTTGAAATATAACTTGAACAATTGTCAATCATAATTTTTAGAAATTCACCAGCAATTCTTTCCATGCGTTTTTTTCCTCGAAAAGGTCGATAATATAGTCTGCCATGTGCATGTACTGCCAAACCTAAATAACACGTATGTTGATTTGTATAATAAAGATGTTCTTCTTTTGTGTTTTTAGTAATAGTCACACCCATCTTTTCTAATTCATTGTCTGTTCGGTTAATATTATATACAGGACACTCGTAGGTCATACCAAATAATTTATAAAAATCTTTCATTACATTAATATAATTATTTGTTTGTGCTGGAAAAAGATAAGCAGACTCGATATTTGCGCCATCGAAAGTAGTTAAAATATTATTCCTTAAATTATAGTTAATTGTAGAAATATGCATCGCAAGCTTACAAGCACCACAGAGCCATGGAAAATAAAATGTTCGATATTTAAGTAAATAATTTTGCATTTTAGTTGTATAACATTTTTTGTAAAGATTATCAATTTCTTCTTCGTATTCGATTATTAAATTGTTTTTATATAACTCTCGTAATTCAAGTATCACTTTTTTATGTTTTCCTGTTTTTCCCATAAGTTTATGATGAAAAGTTAATAAATGTACTTCCTCAGTTTTTTCCATCGCTTTGACTGCAGCCAAAGTAGAATCTGATCCACCTGAAAACAAAACTGAAATTCCGGAATCCATTATTATAAATTCCTCCTTTTTAAAACAATAACTTTACTGGGATTCATTAACGAATGAATATTATCTTGTATGGAATAATTATAGCTCCTGCAAATCTGAGATACTGATATTTCTTTAACATACTTTTCATTAAATCCCAATAAAATAATGCCATTACTTTTTAGAAAATCTGTCGCAGACTTTAAAAATAATTCTATGGTTTCATATCCTGTTTGCCCACCGCACCAGTCAGTTTCAAATAAATGATCCTTATTTATTCCATAATCAATCCCAATTTTATAGGGTATATACACAGTGTTAAAAAATATCAATTCGTATTTCCCACTTACATTATCGAATAAATCACTCTGAATAATATCTAATTCCACACCATTTATTTTGGCCGTATTTACTGCATTCTTCACATATGAATTCTGGATGTCGCATGCTGTTATTTCACAATTAAAGTTCTTTTTTGCCCAAATAGATAGTAGAGCATAGGGACCTGTCCCAATTTCTAAAACATTATAATTAGGTTTCAAATAAATTTTCAGACTTTTTTTGAGAATTAATGATGTGAAATCCCAATGAATTCTCAAACGTGTATTTATATTGACGTGAAAAAGAAGAAATGTTAAAAATGGTATACTTCGCAGCTTGATAAAAAGTAACAGAATCAATTTAGTACAAATAATTTGGATATTTCTTAATATTTTCACTTTAATCTAAAGAGTTTGAAAGAGGATTATTATGCCAGAAATTATAAGAATAGTGTGAATGTAATAATTAAACTATTATAATCAAAGTAAAAAACAAATTTGTTTTAGATGTGGATCTTACTTGTTTTTCCAAATTCTACATTATCTCAAAATCCGGGTTGTGCAGGTCTGAATCCGGTCTCTGGTCGTTCATATCCGGAATCTCGTACGGGTACCCTGAACACATAGTGTTCCCATCGAAAATATTCGGTTCAAAAAAGCCGGGATTTCCCGAGATCTTCGGAGTTATAACTTTATTATCCGCTTTAGCAAATTCAGAAAAGGACGTTATTATCACCGGGGCAGCAAGAGCCGATGTTATACCGGTTTTGAGAAATTTCCTTCTTGAATAACTCATTTATTACCTCGTATTTTTTATTTCGTTAAAATTTTGTAACCGATGAGAAATAGAAATCATTCACCCTGACGGGCGGTAGAACCTGATCCCGGACTTCCACACCCCCGGTAAGTTCAGGTTTTCCCATCATATCAATATTATTCAGCACATTAAAGAGGTTTTCATTGAACCTGAAATTCCTGATCCCGTGTTTTATAGCTCCGTTCTCCACAAGGAAAGTTCCTTCGCGTGTCATTCCTGTGTAAGCCATTTTTGTCCGGTCAGTACCCCTCAGATACCATACACGTGTGAGCAAAATTCCCTTTTCCGTAGCCTTTATCATGCTGTCGATCGAATCATTACCGCCTTCCATGACACGGTTGTCCGAACCGATTCCGGTCGGGATCAATCCTTTTTTCCCCGCATATACTCTTGAAACCAGCGGTTCTCCGATCCTGCCGTTCTTTATGAGGCACAGTTTTTTCATCGGTATACCTTGAGCATCATACGGTGCACCGCGCATCAGCGGATGGTAAGGATCACGAAAAATAGTAATATTACTGCCGAATATCTGATCGTCTTTTTTATCCATGTACACACCCCGGTTTTCATCCAGATCCTCAGTGTCAGGTGGATTAAAAGAATTCAGCATATATCCAAGCGCATAAGCCGGAAGTATCACTGTATATTTTCCCGGGGAAGCTTCCTTTGGATGAAGTGCGCGCTGGGCGGTTTCGACCGCTTTTAGTCCCAGTTCCTGCGGATCGATCTCATTTATGTCCCACGCCGGTTTGGTTACCCAGCCCGAACTGTCTTCTGTAAGGACGGTAGCGCTGTATTCGGCTTTTGTGCTTTTTCTGTAGTTGAACATACCCGCCGTGTTCATCATTGCCGAGCAGCCTGCAGTAGTTGTGAATATCCCTGCTGCTGATATATCCCGTTTTTTACATTCATTAACAATATATGAGACTCCTCTTGCTCGTTCCTCAGCGCTGAAATTGGCAGTGGAGTCAAAATAAGAGTTCACTTCCTCGTACTGCTGCTGAGGGAGAGGAGGCAGAAAGTCTGGATCTTCATTCGCATATTTCAGCATCTGCATCGCCCGGTCAACGGCTTTCTTAAGCGAAACATCATCAAACTGACTTGTGGATGCCGCTCCTCTTTTTTTATTGATATATATGGATATGTTCACATTTGCAGTATTCTGCTCAAGATTCTGAGTTATAGAATTGTTGCCGAACCTAGTCATTGTGTAATATGTGTCATTTAGGGATATAATTGCATCACCGTCGGGAATAAGACTTAATACCCGGTAAAACAGGCTTCTTGTTTCATCTTTTGTTATCATCTTACACCCCCACTTTTATGTTTCTGAAACGGGCATGTGCTGAACCGTGGGACATTGTATGTATCTGGACAGGCTGACCTTTTGCACAGCCGGTCGTACCGTAAGGCTTCCAGAATTTCTCATTACAGACCGCATCGCAGGCATTCCAGAATTCAGTCGTTATTCCGCCGTAGAGAACATTCTTAAGATAACGTCCCAGTTTGCCGTTTTTGATCTCCCGGAACATATCACCGCCGAACTGAAAATTATATCTCAACTGGTCGATACTGTAATTTCCTCTTCCTTCGATATATATACCGTCTTTTACGTCTTTGATCATGTCATCCAGTTCCCAGGTTCCGGGCATCAGGCTTAGGTTGGGAATTCTGTTGATCGGCATATATTTCCAGCTCGATGCAAAACCGCATCCGTTACCCCGTTTTAAACCGATAAAATGTGCAACTTCGCGGCTCGTCCCGAATCCGGTGAACATCCCGTCTTTTATAATATGCCACCTCTGAGCTTTTACGCCTTCATCGTCATATCCGCAGGTAGAAAGTCCGTTAACCAGAGTATTATCCGCTACAAAATTCACGGCCTTAGAGCCGTATCTCATGTTGTTGAGTTTATCGGTTGTACAAAAACTTCTTCCGGCATAATTGGCTTCCCATCCCAGTGACCTGTCAAGCTCCGTGGGATGACCAACCGATTCATGAATGGTCAGCAGAAGATGCGTCGGATCCAGTACCAGATCTTTCCTGCCCGGCTCACATTCGACCGCATCGAGTTTCTGTACAGCCTCCTCGGCTACTCTCGGAGCTTCCTCCATCAAAGGTCTTTCCTCGAGGTATTCATAACCTCTGCCGAGAGGGAGGTCGGGATTCGAACGCGTTTCACGGACACCATTCTTCTCTGCTGTTGCAGTGTAACCGCAGCCGGAACGGTAAAGTTTCTGCTGAATGTAAGATCCTTCAGTACTTGCGAAGATCTTATCAACAAGATTAAATCCCATGTTGGCATTTGCGCTCTCTATCCCTCTGGTTTTCTTTAACTCCCGGTTGATCCTGTGCAGAAAATCGATTTTCTGCTCAACGGAAATAAGAAATGGATCTTTGATTATCGGTGTCTGCCAGACATCGATGTGAGGCGGCTCAGGTGTTAAAACCACATCATTGACCTTTATCTTAGCGCTTTCTTTTCCGATCTGCACAGCTCTTGAAGCTATCCGTTCAACTTCTTCCTTAGTAACTTTGTTGCTTGAAGAAAATCCCCATGCACCGTCATACAGAACACGTACACCAAATCCGTAGTCTTCGGATTCCTGCAAAGAAGAAACGATCTCTCTTCCTTTGCGGTCATTCGCAGTCCGAATGGACTGAGACTTGTAAAGATTGATTCGGATATCGGCATACGAGGCACCAAGGCTTTTTGCCTTATCTAACGCCAGCATAGCCAGTTCATTCATAACAAAACCTCCGGCTGGGATATGATTTATTTTTAACAGATTTTTATTGAATTTGCAGATTATTGAGGTAGATCAGAAATTAATGTAAAATTTATAATGGAAAATGTAAAGGGATTTAAATCCTATTTCGGAAATTAACTACGCTAATTAATTTGAAGAAACATTGAAAGGTCTAAATCCTAATTACTGCAAATAAAAAAAGCGTTCATTTAGAACGCTTTTAATACAATATCAATTTGTTGTTAATTTATTATAATGATCTTCTCAGTGACATTCAGGCCGTCGCCTGTAAACCTGACAAAATATACTCCGCTCTCGACCTTTTTTCCTTCCTCGTCTATACCATCCCATTTAAAAGAGTTTTTCCCAGAAGGAAGACTATTAAGATTCTGGCTCGTTATTCTCTGCCCCATAACGTTAAAAACATCTGCCTTAACATCACCACTCAATGGCAGATCAAATGTAGCTATATTGATGCCCTCAGGAGCTTTACTGTCTTTTATTACCTGGATCTTCTTTGATACATTAAGATCCTCGCCCGTCAGTTTGACAATATATACTCCACTTGCCACTTTTTTACCGTCATCATCCAGGCCGTCCCAGATAAAAGTGTTCTCTCCGGCAGGAAGATCAGTCAGGTAACGTGTGGTTACCATCTGACCGACAGTATTAAAGATCTCAGCTTTGACATTTCCCTTTAACGGCAGGTCAAAAGTTGTGGATCTGATCCCTTCAACAGTTTGAGTATTAATATCACCTTTTATTATCAAATTTATATCATCTAACAGAAGCTCTTTCAGGTCCAGTTTAACATCCAGTGCTTCTATCAGTTTAGCTTCATCCAGCTTAATATCTAATATAAGCTCATCGAGAAGTTTGGCTTCGTCCAGTTTTAACTCCTCAAGGACTTCAAGTTCGTCCACCTTGAGATCTTCCATATGAATATGTATAAGACTGTCAAGGTGCACATGCTGCAGTTCATCTATGTGTAAGTCTAATACTTCATCTAAATGTATAAGTTCATGGTCTTCAAGGTGCAGGTGCTGCATTTCGTCCAGTTTTATGTCAAGTTCCTTTAAAACCTCAAGATCAATTTCCTTTTTCAGAAACGGATTAGCTTTGATAAATGCTTCATATTCAGCCGCAAGTTTTTTCAGTTCCTCCTTGGCAGCCTGCAGCTCCTTCTCCTTGGATTTATCCGTTTTTACCTCTTCTTCAAGTTTCTCGATCTCTTGCTGTTTTGTATTAATAGCTTTCTTCAGAACATCCAGTTTTTTCTGCAGTAATTCCTGTTCTTTTTTCTGAATTTGGCTGTTTTTTTGCTGAAACTCCTGCTGAAGCATATTCTGGTTCTGCATCATTTTTTCCATCTGCTGTTTGAATTCCTGGCTTTGAAATTGTTTCTGCAGCAGTTCCATTTGCTTCTTATATTCATCACCCTTAAGGCTATTTTGTAATTCTTGCATCTGCTGTTTAAATGCCTGGCTTTGAAATTGCTTCTGAAATTCCTGTATCCTTTTCTGATATTCCTGCCCCTGGTACTTCTGCTGAATTTCCTCCATCTGCTTCTTGTATTCATCACTTTGATAGAATTTTTGCATCTCCTGTATCTGCTTTTTGTATTCGTCGCTCTGGTATAATCTGTTCATTTCCTCAGTCATTTGCCTGATCTGTTCCTGCATTTTTTCGTTTGACTGCATCTGCTGAGTATATTTTTCAACCATCTGTCTGATCCTCTCCTGGCTTAACTCTGCTTCTCTGTTTCTCAGGATCATCTGCCGTGATGCAAGAAGACTTTCATATGCCCTTATTGTTTTTCTTAGTTCCTGAAGAGCTTTTGCTAATTCAGCTTCCTGCTCCTCTGTCATATTGGTATTCTTTGAAAGTTCATTTACCACTTTCTGCTGTTCATCCAACTGTTTCTTCAGCTCATTCAGCTGTTTCACCAATTCTTCCTGCTGTTTTTTCTGCTGTACCTCGTTTAAAACCTGTTGTTCGATCCGGATATCTCTCATCCTTTCTTCACGGTCTGTTTCCCTGACCTCACGTCCGGTCCGTGTTTCTCTTTCCCGTTGGTGAACCAGGGCTCTTTCGATTTCTCTTGCACTAATTGCTTTCTCTTCTAAAGAGATCGCCGCCATTTCGATCTCAGGAATGCTGACAGCTTCAATTTCAGGTTCGGTTTTTGTTTCTTCAACAACCGTGATTTCGTCAGGTTTATCCTTTTTAGACCACGGTGTCATACAGGCGAGCGGTGTTAAAAATGATACGGCTAATACAATTATAAAAACCTTTGTTAAAGGTTGTGCAGTGTTCCTTGTTCTATTATTATTTAAGATTGCCATGACTCTTTCCTCTAAATTTATTTTTTTGGCTAAAGACAATTCAAAATTCGGCGACCATATCCTGATTTTGGTTTTTCTTGCCATATCGACAAGGTTGTCCGCATATTCTGCCGGATCAACGCCTGCTGAAAGCACATAATCATCACATGCGTATTCTCGTTCAAGATGCAGTTTGCGGAGCGCCAGCCAGACAAGTGGATTGAACCAGTGAAATATCGAAACGAAATGAGCGCTTAAAGTTGCCCAGAAATCCACCCGTTTTACATGTGCCAGCTCATGCAGAAGGACGACCTCCTTGCGTTCGTCCGACCATTTTTCAGAATCCAATGGCAATACAACACAGGGCTTGAACCAGCCCCATTCCATCGGTACCTTGACCCATCTGCTTTCAAGCAGCCGGACATTCTGCCTGATACCCAGTTTTTCCGAACAGCTTCTCAGCATTGTATTCAGTTTTTTATTCCTTACAGGTTCGGCCTGTTTGACCATCAGCCATGGACCGAACAGGTTTATCCAGAATTTGAAGAACAATACAGCAACTCCGAATAACCAGAGCGGGATCAGGATTAGTTTGAAATTGATATTTGTATAAAAAGATTTTATCACAGAAAAATACCCGGCCGCTTTATTCTTGACTTCTGATAAAAATGAAGTTTCCGGTACCTGTATTTCCTTGACCGGCAGATCATAAAGCAGTAACGAATTCAGTCCGGTAGTAAGACCGGTTTTGTGTGTTGGTTTCTCTAATGGTGAGGCAGGGATTTCTGCAGGTGTTTCCACCGCAGAAAGACTTATCTCCCATGAGGGCAGCATAACAGTTAATACCGGAAGTAATATCAGGCATAGTATGGCAACACTCAGGACTAGGTGACGAATATTCGCCGATGCCTGTTTCCAGAGTACTACTGCTCCAAAAGCAATAAGCAGAACTGCTGTTCCCTTGACAGCCATCTCAGTGAAGAATTCAAAAAGTGTTGAATTTTCCGCAAAGTCTTTTATATAAAATAGGAGTGTATCCATTTTTCCTTACTCTCCAGATTTTACTTTTTTTATTAGTTCGGCAACCCTGTTGAGTTCTTCTTCCGAGAGGTTAGTATCCGAGTCATCGAGGATAGCAGCGATGACACCCTCGGGAGAACCGTTGAAGAATGTATTTATAAGATGGTCCAGGGCTGTTTTTTTAACTTTTTCAAGGGTCATTGTTGGAAAATAGACATATCGCAGTCTTTTTTCTTTATGTTTCAGGAATCCTTTGTTCTCCAGCACACGGAGTAATGCCCGTACGGC
>JBHPLC010000066.1:0-9861 GCA_042564455.1 Candidatus Zhuqueibacterota bacterium | reverse complement strand
GAACTCGCAACAGATTTTGAAGGAAAGGTGAAAATTGGCAAATTAAACACTGACGAAAATAATAGTGTTGCATCGCAATATCAGATCATGGGAATACCTTCATTATTATTATATAAGAATGGTGAGATTGTTGAAAGAATAGTCGGAGTTGTCCCAAAAGAACAAATTGAAGATGTTCTGAGAAAACACTCCGAAATGAATTAGGCAGATAAAAATAAGGAGTTGTTCAGTGAAGATCGAAGCTGACTGGCAGAGCGGAATGCATTTTAAATGTTTATCACCGTCAAATCATGTAACGGATTATGATTCCGGCCCGAAAGATACAAAGACCAAAGGCCCGACTCCAATGGAAGTAATGCTTGAAGCCGCAGCATGCTGTTCCGGAATGGATATTATTTCTATCCTGCAGAAAAAGAGAAAGGAACCCGAGGAATTCAAGATTGTTGTTGAAGGAGAGAGGGCTGAGAATCATCCGAAGAGGTTTACCAGTATAAATATAACTTATATACTTAAAAAGGATGGTCTTACTGAAAAAGATGCAGAACAGGCTGTAAAACTGTCGGTTGAAAAATATTGCTCCGTTACAGCCTCGTTAGCTCCTGATATGGACATTAATTGGAATTATGAATTGAAATAAATTATGGAAATACTTATATTCATTGTATTATATATTGTAATACTAAAATATGTTCTCCCGAAGGCAGGAGTGCCTACTTGAATGGGGGACAGCTGTTCCGTGCAGAACAGCGATGAAGAAAACATTCCTGAAAATTCAGAGGAAAAGAGGCCGTTATGAATTATGGATATTCAAAAAAAGTCGATCTGAGTTTTGAAGATGCAGTTAAAAAAGTGACAGAAGAACTGCAGAAAGAGGGTTTCGGCGTTTTGACTGAGATCGATGTAAAAGCGACAATGAAGAAAAAACTTGATGTCGAAGTTAATCCCTATATAATTCTGGGAGCATGTAATCCCCCAATTGCGCATAAAGTATTGCAAAAAGAGCAGGAAGTGGGATTGTTTCTTCCGTGCAATGTTATTGTATATATTAACGATAAAAATGAAACGATCGTTTCTGCCATCGAGGCGGGAACAATGATGACAGTTATAGAAAATCCTGAGATCCAGGATCTTGGATATGAAGTCCAGAAGAAACTTCATAGTGTAATTGATGCTGTTTAAGGAGTATTATTATGCCGATGTATGAGTTTCAATGCAAAAAATGTGGAGAAAGATTTGAGGAATTGTTTCTTTCTTCATCATCTTCTTTAGAAGATATAGAATGTCCTGCATGCAGCGCAAAAAAACCTGAAAAACTGATATCTGCGTCTGCTGTTGTTGGTAATTCCCAGGCAGGAGGATGTGAACAAGCAGCTTCAGGAGCATGCAGACCAACTCCAACCGGAGGATTTTCCTGAGGTGTCTGAATTTCGCCGGATAGGATATCCGGCTACGATGTAAATTTTTCTTTGGGTTGTATTTTGTTTTTTATCAATTGAGACAATAACAACAAAGTAAGAGGTCAATATGGAATGTGAGGTTCCAATGAATAATGCACCGGACACCGAAATAAAATCCATATTAGAAAACAGTCGAAATATAGCTGTCGTTGGTCTTTCGACAAATCCCGAAAAAGACAGCCACCGGGTTGGTGTTTATCTTAAAGAGAACGGATACAATGTTATACCTGTTCATCCTAAGAGTGATGAGATCATTGGTAAGAAAGCTTTTCCTTCATTAAAAGACATTCCGGAACCGGTTGATGTGGTATGCCTTTTCAGACCCCCCGAACACGTTCCGCCATTTGTAAATGATGCAATTGATATAAAAGCCAAAGTTGTCTGGATGCAGCTTGGTATCGTAAATAATGAATCCGGTGCAAAAGCTGCAAAAGCCGGTTTACAAGTAGTAATGAACAAATGCATGAAAATAGAACATGCAAAGTTTATCGGCTGATTTTACATTCAGCAAAGTTAGCTCTTGTTTTTTACATCACTATTTTTTATAATCGCATATCACTTCTTTTACTAATCTCTTAATTCCAAAACAAATTCAAGGAGATGATTATGCGGTTGGCCCCTTTTATATCCCGTCTTATTCAGTTTATTCTGACGTTAAGCCTCATTCTGAATATCCCTATGATATTATTCGGGCAGGAAAGCAGTTCCGAACAGGACACTTCTTTTGATCTGGGAGGAATATTCAATAAAGGTTATATACTTCAGGACCGTAATAATGATGATGTTATAGATTTTCTTGATCTCAGGATCGTTCTGCCGGCGGAGCCGGTTGAATCCGATGTTGTAAGCGCTGCAAATATTGCAGCACGGTTAGGATATGAGACTACCGGTTTGAACTTTGATTTTGTTGCTTATGATCCCGACTTTACGGTCAGTGCCTCAAATCCCGTAATTTTAATCGGTAAGAATAACAGACTTTTGGAAAAAACAGGTGAAGATGTTATTTCGAACAGTCTGAGACCGGGACAGGGGGAATTGATATTTCTTAAAGAGGGTAATTTTTTCAAAAAAGGCGGTTTGATTGTCAGAGGATATGATGATACCGGTCTAATGGGAGTTTCCGATTACTTTGCAGGGAGATATCCATCGATCTGGGACCTCAAGGGGAAAAATTATAGCAATATAAGAGATCAATTTGAAAAGTTTCTTGAGCAGCGCGAAATAACCGGAGGCATTACTTTAGTTTCACTGGTTGTAGACAAAAATTATCCGGGTGTTCAGAAATTATCAATAAGTATTGTTGTGCCGGATGCTGAAGATTTCAACAGGACAGTGACTGCACTGGAACAAAAAGAAACCATTGATGAGACAGACAAAAAACTTCTTAAAGTCAGTGACCTTGAGTTCAAAGATCTCCACAGAATCGCAATAAGAGTAACTTCTCCGGATAATAACAAATCTATGGATCTGCTTCCCCGAAAACCATGGCAGACAAAATTATCAACCAACAGGTCTTCTGCTTCTTCACCTGGTTTTACGCTGTCAGAGATCTATTCCAACAGTGGTATATACAAGGATTCAAATCAGGATTTTATACCTGATAATGTTGTTTCATATATTTCCCTCAGCGGAGCAGAACATCCTGAAGGAGTAATATATCTTGCAGCACGGATAGGTCTGGAATCTGCGGGTATCAGAATACCTCTGGTATTATCCGGAGGAGAGGAAAATTATCCGGAAAGAGATGGATTCCCGATCCTGTTCGGAACAGATCATTATACCACAAATAAGATCTTAAAGGAAAATGAGTTTTTCTCATGGCAAAAAAGTGAAAATGAAGGATTTATTCTTTTCGCTGAAGGTGCGGTCAATGATAAGAACGGACTTATAATCAGCGGTGTCAATACCTCAGGTTTAAAAGCGGCATCAGAATATGCCGCTAAAAAAATGCCTTATCTTTGGGATTATGGTAAAGGGAATTTTCACATTAAAGACGTTGAAACAGATGTAAGAAGATTCCTGCAATCCCGTAATGCATCCGGACAGACGGCTTTAGCTCTTGAAAAACTCAGGACCTGGCTTGAGAGAATTAAGGAAAAGGAAATTGAAACGATCAATATAGATCTTGCGGTTAAGGATAATCCGGAAGCCCTCGATGATTTTGTTACTGAGTTTGCCGGAGATATAATACCGGATGCAAAAATCACTGCCAGGACATTTAAAACAGGATTCGGTGAGGGTAAAGAAATATTCAAAGAGAATTTTGATATTCCCTGGGAAGTGGATGATTTCTGGAAGATATTCAATAATAAGATCGGACCTGTTTTGAATTCAGGTTCATCCGGGAAAATTACCGTTCGTTTAAGCGAGTCCCCTGAAATAAGAAATAATATCAGGGATAAGATCATTAATGAACTGAAGAGTAAAGGGATTGAAAACTCAGTGGAAGTCAGTATTTTATGTGCTTATAAACAGGGGTACAGCTGGCTTTACGATGAAGTGCTGCCGCAGATCAGGAATAAGGACATCGGGAAAGTGGATATCAAATACCACAACCTGAAAAACTCGAAGGAAGTGAAATGGCAGTCTGTTTATTCCAACACAAGATGGCTTCAGGAATTATATCCTGTGGATGCCGTTCTTGCACGCGAACTGAATATTCCTGACTCCCTGGTCACATTTTCTTCGACTCTGAATAAAGATCCCATATACAAGGTGACGGTGTACGACAGGTCCGGTAGAGAAGTCTTCAGTGATACGTTTGATCCAAAATATGTTATAAGACCGTTCTTTGATCTGTTTCCGGAATATGAATCAATCAGAGTCACAACCGGATGGGTGAATGCTGAAATAAACGGCAATGTGATCGCAGATGAAAGGATCAAGACCGATCCGGAAAAATTCTGGGATCACCTTCAGAACACAACATACGGAAAAATAATTGAATATGTCATGGATTTACAGGAAGGACGGCCCTCCTCAAATAATGCACCGTATTTTGATGAATTCAAGATAGATCTGACATTAAGCGAACCCAATTACAGGATCGGGATAGATGAAGAAGTGATCTCATCACCAGAGGCACTGCACGAAGATATATATTTTGAAACACTTACCTTGTTTAATCTGATAGGCAGCAGGTATGGGGGCGGATCCATGAATTACCCGGGAAGAATACTTCCATATATACATCCGCCTGTAGACGGTAAATCTGGGAAAGCCGAAATCACTTTTACAGGGAAGAAAAAAGCCGCTCCGGAGATGAAGCTAACCTATGTGGAAAAAGGAAAAGAGCCATTTGAAAAACGGTTCAGCATAGGGAACCTGGGAGTTAATGCTCCTGATTTGAGAGGAATTTCCATTGTGGATGGTGAAGAAGGATTAAAAAGACTCTTCTTTGAAGCGGAAGCAACAGATTCAACCAGCAGATATGAAGAGTTTAAAGAACGCAGTACCGAATCAAGTATTGACCGGACATATCTTTCAATCCAGAGAATTACGGATATGATCAAGATATTTGGCGATATGCATAGTGCCGGATTGTTCGAACAGGAACTTAGTTATGATATAATTGATGAACTTTATCTCAGGATAGCTCTTGATGACAGCATAGAGTATTCGAAATTTGCACTGCTGTCAAAAACAAAGAATCCAAAAAAGATAAGTAATCCTGTATTGTCTAATGACAGTTTCAAATATAATGGAGACAGGATCGTTCAGTGGGACAATCCAATAGGACTGGATGAGAATTCAGAGATACTGTCAAAGTTAAATACTTTGCCCGGAGCAAATGTCTATTTTATGACAGAATCTTTCCTCGGAAATGATGTATATGCGATTGATGTTACACCGCCTTATGAATCAGAATATATGTCGCAGGCGAAACTGAATGCTTTAAAACCCACAGCTTTCTTTTCCGGAAGACAGCATGCAAATGAGGTTTCAAGTACAAGCCATATTCTGAGACTTGCAGAACTATTACTTACAGATGAGGTTTACAGGGAGTATCTGAAGAATGTAAATGTCGTGCTGCATCCGATAACAAATGCCGATGGCGCTATGCTTGGTTATGAAATTCAGAAGACCAATCCAGATTTTATGATCCATGCGGCATATCTTGGTGCACTGGGAGTTGATGTGGATTCTGAGAGAAATACAGATGATCCAAGATATCCGGAATCAGCCGTACGTCAGAGGATAAGGGAAACCTGGCTTCCTGATGTGTATATAAACATGCATGGTTATCCGTCCCACGAATGGGTACAGTATTTTGCCGGATACAGCGCCTGGGTAAGGAACAGGAGCGGAGGACAGCGAAGCTGGTGGTCACCGCGAGGATGGTTTATACCGGGATTCAGCTGGATCGAAGATGACAGGTTTCCTGATCATAAAACAGCTGCCTTTGCGATACTTGACTCAATTGCGGCAGGTATTACAGCAATTCCTGAAGCAGTTGAACAGAATAAAAGTCTTTTCAAAAGGTATAAGAAATATGGAAAACAGCCATCGGAGAATTTTACCGAATATTTCCATAACGGCATTCTTGTAAATGCAAGTATAAAAGGACGTAACATGTCCGGTTCCGGAGTCACCAGCCCAAAAATAACCTATTTTTCAATAACAACTGAAGCGCCGGATGAAACAGCGAGGGGAGACTGGCTTAAGGTCGTTTGTGAAGAAGGACTGGCGAGCAGTACGGCTGTACTAAAATATTTGTCTGATGGAGTAAATAAAGTAGAACACAAAACTGCAGAATTTGATAAATTTGTAACAAGAAGTGTTTCAAGGACGAGACCGGTAATACCCCAAAAGCCTAAAGATGAAAAAAAAGAGCAGAATAAGTAAAAAGATTCAAATTCCATTATTGCTTGTTTTTCTGTTTTTCCTTTCAGATCTGTCTGACCTGACGGCACAGGATTCGATCGATTATATTCAGATCGGTATGAGTCTGAAAGATAGCGGGAAATATGATGATGCTATAAAAGCAGTAAAGAAAGCGATCGGAAAAGATAGAAGAAATGCTGAACTGTATTTTGAGCTGTCACAGATCTACAGGCTGAAAAAATCTCCTGCATCGATGAAACGGGCTGAGAACGCTCTTTTAGATGCTAACAGGTTGGATACAGGGAATGTAAAATATCTGAATGCTCTCGCCGAGGTTTTCTGGGAAAGGTACATGTATGACACGGCAAAAACGGTCTGGAACAGAACATTAAAGGTCGATCCGGAAAACGTTGATGCTTTGGCAGGCCATGCAAGATACTACCACAGAAAAGTCAACATATATAAAGACCGCATTACAGAGGCCTTTCTGCTGGATGAGAATATCGTAAAATATCAGAATTATACATACGGTTCAATGATCACTCCCGGGGATTTCTATGCAATGAAATATAATGCCCGTCCGCCTATAACCTGGGAAAGTTTTTTAGAAAAAGATGTTTCAACCTCAAATTCCTTCAATAACAAAATACTCGAGATCGAACCTTTGGAACGGGATGCACTGTACCGGCAGGGGTTGCTACATTATGATACAGATGACCTGGATGGATTTACTGAGACTTTCAGAAAACTCGTTTCTGCGTATCCTGAAGATAAAAATGGAAATCTTTTCATGGGACTTGCGTGTTCAAAAACTAAAGAATACGACATGGCATATAATTATTTCAATAAAGCAAAAGCTTTAATGAGTGATGCAGAAAAAGATGTTTTTACGAATATTGGCTTTTTGAAGATCGGAGGATTAAAAGACGAGAATATCCGGAGTGATTCTTCAAATTTCTGGTATCAGCGTGATCCGGTATTCCTTACTGACTATAATGAGAGGGAACTGGAACACTACTGCCGTGTTGCGGAGGCAAATTTAAGATTTTCAGTGTACAGGAAAGACATTGAAGGATGGAAAACAGCAAGAGGCAAGATTCTGATAAAATACGGATGGCCCAAAGTCAGGCAGCTCCATGTTGATCTTAATATTCCAGGATCGGGCGATATCCCTGTAGATGGCCTGGCTTATCAAAAGCGGGAATTCTGGAGATATGAAGACTTTACATTTGTATTCGAGGCAAATTATGCTGATTATGAGAACAAATTCAGGTTTGCAATTTTTAACGGGGTGAATTTTCATGAAATGTCCGAACTGATCGAGGAAGAATATCCGGAATATTATAATTATGAACCAAAAGGAAAATCGATCGATTTTCCGTTTGATGCAGCTGCCTTCAGAGGGGATAACGGCAGAACGAAACTGGAGATTTATTATGGAGTACCTTTTAACGGGATTGTTTTTAAAAAGGAAAACAATCTGTTATTAGGCAGAAATACAATTGGTGTTTTTATACATGATAAAAACTGGGAAAAAGTGATATCGGATATTAACAGCATCGAAATGGAATATGAATTATCTGAAATTGACACAAAAAGTGATGATATTAGTGTTGGCCTGCTTGAGTATCAGATCGATCCCGGTTCGTATAACCTGGGCATTGAACTTGATGACAGTTTTTCTGATAATTTAGGAACACATAGAAACTCAATATTAATAGAAAAATATGGTTTTGATGAGCTGCAGATAAGCGATATTCAGCTTGCAAGAAATATTGAGATGAAATCACGGGATATGCCTGTCTTAAAAGAAAACCTGAATATAATCCCAAGTCCGCACAGGATGTTCAAAACTAATGAGTCTATCTATATATATTTTGAGATTTACAACCTGTTTTTGGATGGTATGCCTGGAAAATCGGATTACACAGTTAATTATTCATTAAAATATATGGATGAGAATCAACTTCAGATTGATGATTTTGTCAGAAAACTGATCAGAAACAGTGTTGTGGATTACGGGATCTCTACAGGTTTCAATATTTCAGGCAGCACGCGGATGGATCCGCAGTATCTTCAGATCGATCATAATCTTACCAAACCGGGGCCATATCTTTTTATGATTGGTGTGCTTGATAAACTTTCAGGGAAAATGGTTAGCAAAGAGGTTGTTATATATATATATGAGGATGATTCGGACTGATAACGAACGTAGTTAATATATTTAAATATGAAGATGTCTGTGATATTCTATATTTCCGGATTAAAAATATTATACTTTATAAGGTCAGACTTTCAATGCAGAATTGATTCTGTCTAACAGTTTATTCATGTCCAGCGGTTTAGTGAAGAAATCTATTGCACCCACGTTTTCTCCTGCATTTCTTACCTCATCATCCACAGAAACTTCGGTCATAAATATTACAGGTGTGTTTTCCATATTTTTTATTGACCTGATATCATTAAAAAATCCAAAACTCCCTACATCTTTTGGCAGGACATTCATTATTATCAGATCAGGTTCATATTCATTTATTATTTCGAGAGCTTCATCATTGTTAAATGCAATGAAACTTCTGAAATCTGTAAAAGCACCAATAAAATTTGTGATCGTTTTCTGAACATATTTATCCGGCTCAATAATTAAGACACTTTTCATATTATTACCTCACTTGTATAATATTTTATCAATTATTAGCGGATGGATCTTTAGTATCTTCTTTAATCTCATCATAATGTTCTTTATAAAATTCCTGGAGCTTTGGGCTTGTCAAAAGGCATCTTGCATACATTCCCTCAGATAGTTTGCCTATACGTTTGACAAGTGAAACGGCTTTAACCGTTTTTTCATAGTGATCGCAATTTTCTTTATCACTCATACAGACAAATATTGTCGGACTTTGAAATCCGGTCATCGGATAAGGCCAGGTATGTTTGCCGTCTTCGAAATCACATAATTTCTTGAGTTTATCTATCTCGCTGTAAAAGTCAAAAATATCTGTCAGGTTCATACCAAGTGTAAAAGCTTTTACAACTTCCTTGTTCAATTTACTTTCACTTGCCTGCAGATTTAAATTGTCTATAATTAAGGAAGGTTTCTTATGAACTCCGAATAAGCCGGTCTCCATTCTGACATACATATCAGCTGTTACAATAATATTTGCATACCAGCAGCCTTTGTTGTCATATCTGTCTACAAAATCAAATCTATCAAAGTAATACTCTCCCGAATATCTTACGGCGTCAAGCACATCAAAACTGAGGGGTATACTGTTCAGCATAAAACCACTGCTTCTGTTTGATTCTGTATATTTTTTCAGTCTTTCATTTTCTCCGGATGATATAAAAGAGTTTAACTCACATATCCCGCCCATATTGTGAAAAAAGGCGGCTTTCAGCAGGTCTGCAATATCACCCTCGGTAAACTTGGTTTTTTCCTGCAGATCTTTAGTGTTAGCAATGGCAAAAGAAAAGATAACAACACCAATAGTGTGATTGAAGAATAACGCGGCATTTTTACTTGAAGACATGTCTGTAATGAATTTCATTTTAAAAATTGATAAAATAATATTCTCATCTT
>JBHPLC010000065.1:0-9946 GCA_042564455.1 Candidatus Zhuqueibacterota bacterium | reverse complement strand
ACTTATTCAGGACGGGCATGAAGTGGTTACATTTGACAATCTGAGCACAGGTAGTATAGAGAACATTGCTCACCTTGCAGACATTGATTATTTTCAATTCATAAAACATGATGTAACGGAATATCTGTTTATAGAAGGCGATTTAGACTGGGTGCTTCATTTTGCATCTCCAGCAAGTCCTATAGATTATGCAGAACTGCCGATCCAGACATTAAAAGTCGGTGCATTAGGAACACATAAGACATTAGGCCTGGCACTTCACAAAAAATCCAAATTTCTTTTGGCGTCTACTTCTGAAGTCTATGGTGATCCGCTTGAAAATCCCCAGAATGAGGATTATTGGGGCAATGTAAATCCGACCGGTCCGCGGGGTGTGTATGATGAGGCCAAAAGATTTGGAGAAGCAATTACCATGGCCTATCACCGCGTACATGATGTTGACACAAGGATAGCAAGAATTTTTAATACATTCGGTCCCAGAATGAGAGCTTTCGACGGGAGAGTTGTTCCGGCATTGATAAATCAGGCTTTGAAAAATGAACCGCTAACGATATTCGGCAGCGGAGAACAGACAAGAAGTTTCTGTTTTATTTCGGATATGGTCGAGGGTTTGTACAAATTGATGAAGGGATATATTAATTTGCCGGTCAATTTAGGCAATCCTCGTGAATTGACCATTGTTCAGCTTGCGGAAATTATTATAGAATTAACCGGTAGTAAGTCAAAGATGATATTTGAAACTCTACCTGAAGATGATCCAAGGGTCAGACAGCCGGACATAAGCAGAGCAAAAACCGAGTTGAAGTGGGAACCCGTTGTTTCTGTAGAAGACGGTCTTAAATCTACCATTGAATATTTTGATAAAAAGCTGAGAAATGATAAATGAGAGTTTTGGTAACAGGCGGCGCAGGTTTTATTGGATCTCACATTGTTGATGCTTTAATAGCTAATGGGGATACTGTTGATGTAATTGATAACCTTTCAACAGGATTTAAAAGGAATGTTAATAAGGAAGCCGGATTTTATCAACTTTGTTTTGATGATCCGGAAACGGAAGATATACTTAAGAACGGTTATGATATAATTATCCATCAGGCTGCTCAGATCGACCTGAGGAAATCAATTGAAGATCCATCTGTCGATCTGCAAAATGATGTGGTAGCAACTGTAAAGTTAATTAAGAGAGCTGTCGAAAATAATGTAAAGCACTTTTTATTCGCTTCAAGCGGAGGCGCTATTTATGGTGAACAGGATTATTTTCCGGCGGATGAAAATCATAAAATTAATCCTTCCTCTCCCTATGGACTGAATAAGTGGATAATTGAAAGGTATCTCAATTATTTTTGCGAGCAGTATGGCTTAAAATATACTGCTTTAAGATATGCAAATGTTTATGGGCCGAGACAGAATCACCTTTCTGAAGCCGGTGTTGTGTCTATATTTGCAAATTATCTTTTAGAGGACAGGGAATGTATAATTAATGGTTCAGGGGAGCAGACAAGGGATTTTGTTTTTGTCTCTGATGTGGTGGAAGCTAATTTGGCAGCGATCCAAAAGGGATATCACGGAGAAATAAATATCGGCACAGGAGAAGAGGTATCTGTAAATCAGGTTTTCAATACCATAAAAGACCTGACGGGATCGGATCAGATTGAGAAACATGGCCCTGAAAAAAAAGGTGAACAGTTCAGATCGGTATTATCTTTTGAAAAAGCAAAGAAAGAATTGAACTGGCAGCCTGTTATTTCGTTTAATGAAGGGATAAAAAGAACTGTTCAATATTTTAAGAATATGTCCAAGTAATATACAGGTGGACTAAGTGGAATTAAAAGAAGAAAACTCAAGAGTTGATATATCGGTAGTGATACCATTATATAATGAGCAGGAATCTTTAGGTGAACTTGCTAAAGAACTTGAAATTACCCTGATTGCTATGGCTAAATCATTTGAGCTCATTTTTATTGATGACGGATCAACCGATAAATCCTTTGAAACTCTTCTTAAACTCAAAGAAGATATTCCTTCAATAAAAATTATTCAGTTCCAGGCAAATTACGGAAAATCGGCTGCATTATCGGCCGGTTTTTCTATTGTTAAAGGTGATTATGTGATCACGATGGATGCTGATCTGCAGGATGAACCTAAAGAAATTCCGCGGCTGATAAATAAACTCGAAGAAGGGTATGACCTTGTTTCCGGCTGGAAGAAAAAAAGGAACGATCCGTTTACAAAAAAACTTGCATCGAAAATTTTCAACCGGATCACTTCAATAACGACAGGTGTCAAGCTTCATGATCATAATTGCGGATTAAAAGCATACAGGAAAACAGTTGTTAAGAATTTATCAGTTTATGGGGAGCTTCATAGATATTTACCACCGCTCTCCAATGCTTTGGGTTTTAAAGTGACAGAAATTGAGGTGACGCATCACGCTCGTAAATATGGAAGATCAAAATATGGTTTATGGAGGTTCTTTTCCGGTTTTTTTGATTTGTTAACGGTATTGTTTTTAACCAGATTTACTCACCGGCCGCTTCATTTGTTTGGAATAATAGGATTATGCTTTTTCTTTTTGGGCGTTGTTATAAACCTGTATCTGACGATCCAGAAATACTATTACGGTATCGGATTGGGTGACAGACCCCTTTTGTTTCTCGGGGTTCTTCTGATAATAGTTGGTTTCCAATCATTCTCTATGGGTTTCCTGGCTGAAATGATTACAAAAGAAAAAAAGTCCGAAGACAATTATATAATTAAACGCATAGATAATTAAGCAGAGAGTATTATGAAAAATGTCAACATACTGCAGATAGGATACGGCTATTGGGGACCAAACCTGACCAGGAATTTGGCAGGTCTTGATGGAGTGAATATCACCGCATTAACTGAGGTTGTTAAGGAGAATATTGACAAGTTTAAGGGTACTTACACTGATGCGGATGTATATAAAAACTATAAAGAGCCTCTGAAACGGGAAGATATCGATGCGGTCGTTATTGCCACGCCTGCGGCTTTTCATTTTGACATGACCCTTGAAGCTCTCGAAAACGGAAAACATGTTCTTGTTGAAAAACCTTTGGCATTAACATCAAAAGAGGGTGAAATTCTTGTTGATATTGCTGAAAAAAACAATCGAATACTGATGGTAGGCCATACTTTTCTGTATAATTCTGCCGTAAGAGAGTTAAAAAACTATATAACAAATGGTGATCTGGGTGATATATATTATATTTATTCTCACAGGCTTAATTTAGGGAAGATCAGACAGGATATAAACTCTTTATGGAATTTTGCCCCGCACGATGTTTCAATTATATTAGATCTGCTTTCGGATAAAACACCTCAAAGCGTAACTTCAAGAGGATTTTCTTATATACAGAAAGATATTGAAGACGTGGTTTTTCTTACTGTGGAGTATCCGGATTCTGTATGCGCACATATTCATGTCAGCTGGATAGATCCCAATAAAGTAAGGAAAATGACGATAGTAGGCAGTAAAAAAATGGTAGTCTACGATGATGTTTCAAATGATGCAAAATTGCAGATATTTGACAAAGGAGTTGAAAGACATTATAACGGAAAAGATATTGCATCATTTGAGAGCTATGGAGAATTTCAGTTATTGCTGAGAGCAGGGGATGTATTAGTGCCGAAGATAAATTTCGTTGAGCCTTTAAAAACTGAGTGTAAGCATTTTGTTGACTGTATCCGGGAAAACAAAATTCCAATTACAGACGGCAGACACGGTTTAAAGGTGGTTAAAATACTTGAAGCTGCTCAGAACTCTTTAAAAAATCATGGCAGCACAATTGATGTAGAATTATAATCAGGAGGTTAAGGTGATCTCAAGTGTTCCTTTTAATGATCTGAAACGGGAATATAAGACAATTAAGAATGAAATTGATATTATTATTCAGGAAGTGATAGATAATACGGCATTTATAAAAGGTAAATACTTAAAACAATTTGAAGAGGATCTTGCACACTATTGCGGCACGGAACATGCAATCGGCTGCAGCTCTGGGACCACTGCTATCCATTTAGCATTAGAAGCGTTTGGTATAGGTGAAGGTGATGAGGTTATTACAGTTTCAAATACATTTATCGGCACGACCGAACCGATCACACATACGGGGGCAAAAATCGTTTTTGTCGATATAGACAAAGACAATTACACAATCGATCCTTCAAAAATAGAAGCGGCAATTACCCCGAACACTAAGGCAATTGTCCCAGTACATCTTTTCGGTCAGATCTCTGACATGGAGAAAATCTGTGATATCGCAAAAAGACATAATCTTTATGTTGTTGAAGATGCAGCCCAGGCGATCGGAGCGGAGTATAAAGGTAAAAAAGTAGGGCATTATGGAGATGCTGCCTGTTTCAGTTTTTACCCGGGGAAAAATTTAGGCGCCTATGGTGATGCAGGAGCAGTAGTTACAAATAACAGTGATGCTGCGCATAAGATCAGGATCCTCAGCGATCATGGAAGGCAGAGCAAATACACTCATGAAATCGAGGGATATAATTACAGAATGGATGCTATCCAGGCGGCAATACTTACCGTAAAGCTTAAGAAAATCGACGAGTGGAATGATGCCAGAAGAAAAGTTGCGGATTTTTATTGCGGAAATCTGAATATGTTTGATATTGAACTTCCTGTAGAGAATCCGGATATGAGACATGTATATCATGTTTTTTGTACACGGGTTGAGAACAGGGAGAACCTGCAGAATAAATTAAAAGACAAGGGTGTGTCATCCGGGATACATTACCCTGTACCGCTGCATGTTCAGCCGGCTTATTCATATATGAATATTAAAGAAGGAACGCTGCCCGTCACCGAAAAATATGCAGATGAAATTCTATCACTGCCGATCTTCCCCTTTATGAATGATGATGAAATGAAGTATACTATTGATGTTTTGTCAGAACTATTATAAAGGGTTTTTATGGCAAAAAAATCAAGGAAACATAAGACTGCACCACCCAGAGCCTCTTTTTCACAAAATCAAATAATCGGAATGCTTGGTGTTGTAATAATCTTATTTGTTCCGGTATTCTTTATCAAGGACTTGTTCAATATAAATTCCCCGGTTTTATCTAAATTATTTTTTCTGTATGCACTTCTACTTATTCTTGCAGCAGTCTCTGCATATTATTACTGTTCCGGAAATAGATTCAAGTTCTATGATTACCTTATTATCGGTATAATATCTTCAGCCGGGATATTATATATTTCAAATGTTACAAATGGGCTGTTTTTAGGGGGTGATTCAGGGCATTATGCCGGTTTAGCCCGATCTCTGGCAACATTCAAGGGATTTATGAATCTTTTTATGGTAGAACCTGTACCGCATGTTTCCTACGGATTCGGTCTGCCCATACTTCTTGTACCTGTCTATTGGTTATTTGGGCTTAATTTCGGTGCGATGAACTTCTTTCTTGCATTAGTTTCTATTGGATTTGTAACTGCTCTATATTTCTTATTTCGTGATCGTTTAGACAAAAACCTGTTAGCCTTATTTCTGATAATAATTGGCGTGAATATATGGTTTGTAAGTTTTTCTTCAGTTATTATGACTGAGCTGCCGTATATGTTTTTCATGGCATTATCATTTTTTGCGTTAGATAAATATAATAAAGAAGAAGATCTCTGGACCAGATGGTTTTTCATTTTGATAATCGCAACTTATTTAACCTATCAAACAAAACCAATTGGTTTAGGAATATTTATTGCATTATTTATGTATTTTGTAATCAGGAAAAACTTTAAGAAAGCAATTGTAATTACTGCAGTTCTTACTGTGCTTTTCTTACTATGGAATTTCCGAAATTATCTGTATGGAAATTTAGGATATTTCAGAGTTTTCACAAGCGCCGCAGCAGCCGAACAGGGCACTCAGATGGGACTCCAGGATCAGGGTCTTGGTCTGTTAGGCAATTTATTTATAAAACCATTGAAAACATTTATGATAGGCGGTAATTTTTTGACTCCAATGGCATTTTCGATTGTTCAGCGTGAAGTTCCATATACCTGGTTTTTTCATATTACAATGGTGCTCACTTATTTCGGTTTTATTATACATATGTGGAAGAAACGTGAGGCATTTGACTTTTATACCGCAGCAGTTTTTGCGGCAATAGCCATTTATGGTGCGGTTACTTATCCCGAAAGATGGTGGCTCCCTTTTATTCCATTTACATTATACTACTTAATATTCGGCTGGAATACTGTATGGGAATTCATATCAAAAAAACTTAATAATGAAAGTTTGAAGAGTTTTTCCAGGTTGGGAATGGTGATATTATTAGGGATTGCTTTTGGTATTGGATTGAGAAGTTCAGCGAATGTTGTATTACAAAACAGAACAAATAAGACGTATGCGGATCCAAGGCGAGAAGCATTTGTCGAAGTAGCCAAATGGGCAAAAAACAACACACCTGAAGATGCAATTTTTGCTTCAAGACTGGATAAGGAATTTTACCTGTTCTCCGACCGGCAAGGTATCAATTCAAGAGTTTACCACAGCCGGAGTGATACTTATAATGATGAAGTCAAAGAGGAGATTTTTACAAATTTAAAGAAATTGCTTACAGAATATGATATCGATTACTGGATACTTGATCAAACACGCAACGACTCAATATTGTTCTTGATATTTTGTCAGCAGAACAATGAAATTTTTCAGCAGATTTTTTCAATCAGATATGGTTATCCTCTACAGCAGCCTTCAACATATGTGCTTGAGGTAAACAAAGAATGGGTGGCGCAGGAAAGGGAAAAAAGGGATAATAAATGAACAGAGATTATTTTGCCCACGAAAATGCGATCGTTGAATCAGATAATATTGGAAAAGGTACCCGTATATGGGCGTTTTCTCATGTTTTAAAGGGCGCTGAAATTGGTTCTAACTGTAATATTGGTGAAGGTTGTTTTGTCGAATCTAATGTAAAGATAGGTAATGATGTAGTAATAAAGAATAACATTTCGATCTGGGACAAAGTGACAATTGAAGATGGTGTTTTTCTGGGGCCTAACGTTGTTTTAACGAATGTACTTTTTCCCCGGGCAAGGTTTAAACGGAGTATAGATGAATTTACATCTACTCTGATTAAAGAGGGTGCAACCATTGGCGCAAATGCAACCATAGTATGCGGAAATACTATAGGAGAACATGCATTTATTGGAGCCGGTGCAGTAGTTACTAAAGATGTTCCCCCACATTCAATTTTAGTAGGAAATCCTGCAAAACTTATAGGGTATGCTTGCGAATGCGGTGAAAAAATTGATTTTTCAAATTCCTGTTCATGCGGACGGAAATATGAACTTAACGAAAACAATACATGTATAAGAATTGAATAATATGATTCACTTATTATAAATAAAACTCTCAGTAGCAATTCCTTGAAATTTCTGTGAAAATTCTGCATATAATATATGATGATGTTAAAAATCCCTGGGTAGGCGGCGGGGGTTCAATTAGAGCATATGAGATAAACCGATTACTTGCAGAAAAACACTCTATTACTGTTATTACGGGTAAATTTCCCGGTTCTGAAAATGAAGTTAAAGAAGGTGTTACATATAAACGGATAGGGATCGGACATAATTATCTTTTCAGCAGACTATTCTTTACATTATTAGCTCCTTTTTATATTTTAAAATCAAATTTTGATATTCTTATCAATGATTTTTCAATATTCTCTCCTGTTTTTGGTTACTGGCTGACAAAAAAACCTGCGGTTAATACATTTTACCATCTGATCGGGGGGCAGTCATTAAAAAAATTCCGTTTTTTCGGGATTATTCCGATGATGTTTGAAAAACTGTTTTTAATGACAGCCGATAATATAATTACCATTTCTCCTACCGTGACCAATGATATAACTAAAAAACATAAATACAGGTTTATTGAATGTATTTATACGGGTTTTGATGAATCGCTTCTTGCAGTAGAACCGAAAAAAGGTAAATATATCAGTTTCATCGGGAGATTGGATGTTTATATGAAAGGAATCGATGTTCTGATAGAATCGATGGGAAAAATTTCCGATAAGGCCGTGAAATTAAAAATAGCCGGTACCGGTCCTCAGAAAAACATTGACAAAATATTAGAATTGATCGAAAAATTTAATCTGAAAAGTAATATTGATCTTGAAGGCAGAATATCAGACGAGGAAAAAAAGACTTTCCTGTCGGAATGTTATTTTCTTGTAATGCCTTCGAGGTTTGAGGGTTGGGGTATCTCGGCGGTCGAAGCTGCGGCATGCGGAAAAGCTGTAATCGGAACAAAAATATCCGGTTTGAGCGATGCCGTTGTGGACGGTAAAACGGGAATCCTGGTTGATCCCGATGATCCTGAAACTCTTGCAAAAGCGATTGACAAGCTGCTTTTGGATAATATTCTGCGTGAAGAAATGGGCAGCAGCGGAAAAGAATGGGCAGGAAATTTCCGATGGAAGAAAATCGCCGAAAAACAGGAAAATTTCTATAGGCGAATTGTTGACAACAAATAAGTGTCAGAAATATCGATAATATTATTTAATAAAAAGAGCGCTCGCCTTTGGCCAATATTTCCTGATCAGATTTTGGAAGATCTTTTTCGATATGATCCGCTAATATTTTTCCAAGTTTCATGCAGATATCCATATCAATATACACGAATAATCCCTGTCTGCCGATTGAAAACAGGTTCGGTATCTCACCCAGATATGTTTTTATCGCTTCCAGCCGTTCCCTGAATCCGATATTATAGATAGGATAAGCATGCGGGTATTTTATTATATAAAACCTTTCGACCTCATCTTCTGAAAACAGACCCTCTGCCGCAAGCTCTTTTATTGCCTGATGCGCATATTTATCACCATTCTCCCATACATCATCACCTATATCACATGTGATCTCCAGCAGAAGTACAGTTTGATTTTCATCCTGCATTTTCAGGCCGAAATTCTTGGGTTCGGTAATCCTTGTAAAGCATTTATCGTAAAAATACAGGAAATGAGTATTCAGGACTTTTGGTTTGTTTACTACAAGACCGATGACAATTATGGCGCGGTGTATTAAATTCTGACTGTTCTCAATAACCTCTTCGGATTTAGGCAGATCGATCAATTCAATAATATCTTTTAGAGGAATGGTTGAGATCACATAATCAATCTTATCTTTATGTGTTTCTCCTCCGAATGTATATTCAATAGATTCGGCATTATTCCCTGAAAAATAGATTTTGTTGATTTTAGTATTGAACCTTACTTTTCCTCCGAGAAATTTGATCTTTTCGTAGATCTTTTGTGTTAAAAGCCCGACACCTTTATAAGGATACATTATAAAGTGGATCGTAGGGCCATAAGCATGAGTTCCTTTTTCATCGGTCTGCTCGGTATGTTTTCTAAGTTTCTCAAATTGATTTTTAATAAGTTTTCTAATGCTGATGGTAGGTATCCTGCTGCTTGTAAAAAATGCTGATAATTTTTTTGGATGGACTCCCCAGGCTTTTTCGGTATATTCCTTAAAATAGATTTGATATCCTACTTTCCCGAACCAGTTAATAAACCAGTCTTCAGCTGATACTTCTTTTGTCAGCCCCAATTTTCTTTTAATAAATGAATAGAAGAAACTAATTATAATCTTTACTGAAGAAAATGGGCCCAGACCTTTTAGTACATTGACGGGTTTTAAAGGATATTGATAATATTTACCCTTGAAATGTATCTGCCGGTCAACTTTATCTGAAAAATAGTCTTCGCTTCCGAGGAGATTCTTAAAATCTTCTATTATATCCGGATATGCGCTGTGCAAGATATGAGGACCAAAATCAAAAGAATACCCATCCTTTTTAATGGACGTCCCCACGCCGCCAATAATATTTGTTATTTCAAATATTTCCACATCGCAGCCTTTTTCCAGGAGTCTCCATGCAACATTCAAACCGGTTACACC
>JBHPLC010000064.1:0-10481 GCA_042564455.1 Candidatus Zhuqueibacterota bacterium | reverse complement strand
GCCTGCTTTTTCACAGGCAAATACCAGCAGTCTTTTAAAATTCGTAGAAGTCGAAACCGGATCCGAAACCGGTGGTATTACGGGAATGTATCAACCTTTTAATATTTCTGGGAGTCCGGATGGATTACATTTGTATGTAACAGGAAGGGGAACTCATGATGTAACTGCTTTTGAAATTGACCAGTCGTCCGGTGATCTGACGCTAATCGCTCAATATCAGAATACGGACGGTTCAATACCGGGATTGACATATCCAAGGCCAATAGCAGTCAGTCCGGATGGAAACAACATTTATGTTGGAGGAACAACGGAGGATGCAATTGTGGTATTCAGCCGGAACAGTACAACAGGTGAACTAACATATGTTCAGACTGTTTACAATAGTGAAGCCAACAATGCGATAGACTATCCCAACAAGATTACCGTCAGCCCTGATAATAAGCATGTTTATGTAGCAGGATATTATTCAGATGGTGTTGCAGTATTCACGAGAAATACTTCTACGGGTGTACTCACTTATGCTTCGGACGTTAATCAAAGTCCCCAGTGGTGGCAGCAGAGCCCGCCTGTGAATGTGGATTATTACGGCAATCACTTTATTGATGCAAACACCGGATGGTCGGTCGGTGAAGTCGGTACTATTATCAGTACCGCTGACGGCGGGGATAACTGGAGTCAGCTTAGCAGCGGTGTTAGTGAAAACCTATGGGATGTATATTTTGTAAACAGTACATCAGGATGGGTGGTTGGTGAAGCCGGAACGATTTTAAAAACAACTGATGGCGGCGCAAACTGGACAACTCAAACAAGTGGAACCGGTGATTATCTGTTTGCGGTTCAATTTATCGATGCCAGCATCGGATATATTACTGTAGGAAATGGTGCTGTACTAAAAACTACAGATGGTGGCACAAATTGGACAAGTCAGAATACAGGTTTATCAGATGCATTATTATCCATTTCATTCTTAGATGCAAATTCCGGATGGGGGTGTGGTGAAGCCGGGATTATCCTGAAAACAACAGATGGAGGCTCAAACTGGGCAGCACAAACAAGTGGAGTAACAGACTATCTACATTCAGTTCATTTTATCAGCTCTACTGTGGGTTGGGCCGTCGGTGATAATGGAGTTGTCCTTAAAACCACGGACGGTGGTACAAACTGGACAGCTCAGACTGCACCAAACGGAAATTATTACGGTGTATACTTTTTAAGTACCACTACCGGTTATGCAGTGGGTTATAACGATAATTTAAATAAAAGTATAATTATTTATACTTCTGACGGCGGTACTACATGGACGCTTCAAAGTCATGTTAACAGCCCGACTCTTAGAGATATAATTATGATCGACTCAAATAACGGATATATTGCCACTTCTGGTGGCAGGCAATTAAGGACAGCCAGTGGTGGAATCGGTGGTGTCTTTGGACTGGACGGCACTTATGACATTCAGGTAAGCAATGACGGTTCTTATGTATATGCCG
Source organism: Candidatus Zhuqueibacterota bacterium (assembly GCA_042564455.1). GTDB lineage: Bacteria > SM23-31 > SM23-31 > SM23-31 > SM23-31 > JBHPLC01. The sequence goes on along the minus strand of JBHPLC010000064.1, from coordinate 8,994 downwards.
CTGCATATACCGGGGATTCATTTTTTGTTTTCAGCAGGAACTCAACTTCGGGTGCTTTGACTCTTGTGGAGTCTTTTACTGAGCAGTTGACCGGAAACTACGGAATTGATGGTGCAAGTTATTTTACGCTTTCCCCGAATGAGGATCATGTTTACGTAAGCGGTTCTGTATCAGGCCAGGTCGCTGCATTTTCACGGAATGCAGGTACAGGAAAGCTTACCTTTATTAACAGCTATTCCGGAACAGGTACTGCAGGTGCAAGAGGTGTACAAGTAACTTCGGATGGTAATTTTTTATATGTTATAGGAAGGGACGATGATGCAATAGTTGCGTTTTCTCGGAATTCTTCATCAGGAGCATTAAGCTACCTGCAGACCCTCCAGAATAAACAGGGGGATGTACTTGGTCATGATCAGCCGTGGAATTTATATATCAGCTCGGACAGCAAATATATTTACTCGAATGCATATCTGGATGATACTGTTATTAAGTTTACTAGGAATACTTCCTCTGGTCTGTTGACCTATGATAAAGCCTATAAACGTTTTACATATGGGCTTAATGGAATTTATAAGCTTGTCTTCAGCCCCGACGGAAGAGATGTTTATGTTGCAGCTTATACAGATGATAATATTTCTTATTTTACCCGTAATTCCGGAACAGGAGAACTGACTTATGTAGAATCTTATCAGAATATTGTTAATGGATGGACTGGCTTGGACGGACCCATTGATGTGACAATGAGTCCCGACGGCAAAAATGTTTATGCAAGCGGAAACACCGCACAGGAAAATGCTCTTATAGCATTTACCAGGAATGAACAGTCAGGTAAACTGACATATCTGGAGACTTATTTCAACAATGAAAACGGTATAACCGGAATGAGCAGACCTCATACAAGTAATATCAGTCCGAATGGAAAATTTCTCTATTTGTCAGGCTGGGGAGGAAACAGCCTTATGGTGTTTGAGAGAAGTCTCACAACGGGCAGATTAACGTTTGTTGAGGAGCATTTTGACGGTGAGAACGGGATCGACGGATTAAGAACCCCGGGCAGCAACCTGATCAGCTCTGACGGTAAATTCCTCTACCAGGCAGGAATATCAGGCGATGCAATAATTGTATTCAGTATAGATGAAGATACAGGCATGTTAACACATCTGCAAAACTTAAATGATAACACTGACGGAGTTGACGGTCTGGACGCTGTTACGGATCTTACATTTGATCCTGATGAAGAATTTGTTTACGGAGGCAGCCAGACAGATGATGCTATTGCAATGTTTACAAGAGACAAAACCACTGGTTTGCTGACATTTGTTAAAGCATATTTTGATAATCAGGACGGTATAGATGGGCTGGACGGTGCCCGTGGCATAAAGGTCAGTCCTGATGGAGGCATACTCATTGTCGGAGGACGAGTTGATGATGCTCTAACCGTTTTCAGCAGGGACAGGGAAACCGGTGAGTTGACTTTTGTAGAGATGTATAAGGATGAAGTAGACGGCATTACTCACATGGATCAAGTGCGTGACGTTGAACTAAGCCCGGACAATAAACACGTTTATGTTGTAAGTGAATATGATGATGCAGTCACAGTATTTTCGGTAAATTTTCTCTTCAGTGAGATCGGCAACAAGACCGGTAAAGAGGGTGATCCGATAGAGTTCACGGTTACTTCACCATTGAGTGAGTTGAGAACCTTAACCTTCTGGGCGGACTTAAGCGGATTGCCGGATGGCGCTGTTGCATCTTTTAATGTAAACACAGGCAAGTTCGTATGGAATCCTTCTTTCCTTCATGCCGGAACATATACGGTAGTATTCTATGTATCCGATGGAGTACTGACTCTGGCTGAAACCCTGACCATCACCGTTGCAGACCGTAATCTTGCAAATGAAAAAACCTTCAACGATACTACAGTGTCAGTCAATTCTTCCACCGGCGGAACCGTACAGATATCTTCCGGAGGTGTTTATACACTGCATTCGGTTACGATCCCTCCGGGAGCCATACAGGGCAGTAAGAGCATTATCGTTCAGCAGCCTCAGCCTGAGGATCTCCCGATGGAGCAGCTTCTGAATGTTCCTTCTGCGGTTGACTTTGTAGTACAGGGTTCCGAAAGCGGTTACACCTTCAGGGATTCGGTTGAACTGACCATGGAGTTCCAGAACTTTGAGGTGAAGAACAAAAAGGAGAACATGCGTGTTCACATCTGGGATATTGCAAAACAGATATGGAAAAGAGTAAGGGGTAACCACATAATAAATCAAAATGATAATACCGTTAAGATCAAGATCAATCACTTCTCGATCTATGGGGTAATAGAGGTCAATGACACAACCACGGTTTCCACATTGCAGCCGGGCTGGAGTATGATCAGTCTTCCGGTATCACCGGGGGATGTGGTTGATCCGGTGGGATTGTTCTCTGATGACATCGCTCCGTTCAGGAATGAATTAAACAACTCAAACATATATGAATATGATGAAGAGTTGGGCGAATGGGTAATACCGACTGAACTGTCGAACGGTAACGGATACATACTTTATGCGTTCGATCCGTCGAATGTAGACGTAACCGGGCTTCAGGAGACTGGAGACATAACACATACCCTGACCTACACTAACTCAAACGGATGGCATCTTATCGGTAATCCGTTCCCTGTTGATATCGACTGGGACAGTGATGTGACTCTCGGCAGTAACGTGGATGATGTTTATTACCGCTGGAACGGTTCGGAATATGACTTCTACATGGGTGACGGCCTTGGCGGCGGTAATCTTACCTCAACCATCGCTCCATGGGAAGGTGTCTGGGTACACACTAACCAGGCTGATGAGGAAGTGGTAATCAGCTATCCGGGACTTTCCAAAGGTGGATCCGATGAGTTCCTGGATTATGACTGGAGGATGAAGATATCCGCATCGACCGGTAAGAATACCGATACATATAATTATATAGGTATGGCAGAATGGGCAGATCCGAGGTATGACAGGGCTGATGTGTTTGAGCTCGTGCCCTTAAACGATGAGTTCATATCACTCGCGTTCCCGCATAACAACTGGGAAAATAATCCGGGTATGTACACACAGGATATCAGAACAACAGGTGAAGGTTCTGTCTGGGAGTTTGTCGTTACAACCAACACATCGCATGGTCAGGTTGACCTGAACTGGGACCTTCCCGATATAGACAATCCGGAACTGGGATTTACACTTGAAGATGTACAGACGGGTGAAAGAATCAATATGCATGATAACAGAACGTTTACGTTCAGTGTGATACCTCATGCTTCGAAGTCCTCACCCGGTCCGGTACTGTTTGCTGATGATCCGACAGATTTTGCCAGTAAACTGGCAGAACAAGAATTCGAACAGAGAACGTTCAGGATAATCCTAGGTAAACAGACAAGAGGTCATGACGGCACCATTCCCGATGACTATGTTCTGAAACAGAACTTCCCGAATCCGTTCAATCCCGAGACCACGATAGAGTTCGGTCTGCCTGAATCGGGTTATGTGAAGATCGCAATATATAACTCTCTGGGTCAGGAGCTCCGCACACTGATAAATACTGAAAGACCGGCCGGTTATCATAAGATTCAATTCGACGGACGCGATAATAACGGAAGAGAGCTGACAAGCGGAATGTACTTCTACAAACTGATATCGAAGAATACTGTCCAGACTAAGAAACTTATACTCTTAAGATAATAAAAGGGAGAATATATAAATGAAGAACATTATACGAATACTTTCAGCTTTAACAGTCCTGGTCCTGGGATTGAGTACAACACTCCTTGCCCAGGCGCCGGCACCACCGCCCGCACCAGTGGGTACTATACCATGGGGTAATCCGGCTTTCTACGGTGCGGTGATATTACTGTACGGATTATGGAAAATGCATAATTTTAAAAAGGATTAAAAATAATCCGTTCAACATATTATTCAATTACGATCTGATACGATTTTCTGAAGTTCAGGGAATTTAACTGTTTATTAAAAAAGGCTTGTTATCAAGCCTTTTTCTTTTAATATTGGTCATAAACAAATACTACCGACTCAAATATATAAGAATATAAGCATGGAAGAAATAAAATGGGAAAAGGAATTTGAGACTGGTGTGAACTGGATAGATACACAGCATAAGAATTTTACCCAAAAACTAAAAAAATTTAACCTTGCCATAAAGGATAACCGGCCCACACTGGAAGTCATTAGGATACTGGAATTTCTTGAGACTTATATTCGCAGCCATTTTAATCTTGAAGAAAAATATATGGTTGAATACAATTATCCGGAGAAGAAATTCCACATGAAGGAACACAGAGAGTTTATAAAGGTGTTCGACGTATTAAAAAAAGATCTTACAGGCAATTCGAAAAAAACGGAAAATGTTTTAGCTCTACAATACGAGTTATGGCAGTATTTTACAAATCACATCTCGATCATTGATTCAGAACTTGCAAGGTTCTTAAAAAGTAAAGGAGCAAAATAACAATTGCTCCTTTTTAGTGACTCTTCTATGAAATCATTCTATAATTCAATACCAGCCCCGATAACAAAGGTTTTTAAATCCGGAAACTCATAATCGGGTTTTTTTAGAACACGGGGCGTTGCACCGGATCCTTCTTTTCCATGTCTTCGGTTTATCCAGACAGTTTTTACACCTATAGATTCGGCGGGCATAATGTCATGATAAAGACTGACAGAAACATGCAGGAGCTCATCTTTGGTCACACCAATATTTTCGAGGGCAAATTCGAAGTTCTTTATATCAGGTTTATATGATTTGACATTTTCAGATGTAATGATTTGTTCAAAATTAACACCAAGCGACATAAATGTTCCTGCAAAAAGATCATTATCAATATTAGTAATAATGGATAATTTGTATTTTTTCTGCAGAGCCTGGAGAGAAACAACAGTATCATCAAATGGCTGCCACATTTGAATAGAATCCACAATCGCATTTTCTTCTGATTTATCCAGAAAAAATCCATATTTCATACCGAACTGCTGCATTACAGAATGAAGTACTTTTCTATAAGACCTGTAGGATTTCTTTTCTTCTTCTGACTCAAATTCTGCAAACTTTTCCAATATCTCAGTGTCATCCAGTTCAACTCCATGCTGTCCCAATATAAGTTTCAGCACATCGAGCAATCCGGTTTCCCAATCGATTAGAGTTCCGTAACAATCAAATGAGATCACCTTTATACCATCAAGTTCAATCATTCTTTCCTCATATATTTCTGCATATTTATCATTATTGCTATCTTCCTGATACCACGGCGATACGATCACTTCCGGGACTGACCGCAAGACGTGAAATGTCTTTTACACCATACGAACTCAGATCACAAATCTCGATCCAATCCTTAGAATTTCCACTGATATCAAATCCAAATAATTTTGAACCGTTCCCCATAATGATCGTATCATCATCTATCCAAAAATAGTCCTCTTTCCCCGGTAGAGTTTTAACCAGATTTTTAAATGATCTTTTCCCAAGGTCATACTCTTTTACAGTCCAATTTTCATTTCCTTCTTTATGCACAAAACTGACACTTTTTTCTCCCGGTACTTTATGAATTGATCTGCCGATATTTTCTTCTACAGTTTCCGATCTGCCTGTCCTTGTATCACCGATCTGGAGAGTTATAGGTATATTATTCGCCCTGTCGGCGAGAACAAACATCGCCACCGTATTGTTGTCGATCCAGGCATGATATCCAACAGGTTTTATATCCTTAAAAATAATCTCCGGCTGACCGTTTCCGAGTGGGAATTTCCATAATCTCTGTGTTCCATCCGCTTCAACACGAATGGATGAATAATATTTCCCATTGGTTCCCAATACCGGATTCGCTGAATACTCTGCTTCAGGAGAGGTTTTATGAATAACAGTTGTTGTTTTCTTCAGGATGTCATATATGTAAATATCTGTCTGGGCGTCTTCTCTATCAGACGTAAAAAGCAGGCTTTTTCCGTAAGTTGTAAAATACGGCTGGTTATCATATCCGTCCCTGTCAGTAATATTATTGATCTTCGATATCATTATCTCAGTGCCGTCAAATTTGATCTCTCCTAAAAAAATATCCGTCCCGGGAGCGCCCTGACCGAAAGCGATGGAGAAAAACCATAACAATAAGAAAATATTTAAGTATAAGATCTTAATAACCTTCATTAATTTTTCCCTTCTAATAATGGATCACTGCGAACCACAAGAGTATTTGTATAGGTTTTCCCATTGACTGTCAATTTTACTAAATAGGTTCCCGGACCGGCGCTGGCACCTCTTCCTCCGAAACCTCTTCCGCCTCGCTGAGACATCTGCTGCATCTGTCCCCTTTGTTCGGCTGAAACTTGCGGAGGATCAAATCTGAAATTCCACTCATACCGGTTTACTCCAACAGAAACATCAACCGCTGTCGTATGTTTCAGTTCACTATTCATTTGTGAGATCTCAAGGATTACATCACCGCTTGGTTCAGAACCTATAAAGAAATGAACATTTGCTGCAGTCCTTGGATTTTCTCCTCCGTAATGGAAATCACCTCTGTAAGAAGCCGCTCCCCTGCTTACACGCTGCCAGACCACAGCAGGCCTTGAATCAAAAAGATAAGCTTCCGAGTGTTTTACATCCGGTGTTAACTGCTGTAAGGCAGTTATATCATCCATGATCCATACTGCTCTGCCGTGGGTTGCTGCAATAAGATCACCATCGCGGGGATGAATAACCAGATCATGGAAAGCAACATTAGGCATATTATTCAGAATGCTGAACCAGTTATTGCCACCGTCAACCGAGGCAAAAACCTCAAACTCTGTTCCGGCAAAAAGCAGATCAGGATTCTTTATATCTTCTTTTATGATATAAACCGGATGATCCGCCGGCAGACCTGCACCGATATTTTCCCAGGTCCTCCCGAAATCAGTTGTTTTAAATACCCATGGCTGAAAATTATCACTTCTATGCCCGTCAATTGTTACATAAGCCGTACCAAGATCAAAATTTGATGCAGCTACTCTGCTGACCCAGAGGCCTGAAGGAACACCAAAAATATTACCCGATACATTTTCCCATGTCATTCCGCTATTACGTGTAACCTGGACATTTCCATCATCAGTACCGACCCAGATAATACCCGGTCTTATTGATGATTCTGATATCGTAATTATCGTACAATGTACTTCGGCAGCAGTATTATCCGGGGTCATTCCTCCGCTGGGCTGCATCCTGTTAACATCATTAGTTGAAACATCGGGACTAATAATCTCCCAGGTATCGCCCCGGTCAACAGACCTGAACAGATGATTCCCGCCAAAAAGCACTGTTTTTGGATTATGTGGTGAAAGCACGATCGGAGAACTCCAGTTGAACCGGAATCCTTCACGCCCGTTTGTCTGCATTTTTAAATGATCTTCCCAGTTTATTGTATTGTTTCTGTTCGGTGAGATACTTTGCCTTACTCTGGTTTCCACATTTATTCTTGATATTCTTCCACCCTGGCTCTCGCAATAAACTATCCGCCAGTCGGAAGGATCAACCTGCGTATGAAAACCGTCACCGCCGTTTATATTGAACCAGTGGTCATTTAAGATCCCCTGAGCATCGCGGCTGTTGCTCGGGCCTCCCCAGCTGTTGTTATCCTGCAATCCACCATAGATCCAATATGGTTCGCGCATGTCAACGCTTATCGCATAAAACTGTGAGACGGGCACATTGTCAAACATAAGGTAGTTTTCTCCCTGATCATGTGAAATAAATACACCTCCGTCATTCCCGATATAGAATCTGTCTTTTTTATTCGGATCTATCCACATCGCATGAAAATCCGGATGAGCAACACCACCGATATTTCTCAAGGTTTTTCCGCCGTCCATAGATATTTGAAGACTTTGTGCAAGAACATAGACAATTTGTTCATCCGAAGGATTTATCCTGATTTGTGAGAAATAAAACGGTCTGTTATTGAATGTATTCAAATATTCCCAGGAATCCCCGCCGTTCTCGGAACGGTATACTCCGGAATACGGCGTATCCAAAGATTGATGAGTTGCTCCGCGCATTGTTGACCATTCATCCAGCCTGCTTTCCGGTGATTGCTCAGCTTCAACAAGTGCAACAAGTATTCTGGGATCTTTGCTATAGATGTCCAATCCTATTCTGCCAGTCTGACCTGCAGGAAGTCCCTTTGTTAATTTCTTCCAGCTTCTTCCACCGTCGGTTGTCTTGAATATTCCACCTTCTGTGCTCCCGCCGTCATATCCAAATGCGGTTCGTATCCTTTTATACATATTAACATAAAGAGTATTTGGATTATTCATATCCATCACCAGATCATTTGCACCGTGTTTTCCGTCGTTGGGCAGTCCATTGATCAATTTTGTCCAGGTTTTACCTCCATCAGTTGTTTTAAACACTCCTCTGTCACCGGACCACCCCCATAAGTGCCCTATTGCGGCAACATATACAATATCAGGATTTTCCGGATGGATCCTTATCCTCGCAATTTGATGTGTTTCTTCCAGACCCAGATGAACAAATGTTTCTCCGCCGTCCACTGACTTATAAATTCCATTTCCCCAGGCAACACTGTTCCTGTTATTTGCCTCACCGGTACCGACCCAGATAATATCCGGATCTGAAGGTGCAATATCTATATCCCCCATCGAAGCAACACCGTATTTTTCAAAAATAGGTTCCCAGGTATTACCTGCATTTACAGATTTCCATACACCTCCGGACGCAGCAGCCGCGTAGACAGTTTTAAAATCATTATCCAGGGCTTCAATATCAGTTACTCTTCCGGACATACTGGCAGGTCCGATGTTCCTCCACCTCAGATCCTTGAAATACATATTATCTGCAGTTTGAGACACCCCAAGTCCTGTGAAAATAAGAATGAAAATAGTTACAGGTACCAGACTGGAGATCAATTTTTTAGTAAATCCGAACATTATCTTACCTCCTGTGATTAGATTT
>JBHPLC010000063.1:0-10562 GCA_042564455.1 Candidatus Zhuqueibacterota bacterium | reverse complement strand
GTTAATACGAATCAAATCTCAATCTTAACAAAAAAGTCAATATAACAAAAAAGTCACGCCGGAAGGCGTGACTTTTTATTTTGCTTCACTCCATAATTTTATTACTTCAGTATCTTAAACGAGTTTATCATTACTTCAAAAGCAGCCTCATCATTTGTGTAACGTGTAATCGGTGACATAGCATTTATTTGATACAGCTTTTTATCAATGATCGTGTAAACGGTTCTCATTCTGTACGGTTCATTATTCAGTTCGGCGGATAAAACAAATGTTCCAAATAACTCACCATGAATCGTAAGGGTATCTGTTAATTCAAGGTTAAATTTCTTGAATAGCTCTCCGTAATTATTTATCAGACTTCGTAAATATTCATCTTTAGTCAGCGGAGTTTCATCGCCAGCTATTATGCTCAGGTTGCCGACTTTATTCTCTGCATCCTCCGGACTTTTAAAAGCGACATATGTCTTACCTGACGGATCATCTGTCTGGTTTGCAGCGATCCAGTTCACCGGTTTGACAATGCTGAATCCTTTTTCCAGGTTGGTTATCAGCTGAAAACCTTCGGGTATTACTTCAGCTTTTTCCTCAACTTTAGAACAGCCGAATATACATAAAGAAAATGCTGTGAAAATACATCCAGTTAAAATTAGTTTAAAAATATGGTTTTTCATATTGATCCCGTATTTAGGTAGAAGTGCAAAAATTTATATATTTTACATTATTTTCGGTCAATTAGTTCATTTTCTTAACAATAAAACTGTTTAATCTTTATTGTCGACTACGTAATTCTCGTTTTTTTCATCCACTATAACGAAATAATATCTTATTCCTGCGATCAGTACCATTAATGATAAAACAAAAAGGTAAATAGGGATTTCCACATAATCTGCTGTTTCATCCGGCGTTCCGGATAAATTCAGCATAAATAATGTGATCCCGTTATTCATCGCATGAATTATCATTGTTGGATATATACTGTTGGCTTTCCAGCTTAGAATTCCCAGGAAAACCGCGAATATAATGATTGGGATCAGACTCAGAGGGTGAAGTATTGCGAACATCAATGCGGAAACAATTATAGCCATCCCCACGGGAAATTTCCTTTCAAAAACCTGCTGCAGAAAACCCCTGAAAAACATCTCCTCACATACAGCTGCGATAACCACAACCGAAAGGACAAGAATAATAAAACTGTAGACACTTCCGATAGCAAGCTGGTTTACAAGATCGCCTTCAAACATCTCCTTCGAATTTTCATACCAATCGGGAAGAGGCAGGTATTGTGTCAAAGCTTCAGCAAAGTTTATTACAATAACTAATGATATCCCAATGATGAGTGTTGCTGTAACTTCGCGAGCGGATATGGAATTTAATCTGAATACGTATTTAAATGAATATCCCTCAAATTTCAGGTAGATCATAGCCGGGATCACTATCCCCACTCCCATAAGCAGAAATTCATTTCCAAGTTCGAAAACGGAGCTCAGCAATGCAAAAATGAACGTAATGAACAGGATAAACAGGATGGTGGAAAAAGTTATTAAGAATGCTTCAACAAGAGAAGGAAGTTTTTCCAGTTTATCAAAACGGCCGTCTCCCGAAAGATCCAGATCTTCAGGATTTTCATGTAATTCATCTTCGTTCATAAATTATCAATATCCTGTTGTTAATCTTTCCATGATTATTGCAGCGCTTACGGCTGCGTTCAAAGATTCTGCCTTTCCGTATCCTTCTATGGTAAAAACTTCGTCGCAGATATCAAGGATCTCCTGTGATAATCCTGAAGCTTCGTTTCCAACCGCCAGGACCGTTTTTTTACCGGTCGTAGTTATCTTCTTTTCCCCGCCTTCAGGCACACTTCCGGCAATAATAAAGCCGTCTTCCTTAAGTTTTTTCAATGTCTCAGCAAGATCAAGATCCTCCCAGATGTTCAGATGAAAGGCAGCTCCCATCGAGGAACGCAGTACTTTTCCGGAAGTGACCTCCACACAACTCAGCCCGCACAGTATACCGTCCCACCCGAACCAGGACGCAGTCCTTAAAATCGTTCCGGTGTTTCCGGGATCGGATATGTTATCAAGCGCAATATAAAATTTATGGTCTTTATTATTACCCGGTTCCTGTTCAACGGTATGAAAATTCACAAGGCCTACTATTCCCTGCGGTGTTTCAACTTCGGATAAGGATCTTATTGCTGCATTGTCACAGGAAAAAACGTTTAAAACATTTTTGTGAACAGTTACATCCCGAAACTTTCTTCCCAGACCCTTTTCATATATGAGCATGTCTATATGAAAACCATTCTCAAGGGCCTCAAGGCACATTTTTTCACCTTCGACCAGGCATTTATTTTCCTGACGGCGGATCTTTTTTTTCAGGAATTTGCGCAGGTATTTAAGTTTGTTTTTTGAGAGTTTTTCCAATGTGGTTTGATCTATTATTGGGAGACTTATTATATTCAGAATACGGTTTACACCGGTTAACTGTCCAGGTTCTGTTCACCTTCTTCTAACAGTCTTAACGCATCTTTCGGGGATTCGGACTCAATCAGATTTTTTCTGAATTCCTCTTTTCCAAGCAGCTTAGATATAATACTGAGACATTTAATATGCGGACCGGCAAAATTTTTAGAACCCGGCGTTACCACCAGAAAGAACACATTTACCGGTTTACCGTCCAGAGCGTCAAAATCCCTGCCGTCCCTTGAAATGGATAAAGCCGCTATCATCTCTTTAACTCCTGCTGTTTTGCAATGAGGAATGGCTATACCCTTTCCAATTCCGGTGCTTGCAGATTTTTCACGGTCGACAACAGCTTTATGAACGATCTTTTTCTCGATAAGCGGATTCGAATCGGTAATGAGGTCCACTAATTCATCAATGATCTCGTCTTTGTTATCAGATTCAAGAGGAATCTTAATATTTTCAACGGGCAGTATGTCCGTTAACTTCATTCAGTAAAACCTTTCTAATAAACAGAATCCGGATCGTAAATTCTATATAGATATAATTAATATTGCTCTAACATTCAGCTCACAAAACCCGCAAAAGAAATCAAATTTTTGCGAGAAAGTCAACAATAATTATTGAACCGGCTGATCCACCGGCAAAAAAGTGATATGCGATACATTAATATAACAGATAAGGCAAACGCATATCTTTGAAAGAACGTATATCCTCCTGAAAGGATTCAATTATAACTTCCGCAGAAACACCTTCTTTAAGTCTTTTATATATCGAGTCGGTCCCTGTTGCCCTGTTAAATCCGCTGATGCGGTCCTCTTTGAATATTTCCTGACCGGGATAAAGCTTGATTATGGCTTCGAGTATGTGGATACCTGTTGAGAACGGCATGTATTCATCCATATCGTAAATATGTATCTCTATACCGCCGGCATGCTGTCCGTTAAATATACCGTAGAACTGCTGCCAGTTCATAGGTCTGAACGTCACACCCGGAAGGTTCCTGCTGTTCAATTCTCCGGCAAGCTTCTCCGGTTCGATCCATGGTGCTCCAACAATTTTGAACGGCATGGTATAGCCGACTCCCACTGAAATCGTGCCAAGCTCCCCGATACTTCCTGTTGTAGCATAATAAGCAACGGTCTCTGCTGTAGGAATATGCGGAGATGTAGGGATCCACTGAAGATTGGTTGACTCAAACGGCATATCTCTCTGCCAGCCTTCGACAGGGATAACACGCAGATCGGCTTCAATACCGAATTCAAGATTGAACAGCCATGCAAGTTCACCGACTGTCATTCCGTGTGTATATGGTATAGGGTACATGCCGATAAAAGATTTATAATCAGGATGAAGTAGATTTCCGTCGACATTATTACCCCCAAGAGGATTCGGACGGTCAAGCACGTAGAATTCGACATTATTCTCTTTTGCCGCCTCCATGGCATAAGCCATGGTATAAATATATGTATAGGGCCTTACACCAACATCCTGAATATCGAACAGCAGCACATCGACATTTGCGAGCATTTCCGGAGTGGGTTTTTTAGTATTGCCATACAGACTGTAGACAGGAAGTCCGGTCTTTTCATCGTCATATGTCGCAACAAGCTGCCCTGCGGGAATATCTCCCCTGATGCCGTGTTCCGGAGCAAAAAGTGTTGTCAGGTTGACATCCGGATGACTGAACAGTATGTCGATTGTCGAGATTAGATTACGATTGACACCGCTCTGGTTCGTAATAAGCCCGACACGTTTACCGGTGACCATGTCCAGTTTCTGCTCCATAAGCACATCGATACCGAGCTTTATGGATTCATCATCCATATAAGCCGGTTCTGTTTTCGGCATCTCGTCGATGATCACTCCTTCGGAGCGGAACATAGCGCACTGCGGAGCAAGAAAAACAGTCAGGACTGCTGAAATAAAACAGAAATAAATAAACCGGAATGATATTTTTTTTATCATTTTCACCACTACAGGATTTTTGGGGATGGTTTTTTTAAAAAGGTAGGCTATTTTTACAAAAATTGCAACCGGAAAGTGAAGCAGAACTTCTCAGAAGTTTTATTTATCTATATCCAGACTGACATTCCTGAAGTGGAGTAATACTGTCGTACTCTAACCTGCGATGGTTATAGCCTCACTTTCCGCCTGCTCCTTGTTGTTTGGAGTAAACTGATGGATCGATGCGGTTACTTTTCAATAATTTTGTATTCGTATATTTCCGTTGGCGGATAAGATAAATGCGGTCATGTTGCACTCTAAATGGAAATGAATAAACCCCGGGATTTTCTGGTGGTTGTACACTTCCCAGCAAAATACCTTCTTCACTAAATATAAGAAACTCATTTTTCGCACGATCAGGAGTATATTCAAAATTTCCTGTACCATCTTTTTGATATGTTAATTTCTCAATCATATCTAAAACCCATAACCTGTTTTTATAATCAAATCCAATATCTTGTCCGGAAACAGAAGTATATTTTTCCCCAGCGACATTCTCGATCTTATAATCAAACGGTCTGTCAACTCGAATTTCGTAGTCATTTTCGAGAGAGTGTATGTCAATTCTGTTTAAATGAGTGTATGATTTCACTACTTTGTTGTTATTTGCAGCACTACCACCAATATTCAAAATTGCATAATTTAACATATCTTCTCCCGGAACAGGTTCTCCTAAAGTTTTTTGTTGTTCACCTGTAACATGATCAAACACTTTAAAATTACCTAAACCGCTGATGAGAACCGTATGTAGCATAGAGGTTATAACGGTTCCGTCAAGTTTAATAAAATATCCATCAACTCTACCCATTAGCTGCAGTTTTAGCATTCTTTTGAAATTACTGTCTTTGTCAAATATTTGCACTTTATTTGTTTCGTCCCCAACATAAATATTCATAGACTCGTCTATCCCAAGTGAAATAGGTCTATCATATTCACCGGGTCCCTGTCCCTCCCGTCCAAAACTGGTAATATACCTGCCGTCTGCATCAAATTTTTGCACTCTGTTGTTTCTCGCTTCTACTATATAAATACATCCATCTTTGTCTCTGACAACATCACTGATATCGAAAAACATATAATGTTCATCTGTGGTATTCAACTCTCCTATCTTCTTTACAAACTCCAGTTCTACTTTCGGTTCATCCCCCCAGAGTGGTGCGTGGTTGTGAATATGTCTCACATCATCGATCATTTCGACTGTATAAGTATCCAGTGTTTCGGTGGAACAATAGAAGAATAAAGAGGGAAATAGAAATAATACAATAAGCCAGGTGTGCATTTAACCCCCGGCATAAATGTAAAGGATAAATACTATATTAATGTGGTTATATGTATTGTACAGTTAAAAAATAAATATATTCACTGGAACGTAAATATAAATTAAATCAGAAGCAATAGGAATTTCGGGGCGGTTTTTCAAGAGTTATATATCACCACCCCTAAATCAAGTATAGGGGTGCCACATAGAGTATGTTTATAGGTGTGTCATCGCAGAGATTGCCACGTCACTTCGTTCCTCGCAATGACAGGTGAAATTGTTTCTTAGGATATAATTATTCTATGAATATCTGATTTTGCAGCATTGAGATTCCCGCCTGCACGGGTCGCCTTTGGCGTACCAAGGAATGACAGAGGGGGAGGGCCTGGGTCGCCTGCCCGCCAAACTACTCTGCCAAACTGACGGCGAGACCAATCCGCCAAACTGACGGCGAGACGAGCGGCGAGGCAAGGCGTACCGGGAAATGTCTGTCCCACTATTCTTTAATACGGGTGAAATTATGGTTCAACAAGCGGTACTGCATGTAAAATGAATAACACTGATTCATAGTATAAAAAAACCGGACGATGTCCGGTTTTTAGAAGTGTCAGGTTTATTTGACGGGCAGGGCCGATTTTCTCCGTATAACCTTCATAAACCCCTTCAGCCAGCAAATCAGGCGAAGAAATTCAGGCCCAAAACCCTTCTTAAAATCTTATTATTACCTCAATCGACTGTTCGATCTCCTCTATAAGGTTTTTCTGTTATATAAAGATTCAAGAATTAATATCACAATATACCTGACAACAACCCCATTCAGTCACCAAGTTCATGCAAATATTTATTTTTATGTATTTAAGGCTATTTGGGTATAAATACAATGACAATATAAAAAAAAATGGTCATTATCTGTCAGAAAAATTATGTACTAACCTGTTAATTTCCTGCAAGAATGGATTCAGCTTTTGCTTCGGATTGTTCGGTTTGGTCCAGGGTAAATCTGAGGTCACACCTGTAACAACGGAGTGATTCACGCTTTGCTTCTTCTTCGGACAGAGACAGTTCACATTCTGCGAAATTCTTTTTCCTTGAATCAACAGGTGTTTCCGGTGATCTCGCCCTGTCTCCGTCAAGCGGAAGGTATTTTCCCGCTTTTGGCGGTGGTACGTAAATCTGAGGAGCAGTATGTTCTTCAAGCTGCAGCAGTGCATCACCGCGGCAGTAACGGTCGATCATTTTCGCAGCTTTTATACCGGCTGCTATGGCATCAACCACTGTATTAGGTCCAGTAACTATATCTCCGCCGGAAAATACTCCGGGTATCCCGGTCTCAAGTGTTTCATCGTTCACAATCAGCTGTTCGTATTTGGATATCTCAAAACTGTCATCTGACAATCCTGACAGATCAGGCTGTTCGCTGATCGCAGCGACAAGTGTATCTGCGGGGATAACGAACTCAGTACCTTTTACCGGAACGGGCCTGCGCCTGCCGCTTGCATCCGGTTCACCCAATTCGTTCCTGATACATTTTATTCCGGCCATTCTGCCGTTCTCAGACTCGATCCCGATAGGTGAGATAAGGTTCTCTATTTTTATCCCCTCTGCCAGAGCTGCTTCAATTTCTTCATGGTAAGCCGGCATTTCATCACGCGTACGCCTGTAAATTATCGTTACGCTCTCCACCCCATCCTGTCTTACTGCAACACGTGCCGAATCAACAGCAGAATTACCACCGCCGACTATACATACTTTACCATTTGCCAGATTTTTATTCTCAAGATTAAATGCTTTCAGGAATTCAATAGAGGGATAAACACCTTCTGCATCTTCATTTTTAATATTCAGTTTTCTGCTTTTATGTGCTCCAAGCGCTATAAATACTGATTTAAATCCGTCCTTCAGCAGTCCTTCGACCGTAATATCTTCACCAAGGACCGTTCCACATTTTAGTTCGACATTTTCATCAAGCAGAAGATCGATCTCTTTTTGGACTAATTCTTTCGGGAGCCGGAATTCCGGAATTGTTGACATCAGCATTCCGCCCGGTTTTGAATCAGCTTCAAACAGAGTCACTTTGTAACCTTTTAGCGACAGATTATGGGCTGCTGTCAGACCGGCGGGTCCGGCGCCTACAACAGCAACTTTTGGCATATCCGCAGAGGTTTTCTCAATTCGCATCGGTTTAAAAACAGACGGATCCACGCGGTCGGTAACGAAGCGTTTGAGAGACCGGATCGCTATTGGCTGTCCGCCTATAGTGCCGGCTGCGCATGTATCCTCACACGGATGGTTGCATACACGTGCACAGACAGACGGGAAGGGATTCGTTTTTCTTATCGATCTGTACGCATCATCATATTCACCGCGCTGAATATGCGCTATATATTTCCAGGCTTCCGTGCCGATCGGACAGTCATTTTCGCACGGTGCACCCGGTTTTGTGGTTACATAATGCTGAACATCTTCCAAATTGAAT
Source organism: Candidatus Zhuqueibacterota bacterium (assembly GCA_042564455.1). GTDB lineage: Bacteria > SM23-31 > SM23-31 > SM23-31 > SM23-31 > JBHPLC01. Next base: position 2,359 of record JBHPLC010000063.1, on the reverse strand, counting down.
TTAAAATTAACATTATCGCATGCCGTACATTCCAGACAGCTTACGCAGTTCGGTTTGTTGACACTTTCAAATGCTACCATGTTCAGGACACATTTTTCCCTGCACCTGTCACACTGTGTGCAGTTGCCGTCCACTTCAAGCTTCAAGAGGCTGTATTTGTTAAACAATGAAAAGATCGCTCCAAGCGGGCATGCCGTATTGCAGAAAGGCCTCTTTGTATACACAAACAGTACAAGAAAAATACCGAGGATAGTCATCTTAGCCCAGAACCAGAATCCGATCTCTCCTTCTCCTATGGTGGGCATTTCGGTAAACGGATTTGTCGGATTCCACAACGCCCAGGGAATAGAACCGTTCAAACCACCCCAGGGACACAGTTTTGAGAACCAGTGCACTTCAGTCATGTAAGGCAGAATAAAAACAAACACTACCAGAATTACATATTTTAGTTGGGAAAGTATCGGTGGAATACGGAATTTTACGGATTTTATTTTGAACATCAGGTCCTGGATCAGGCCGAAGGGGCACAGCCACCCGCATGCAGCCCTGCCGACCGTCAGGCCGACCAATCCAAGGAAACCAAGCACAAAATAAGGAAACTGGTGCCATGCGGCATACGTCTGCAGCATCCCGATGGGACATGCCATTGTAGCGGTAGGGCATGAATGACAATTTAAAACGGGCACGCAAATATTACGGAGCGGCCCGCTGTATAGTAATTTCGTCCAGATTACGGCAACATAACCGTTTGTAATGAATATACCGAAAATTACCTGAGTCCACCGCCGCCATTTGTGCAGTGCGCTGTACTTGAGATTCATCCGATCCCTATACAGCTAAGTCACAACGTTGATGCTTCAAGGCGGTTAAAATCAAGGTCACCGCTGTATATTCCAATCGCTATCAAAGCGATAAAAACAACCAGTGCCGCAATCTTAAGTAATTTTTTCATACTGCAGCTTTACTTTTTCAACAATTGATCTATTTCTATAAAGATATCTTCAGCTTTAAGGAAAATTTCAGAGAAGTATATTTCACCTTTCTGATCTATAAAAACCAGGGTCGGCCACATACGCACTTTATAATTCTTAACGATGTCAGAACCTTTACCGACCAGCTGTGTATAATTGCTTTCATATTTATTCAGATCTTTTTTGATCTGAGCTACATCATTAGTACCGTTAATTCCCAGAACAACAACTTTTTTCTCATCATACTTTTCAACCACTTTATTCAGATGCGGAAACTCCGCATAGCAGGTACTTCAATTAGCGTGCCAGAAATGCAGTAAAACTACCTTATCTTTTAAGTCCTTCAGTTTAACATCTTTACCGTCAATATTCTTCAGCGTAAAATCAGGAGCTTTTGTCCCTTCCTTCAGCTGTGCAAAAGCATTTGCGGCACCAATGAGAGCGATCAGTATTAAAACGATACTGAGCCTGAAATAAGCATGTTTCATATTAAAACTCCACACGATTTAATTATTATTAGCATAAAACCTCAAAACAAGATTAACATTTTAAGAAATTCGGCTGTAAAAATCAAGCTGTATTTGCCCTCCTTGCCTTACAGCCACAAATACAGCCTGTTATAGTTATACTCAAAACCCACAGGAGATATTCAATAAAAATTTCATAAAGTCTGAATTTTCATTGGATAATCCCTGAATATATTTAATTCGATCGGGTATATCAGTAGAAATTTGGTCAAAATAGGACATACAGGTCAAATTTTACCGATCAATAATAAGTTTTAAGCAAGCGCCGCCCCGAGCGCTCCTATAAACTCAGGATATTCGGGTATGTGGATATCGACTTTCAGGATCTCTTCAAGCCTGCGTTTTATTCCGGGATTCTTTGCGACACCGCCTGTAACAGCTACAACATCTTCATAACCGACCATATTTATCATACCCTCGATCCGTCGTGCAATAGACAGGTGAAGCCCGGCGACAATATCTGGTATGGAAATATCTTCGGCAAGCAGGCTGAGTATCTCAGATTCAGCAAATACTGTGCACATGCTGCTTATCTTTGCCGGAGAGTTTGATTCGAGCGCGATCTTTCCGAATTCTGAAACTTCCACTCCCAGAGTATGTGCGAGGAATTCGAGGAACTTCCCTGTACCTGCGGCACACCTGTCATTCATAGCAAAATCCTCGACAAATCCAAAGCCGTCCAGCCTAATGATCTTGGAATCCTGACCGCCAATATCTATAATAGTTCTAATCTCATTATTCGTATAGTGAGCCCCTTTGGCATGACAGGTGATCTCAGTGATCGTTTCATCAGCAAAGGGCAGCATCACCCTACCGTAACCTGTGGCGGTTATTTTTTCTATATCGGATCTTTTAAGACCG
>JBHPLC010000062.1:0-10646 GCA_042564455.1 Candidatus Zhuqueibacterota bacterium | reverse complement strand
GGAGGACGTCGGTTATGGATTTAGTAGAAATGTATATTGACGGTGGTATTTTTATGCACCCTATATTGGTGTTGTTAGTTCTGGGTGTTGCTCTTTCTCTATGGAAACTATTCACGCTAATTAGCGCTTCCGTAAATACACGGAAATTCCTCATTAAAATAAAATCGGCTCTTCAGGAAGGTGGAGTTCAGCAGGGTATTGACGTTTGTGCCAATACCAGAGGTCCGGTTGCGGCTATTTTTCATGCAGGTTTGATTCGTTCAAAACGTGGAATCGAACAGGTAGAAAAAAGCATTATGAATGCCGGTACTGTTGAGATGGCTTTTCTTGAAAGAGGATTAATCTGGTTATCCACAATCACTGCTATTGCCCCTATGCTCGGTTTTACCGGGACAGTTTATGGAATGATTGATGCTTTTGATTCTATAGAAAAGGCAAATGACATTAGTCCAAGTATTGTTGCAGGCGGTATTGCCCAGGCTCTTTTGACAACATTATTTGGTTTGGTAGTCGCTATGATCATCCAGTCTTTCAATAATTTCTTTATATCCCGTATTGATAAGCTTATCATCGATATGGAAGAGAGTTCTGTAGATCTGGTTGACAGTCTGATAGAAATGGAAAGCGCTTCTGTATAAATAAAGGGGAAAACATGTTATTAAATAAAAGGCCCAAAGCTGCCAATGATATACCTACAAGCTCTATGGCCGATATAGCTTTCCTTTTGTTGGTTTTCTTTTTAGTTACAACAACTATTAATACCGACAAAGGTATAGGTATGATTCTTCCCCAGTTAGGCGATCAGAAAGAAATACCTAAAAAGAATATTGTGAATATACATGTTAATGCTGCTGGACAGGTTATGGTTGCAGATGAAGAAGTACCGATCAGGAGCATAATGGACAATATTCAGAGGCGGCTTGAGGAGAATCCGATTTTGATCGTTTCAATAAAGGTTGCTAAAGAAACGGAATACGATATATTTATTGAAGTTTTAGATCAAATAAAGCTGTCCGGCGCGACACGAATATCTATAGCGGAAATTGATTAATAACCGGAGAGACGTTAAATGAAATTTTCAAAAAAATCAGAAGCCGGCTCACAAATTTCCACTGCTTCGATGCCAGATATTGTTTTTATGCTTTTATTCTTTTTCATGGTAACGACTGTTTTGAGGGAATTTACGGGCTTGCAGGTAGATTTACCTGATGCTGAAAAAATAGAGAAAATTGAAAGTCGCAGGCATACTCATTATCTTTGGATCGATGAGGACGGATCGATGTCTTATGACGATTATGTTGTCCAGACTGATGATGGATCATTGTATACGATTGCATATGATACAGTGATAAAAGATCCTCAGACGATAATGTCACTGAAGATCGATAAAAGAACAAGCATGGATATATGTCATAAGGCTTTTTATGAATTAAGAAAGGCGAATGCACTGGCTATCAACTTTGCTACCCTTTCGAGAGCGAACTAATTAACTGAAAATTGAACTTTTTTGATCCTGGTGTAGTTAATTATATAGGTAGTAGCGTAAGCTTCTATTAATTATGTAAACAGCCGGAGGGGATTAAAATGAAAATGATTGTAAACCCAAAAGCAAATTTGAAAATCAAGTCAAAAAAATGGCTTGAATTTTTCCTTATCATTTCGATTATACTTCATATAGGTCTTTTTTATGGTGTGTCTTTTAATAAAGAAGACATGGTTTTTGATGATGTTCAGAAAAGACTGGACGTTGAGGATATTCCTGAAACACAGCAAATCAACATTGAGCCTCCTCCACCGGCTCCGTCAGTGCCTGTGGAATCTGAAGATGAAGACCTGATGGAAGATATTACAATTGACGAAACAGAAATTGTAGATTATGCTAAAGTTGTTGTTCCTCCTCCTCCACCTCCAGTAGAAGCAATAGAAATACCGACTTTTTTGCCGATGCAGGACTGGCCTCAACCGATCGGTGGAATTGCAGGTATTCAATCAAAAATCGAATATCCTGAGATAGCAAAGAGAGCTGGAATTGAAGGTACTGTAAGAATAAATGTTTTAGTTAATGAAAAGGGTATTCCTGTTGAAACAAGAGTATTGGAATCTTTAGGTGCAAGCGGTTGTGATGAAGCAGCAATAAAAGCGATCATGGATACAAAATTTACTCCGGCAAAACAGCGGGATAAACCGGTTCCATTCTGGATCGCAATTCCAGTGGTATTTAAGCTAAGAAAGAATGACGGTTTTTAAAAAATATACAAAATGAAAATATTTTGGAATATTTATACCATTATATTTGTATATAGAGGCAGGGGATACAACTGCCTCTATTTTTTTGTTTAAGAAATCTTTTAATAACTATGCTGCTTAAGACTGACAAAAATATTTTAAAAAAGCGTTTCACGGTAGCCAAACGGTCGCCAAAACATCCAATGGTCGATCAGAGGGATAAGGATTCATGGTATTTTCAAATAAGCTTGATATCTGTATTACTGTTTATGATAATAGTTGCATTAACATTTAATGGCAATTCAGATAAGAAAGAAATTCCCTTTGTTCCTTTGGATTATATTCTCAGCGTTGAACAGATACCGGAAACCAGACAGGTTACCAAATTATCTCCTCCACCTAACAGACCTATAATACCTGTAGAGTCAGATATACTTGAAGAGCTTATTGAAGATGTCGAGTGGGAAATTGAAACATTTAATTTCGCTAAAACAGTCACGATGCCTACGATGGGTATTGGCCCTGTTTCTACTGTTGCAGTTAGCCCGAGACTAATCGTCGAAAAGCTTCCACAATACCCCGAATCTGAAAAAAAGAAAGGGAAGGAGGGTATTGTTGAGCTCCGGATACTGGTTGATGTAAAAGGCAATGTGAAAGAAGTGGAAGTAGTGAAAAATACAACTGACAGCGAGGTTCTGGTAAATATTGCAGTTAAGACTGCAAAAGAGGGTAAATATCAGCCTGCAAGAGATAAATTCAACAAACCTATAGAAGTATGGACAAGCAGAGTTGTAACTTTTTCATTATCAAATATAAAAGTAAAGGAAAAATGAACAGAAAAAGAGTTTTTATATCCTTTATTGTGATCTCAATAATAAGTTGTATTCTTGTATCATGCAGTCAAACTAAGAAATTGACGTCTACAATTGCTGATGATCCTGCTGAAGAAAATAAACAGGATATCCTTATTACTGAAGGTAACATAGATATTCCCTTAGAGGTGGGAGAAAAGGAGTTTTATAAAATACAATTGATGGCGACTCAGGATTTTAATAAAGCACAAAGCTTAAAGAGAACAATACAAGATTATACAGATAAATCCATTTTTCTGATAAATGAGAAAGATTTATGGAAAGTCCAGGTTGGTGATTTTCAGTCAAGAGAAAAAGCTTTAGCTGAAAGAGATGTTTTCAGACAGCTTGGATGGATAGACACCTGGCTTATCCAATATAGAATAAGCCAGCCAAATACAGAAATAATTCCTGTCGAGATGGCCGCTGAGAAACTTACAGAGTATTATACGGTTCAGGTTATTGCCACAAAAAATAAACTAACCGCCGAGAATATGCTGAATTCTCTGAAAGTTTTAAACGTTAACGATGCTGTATTGATAGAAGATGGTGAATACTGGAAAATACAGGTGGGAAGGTTTAAGGACAACAGGGAAGCAGCGGCAAAACTTGATCAGATGAAAAGAATGGGATTTAACGATTCCTGGGTAACAAAAAGAACTATAAAAAAACCTCATAATTAATATGTCTCAGCCCTCCAATTTATATCTGCGTACTTATAATTCATTTTTCAAAAAATAAGGGAACCTATTCTATCGACGAGATGTTGGTTTTGCTGAAGGTCCCCTCGCATATTACAGCGAGAGGTAAATAATGTGGAATAGTTTAAAGGAGAAGCAAGAGGAATTTAAAGTAGAAGCTCTTGTGCATATGGATTCACTTTACAACGCAGCATTAAAGTTAACTCATAATCCAGATGATGCAAAAGATCTTGTACAGGAAACTTATTTAAAGGCATTTAAATTCTTTGAGCAGTTTGAACCCGGAACAAGCTGTAAAGCTTGGTTATTTAAGATTCAAAAGAACACATTTATAAATAAATACAGAAAGAAAATTAAACAGCCTGAACATGTTGATTTTGATACGGTAGAACCTTTTGTGGATTTGATAAAAGACAAATCCAGTGGGGAGAAAAGAGATATTGATGAACAAATCGCAGACAGATATCTGAGCGATGAGATAAATGAAGCATTAACTAAACTTCCCCATGATTTCAAAATGGTTTTATTGTTGTCGGATATGGAAGGATTTTCCTATAAAGAGATTGCAGATATTATGGAGTGCCCGATTGGAACAATCAGATCCAGGCTGTCAAGAGCAAGAAAAATAATGCATAAATATTTATTGAAATACTCAAAAGAGGAGGGGTATTATCACGAGGAGGTTAAAAAATGAATTGTAATGAAATCCGGGAAATCATTACTCCTTATATTGACCATGAATTGGAAGATGATACAAGATTTAAGGTTAAGTCACACCTGGAGCAATGTACAGAGTGCAATAATGAATACAAAACTCAATCCGGTATAAAAACGCTTTTATCGGACAAGCTTGAGAAAGTTTCCGCACCTTCAGAACTGAAAGATCAAATAGAGACTTTGATCACCAATGAAGGGGGAAGAGAAGTTAAGAATGTGAAACCATTAATTCCATTTTTCAGACCTTTAATCAGTTTTGCAGCCGCAGCAGTATTCCTTCTGGGTATAGTATTAGGCAGTTCCGTACTGAATGTTTTTGATATCTTTGATGATAAAACACAGGATAATACTTATTTAAGTACTATTGTACCTCAAATATCTGATGGTGTCAGTGCCTCTGTGGTTGGAAAAGTTGTTTGTATAGGATGTTATCTTAACAATAATTTTCATGCTGATCATGACTGCAGTCTTCATGGCCATAATTATGGATTTATTACAAATGACGGACAGTTATGGAGTTTTACGGTTAATAACTCTTCCGAGTCTTTATTGAATGATCAGGATATCCGGGGGAGAACATTAAAAGTTGATGGAAGCATATTCTATTCGGCTCATTTTATTGAAATGAGACAATTTGAATTATACGGGGATAATTAGAATTTTAGATTGACTTGACAGAAACTTCGTTTATAATGCCTATAAAAGACTTCTGAATTTCAGAAGTCTTTTTTTATATGAACTTAGGATCTTTTTTCATATTAAGAATTGTCAAAAGTTTTTCAGTTTTTGTCAGTTGTACCACTTTATCCAGAACCGGGATACCGGATTCCCTGATCTTTTTGAGAAGTCTGGAATAAACTGCCCCTATAATCGTAACTGTGAATTGTGAATCCTTCTCAATAAAGCCAATCAGCGGATTTGCCTTTGTGAAATAATCTTCCGCTCTTTTTATCTGAAAGCTCATTAATTCGAGGAATTGTCTATTTTCCTCTTTTAAAAACAGTTCTGTTTCGGAATATTCATATTTCTCAAGGTCTTCTTTTGGCAGATATATCCGGTCTTTATCGATGTCCACACCGACATCTCTGATTATATTTGTTAATTGAAGGGCATAGCTCAAATATTTCCCATATTTGAAAGCTATTTTATCCTTAAATCCAAATATATGGAGTGATATAGTACTTATAGTCCCCGCGACAAGGTCACAATAACGTGCGAGGTCTTCAAATGTTTCATATCTTTTAACTGTCAGGTCTGTTTTAAATCCGTCAATTGCATCCTGAAAGGGTTGTTTGGGGATATTGTATTTATTAATTGCATCCGCAAAGGCTATCATTACCGGGTGGGATGCATTTCCATTATAGCATTCATTCAGCATGTATTCCCATTTTTGAAGTTTATTCAGGCTATGGTCAACGTTTTCTATTTCATCGGCAAAATCATCCGCACAGCGGTTAAAAGCATAAACTGCATAAATTGCATTTTGTTTTGGTTTCGGCAGGAATCTAAAGCTCAATGCAAAATTAGAATCAGATCTTATTGTCAGTTTTTTGCAGTAGGAATATGATTCCCGCAACTGTTTATCAGAGTAGTTCATTTTTATTTGATGATCCGGCACCAGTCACAACGATCCGGATGTCTGCAAATGGTCTTACTTCCGGAAAATTTCATTATAATTTTTGATATAAATAGTCTGAAAAAAGAAGGATTCTGAAGAAAATATCCAATTTTTTGGAAATCCCTTTTTGATGCTGCTCTTAATAGGGCGCTATAGCCTGTTTTTCCAGCCTTTTCATAAAAAAACCTGTTCAATATACTGCTTAATAAGTTTTTTTCAAAGTAATTCTTCCATAATATGTCGTAGTCTGTTCCTTCGATTATACTCTTTGCAGCTAAATAACCGGATTGAATTGCTCTTCGTATTCCAAGACCGAACAGGTAATCCTGAAAACCGGCAGATTCTCCTACGAATTTGTTATCAACTGAAACAGCTGTCCGGGGAACAAAAAAACCAACTGAGGATACAGATTCTAACGGTTCCTTAATATCAAAATCATATAGCTGCCTGAATCGAAGCAGTACATTTTCGGCATATTTATGGATATTCTTATGATCCTTCAAAATTGCTGTTCCAATTGTCCCGTGACCGTTTAGAATGAACAGATAAGAAAAACCATAAGGTGTTAATTCATTGTCAAGTATCGTAGAAAGAATGTCCTTGGAATCGGATTTAAACACAATTTCTTTTGATATACCGGCTGCATATCTGCTTCCGGTTGCAATTATATCTGTTTCCTGCGGATCGATCTTTGTATTCAGGTGAATCCTGACACCTGAATCTAATGCGAGATTGAACAAGTATGAATCCAGAGTATCTTCATTTGTTCCGCGCTTGATGTAATATCCAAACGGTTTTTTACTTTTGAATCTAAATGAATTCAGCCGGTTGTCAAAAAAATCAACTGAATTTTGTGGAAGAAAATAAAAATCAGGATCTATATTCATTTGTTTTAGCTCATCCAGGACATCGATCCGGGAAGAATAGTTTTCCAGTATCTGCCATCCGTTATTGAATTTTGCTCCCGGTTTTTTTCTTTGTTCGTACAGGGCAACATCGTAACCTGATCTTGCAAGATTGATTGCAGCGGATAAACCTGAAGGGCCTCCGCCTGAAATTTTTATTTCCTTCTTTGGATTCATTTTGATTAAGATGGGATCAGGAAAAATAGTCCACGGCATTTCTGAAAATCTGAACACCTTCACCTTCATCAGGAAGTCTGTTCTCAATGTTAATTCTTGTCCAGAAAGGATGATTATAAGGACTGAGAAAAGCTTCCGGATGAGGCATCAAACCGAATATCCTGCCTGACGGATCACATATACCGGCGATACCGTTCACTGAGCCGTTTGGATTATACGGGTATTCCTCTGTTGGTTCTCCAGAGTCAGGATGAATATACTGCAATACTACCTGTTCAGATTCAAAAAGTCTCTTTATAATATTTTCATTTTTTGAAGTTAGTTTTCCTTCGCCGTGCCTAACAGGAAAATACAGTTTATCTAAATTTTTGGTAAATAAACAATTTGATTTGTTATTAACCTTCAAATTCACCCATCTGTCTTCATATCTTGATGAGCTGTTATTGGTCAGAGTAACAGAATGATCATTATAATTGTTTTCGAAACCGGGTAAAATACCCATCTGTGTGATTACCTGAAAACCATTACATATTCCAATAATTAGTGTATCCTTTGAAATGAAGTTATACAATTTTTCTTTTAACTGGAATCGGAACTTGTTAGATGTGACTTTTCCTCCACCAAGGTGATCTCCGTAACTGAATCCGCCGATAAATGCAATGATCTGATAATTGATCATATCAAATTCGCCGGAGGTTATATCATTCATGTGAACAATTTCAGGGTGGCCGCCGACCATTTCAAAAGCGTATTTGGTTTCGATCTCGCAATTAAAGCCGTTACCGGATATTATAAGTACTTTAGGAGTTGCCATTAAAAAAGTCCTTTAGAGTATTTTTCCAATTAGTCTTTAGTTCTTCCAACGTTGAATATATTATTGTTCTTCCCTGTGTTCCCAATAACTGAAAGACAGGTTCATTTGTCGTGATCCCTACAATTGCATAGTCAATACCACCAAGTAGTTCTTCAAATCTTTGTTTATTCTCAGGGGATATAGTAACTATGAATCTTGAATTTGATTCAGAAAAGACTATCTGGTCATCACGATCACAATTTTCGTTTGGGACCTGTTCCATGTAAGCGGAAACACCAAATCCTCCTGCGAAAGCTGATTTTGCCAGTGCAACAGCCAATCCTCCAATAACGGGAGTATGGATGGAATTTGCTAATCCGTTTCCAATTATATTTTGTATCGCTTTATAAGTTTTAAGAGCTGTTTTAGCATTTACTTTAGGAATATCAGCTCCTATAAATCCGTTACCGTTTAATTTCTCGCCCATCATCCGGTAATATTCCGAACCTCCAAGTTCAGGGAATGTTTTTCCAATAACATAAATAATATCACCAGGCTTCTTGAAATCCATTGTAACGCATTTGGAAATATTGTCAATTTTGCCAATAGCAGAAAAGAGAAAAGTAGGTGGAATTGATATCTTTTTGTTATTGAATATGCAATCATTCTTCATGCTGTCTTTACCGGATATACAGGGGACATTAAAAGCGGTGGTATAATCAAAAAGTGCTTTATTTGCTCTTACTAACTGAGCAAGCTTATAATGGCCGTCCGGTGTTTTTTCCGATTGAACAGGATCCGGCCAGCAAAAATTATCCAGCCCGGCAATATGATCGAGTTTGCCGCCGACACTGATAATACGCCTTACAGCTTCATCAATTGCCGAAGCGGCCATGTGATATGTATCCAGATCGGAGAATCCTGGATTTTTCCCTTCAGCAAGCGCAACTCCTTCAAGAGATCCGTGCTCTAATAAAAATACTGTCGCATCAGACGGTACATCCATTTCTTTACCGACAAATGGTTTGATAACACATAATCCCTTGACTTCATGGTCATATTGTCTTGATTTTCCTTCTATTGAGCATATATTCAGCCTGCCTAACAGTTCATGAAGTGTATCTGTCAGGTCATCTGATATATCGAATTCCGGTTCCTCCAGTTGAGGTGGTTCCCAGACAGCTGTTAATTCCATTTGAGGAAGACCGTCATGAAGAAAATCCATACCCATATAAGCTACAGTTTCCCCTCTATAAATAACATGAAATTTCCCGGTGTTTGTATAATAACCCATTTCAGTGATCTCGACACCTCTTTTATGTGCTAAATTGAATAAATCATCTTTCTTTTCAGGAGGAACCGCAATTGTCATTCTCTCCTGTGCTTCAGAAATCAGAATCTCCCATGGATCCAATCCCTGATATTTCAGAGGCGCTTTTGACAGATCGAGGTAACATCCGTTGCTGTATTGTGCCATTTCACCAACAGATGAAGATAATCCACCGGCACCATTATCGGTAATAAATGAATAATAACCGATTTCCCGTGCTTCAAGCAGGAAATCATACATCTTCTTTTGTGTAATCGGGTCTCCGATCTGGACAGCCTGTACTGGAGAACCCTCGTGAAGTTCTTCCGAGGAGAAAGTAGCACCATGAATCCCGTCTTTGCCAATCCTTCCTCCGACCATAACAATCAGATCACCTTCATTAACATCCTTTTTATGGGACGGTTTTCCATTGATCATTAACGGTAAATATCCAACTGTACCGCAGAAAACAATGGGTTTTCCGATATATCTTTCATTGAAATACTCCCAACCACGCCCGTATGGTATACCGGTCTGATTTCCTCCGTCGATCACTCCTTTATGGACTCCTTCTCTAATTCTGTTCGGATGCAGAAGACCCTGTGGCATTTCTTTGTCATAAGACGGTGAGCCGAAACAATATCCCCAGACATTATACAGAAGATTTGCGCCCATACCGGTTCCCATTGGATCTCTGTTAACACCTACGATCCCTGTTAAAGCACCGCCGTATGGCTCGAGAGCGGACGGACTATTATGGGTTTCAACCTTATAGACCAGGCTTTTTTCATCGTTAAATTGTATCACTCCTGCATTATCCTCAAATACAGAGAGCAGCCAGGGTACTTTTTTACTAATGATTTCTGTTGAATTTTTAATATATGTTTTGAACAAACTGTTTATGGTTTCTGTTTTTCCACTTTCAGTATACTGTATCTTACTATTAAAAATTTTATGTTTGCAGTGTTCAGACCATGTCTGAGCAAGACATTCCAGCTCAACATCAGTGATTGTAGTTGAAAGTCCGACTTCATTCCGTTCAGCTATCACTTTTGGATCAGCAAAGTATTTTTGAATTGTATGAAGTTCTTCTAAGCTCAGTGACAGAGTCCTGGTTTTGCTTAGGTCAAGCAGATCTTTGTCTGATGTGTTAAGATCAAATGTTTCAATGTTAAATTTATCCGATCCCTTAACAAGGGGAGGTGTTATTTCCTGTTCAGATGAAATCCATTTATCATAGTTGTTTATCTTGATGGTTTCAATAAGAGAGTTCCCGAGAAAATTCTCACCGAGCATTACTGCCTGTTCCTCAGTCAGAGAATTTCCGGAAAGGCGGTATTGTTTGGCAG
>JBHPLC010000061.1:0-11079 GCA_042564455.1 Candidatus Zhuqueibacterota bacterium | reverse complement strand
GATTCACCAATGCGAATGCTGCTACCATTACTTCGACAGCGTCCGGTTTGTTTTCGGCAACTGGAACGTGGGTTGGAGGTGTGGTTCCTGTCGCTGGTGATGATATTGTGATAGCTAATGGTCACAATGTTGATTTCGACCTTGGTTCAGCCGTGGTATTCGCCTCGCTGAAACTTGGTGCAGCATCTACACTAACCCTTTCAGCTGACGGTATGACCGTTACCACAATTTCTGCAAATGCAGCCGGTGACGATTTTACTATCGACCTGGACGCCTTTACACTAACCTCTTCCGGAGGTTTGTCTATTGGTGCAGGTGCTGAAGTTGTAACACTTGCAAGTACAGCCGGCGGTGGTGAATTAGCTGGCGATATAACTGTTACCGGCGCAAATGGTATCAGTGAATTAGCTATTACTGGTGATTTAACTGCTGGTGATATCGCTGTTACACCTGGCGGTAATGCTCTTACTTTTGATATTGACGAATCATGCACAGTAGGTTCTGTTACAATGGGTGCTGCGGGTGCAGGTGCATTTACTCTTGATGTGTTAACTGCCAAAGTATTTACAACCGATGAATGGGTTGTTCTTGATAATGTTATTACTGTCAATAATGATGGTACATTAACTGTTTCTACTCCAGCTTCTGAAAAAATAACATTTGCAGGTGGTGGAATTACAGCATCAGGTGCCGGTTCAAACGGATTTACATTTGGTGGTCCGATCGTAACAGATGGCACTGATAAAGATATTACATTTACCGGCGTTGCAGCACAGAGTGTGGTTGTCGACAGTATGACAATTTTAAATTCAGATTCTCTGGTGCTGGTTACTGCTACATCTATATTGGATGTATCCGGTCCGATAGTATTGGGCGCCGGTGTCGACTCTGTTGGAATTATTATTCAGGCCAATCATACTTTGAACGGTACTGTTACATTGAATAATGAAGCAGTAATAAACATTATTGATGCTGCTGTACTGACATTGGGTGATGAAATTCAAGTTGGTGCCTATGTACTGGATGTTACAAATGCTGATGGTTCGACAGCTGGAACTGGATTAACTGGAGGTACAATTTATATTGATGATACTGGAAAGCTCACAACACAAATTCACAATGGTGCTGCAAGAGCATTAACAATTGCTTCTGACATAAACCTTGTCGGAGATGCAGCAACAGCAGATATTACATTAGCTGTTGGTGAAAATTATGATCTTATTATTTCTGGTGATATTATATCTTCAGGTACAAATGGTACGGATGATGTTGATTTTATTTTAAACGCGAATTCAGCAACAGGAAACACACTGGTTTTTTCCGGTGAAATACTTCTTGGTGTTGATCTGACTTTTACTGTTACCCAGGCTACAAGTGGTGATATATACAGTTTTACCAATGTAGAAGCAACTGATGATGCAACTCTTACATTGGGTCAGGCCACAACCATGGGTTCTGTAACAACTATTGGTAGTGGAACAGCTACTACAAAGTATCTGACATTAGGCGGAGCTCAAGTGCTTACACTTGGCGCTGCGGGTCAGGCAACTGACGGTAATTTTATTATAGGTGGAACTGCAGGTATTGCTATTGACGGTAATGAATTTACTATCACTGCAGGCGATTCATTAATAGTTACGAGTTCAATGGTTAATGTAATTGCCAGTGCTGCTGCTGATACACTGAAAATTGCTGGTAAACTTTCATGGCAAAATGCAGCTGCTACACCTGAAGCGGCAGTGGCAATATATTTACAGGATGGCGGTACTCTGGAAGTTCTGGATGTTGCAGCAGATCTTTCTGCAGCTAGCTCCTTTGGTATTGACTCGGTTGGAACTACTCAGTCAGCCACTATAGATCTTCGCGGTGTAACGGCAACTACTACATTGTTAACTGATGATTTTACTATTGGTGCTGCTGATGCTCAAACACTGATTCTGACAACCGCTGGTACTTATGCCTGTTCACTACTTACTGATGCCATTACTTTAGGAATTGAAGATGCCGGTAATTTTACTGTTAACGGAGGAGGTTCAGGAGATATCGGAGTAGCCAACATAACATTTAATACTGGCGGTACTAATTCTGTTGCTACGGTAGGTGCTATTTTATCAGCTAATAAAGATTTTATTCTATATGACCTTGTAATGACCGAATCAGGGACTATTAATATTAACGGTGGAAATTTAACATTATTTAGGGATTTTATTTTACCAACCACAAAAACAATGACCTTAGGCGGATTTGGTTAAAAGGTAGAGCTGCCGATACTGATATCAGCATGGCCGCTATAGGTACTATTTTATGTACTCATGACAATCTGGTAACAGACGGTTTTGTTAATTTTTCACTCGGAGCAACTACTAATGCCCAGACACTTGATATTAACAGCAATATGATAGTTCAGGGTGACATAACGATTACAGATGGATCTACAGCAGTAGTGTTTGATATCGCCACGGGTAGAAGCCTGCAATATGACGGACCTGATATCGCGATTAGTTCGGGTGGTGCTACTACCTTAACTATTACCGGTTCAGGAGCATTTACAAAATCGACAGGTAATACAGACGGTGCATATTTGAATATTGCTCATGCTCTTGGAGTCTTAAAGCTCACAGGTTCTGTTACTGTTGATAGTGTACTTTCTTCAGATGACGGAGGTTCAATTGTTGTCAATGGTGATCTTGTTGCGCCAACAATTAAAAATCTGGTATTTGTATCAGGCCAGGGTGCAACGATCGACCTGGATGGAGGATCCGGAACAGCTGCAACAGAGAGATCATTAACTATAACTAATCCAATCGCAGTTGACGGAGTTTTTACTATAGGCAATACTGCTACATATAATACTCATTTTACATCTACCGGCGGAATAACAGTTTCAGACGGCGGAACGCTTGCGTTCACGACTGCCGGTCTTGATACAATTACAACAGATGTGCTGTTATACGGCGGAACAATTGATGTTGACAATACAGCATATTTAGTTGGTGATATTACAGTAGACAGTTTAAGTACAATTGATGTCGCTACGACTAAATCACTTATATATGTCGGTTCCGATATAGTACTGGAAAATGAATCCGGCTGGAAAGATTCACTTGTTATGACTATTACCGGTACAGGTGTATTTGATAATAATAATGATCCGAATTTTTCGGTTATCGACCTTAATGGCGGTGCACTGGCCATGAATGGTATAGGTACCGTGGATTCCGTTGAGGTAAGTGATGCAGCATCAATTATTGTCGGAAGTGTTGCACCTGGTGCTACAGCAGCAACTATGACTGCATTCGCCGCACCAAGTGGATTTGTCCTGGATTTTGTAACTACAAGTGCTGTTGTTTCCATAAATCAGGATTTTACAATTGGTGACGGAACGTTACTTGTAAGAGGTGATAACTATGGTGTTGTTGCCGGTTCTGGGACATTAACACTGCAGGGTACAGGTGCTGCAAATGAAGCAGTTTTGCAAAATACTAATACTGGAGCATCCGACTTCAATATTCCTGTCGTAATGGCTGATTTCTCTCGACTTGATCTCGATGAGAATATAACATTCGGCCAGGCGATTAGCTTAACAGGAGCCAGAATTACTTTTGATATTGCTTCAGGAATTACTTTTAATTTCGCTGATGCTATAAGTATTGGCGCTGATCAGACACTCGTTGTTCAGGGTGGCGGTACTTTCAATAATTCTAATGCAATTACCCTTTCTGATCCAGACGCTACATTTGAATTTGGCGCTAATACAACTACCCCAACTACGGTAACTTCATTAACCTATGCTGCCTCTGAGGCAGATATTAAAGTTGCCGGCGGTAAAGGGATAATAACAACATTGAATAATGTACCGGCAAGCGATTATAAACTGGATATTGAGTTTACAGTTGCTGCTGATTCATTAGGAATTACAAATATAACCGCATTTGACGGTGCTGATACACTTGAATTCAAGGGAACAGGTGGTATGTTCAATACTGGTTCTGCCTTGACATTAAGTGCTGGCGGCGCTGAAGATTATATTATATTTGGTTCTGATGGCCTTAATTTCCAGAGTGCGGTAACTTCGATGCCAGATTCGTTTGAAGTGAATACGGCAACTACGTTATCCGGTGACATTACTCTGGACGCGGACATGAAAATATTTCTTAATGAGGATCTGACACTTTTTGATAATACTTTTACAGTGGATGCCTTTGAACTGTCACTTCAAGGAACAGGTGCGGTTACAGGAGCCCCGATAATTCTTAATGCAGCAGCATCCAACCTCCGATTTGTAGATGACATTTCAGTTGACAGTGTCCAAGTTACAACTGTTGACAATGCTTCGATCGAGTTGGAAGGTGGCGCGGGTACTCTTGGTACACTGGATCTGAACGGTATGGGTCTTGAGATAGATTTTACTTCAGGTGATGTACTTACAATTAACGATTCAGTAGTCGTTGCTGCAACGAAAACACTTAACGTAACTGACCAATCTACAGCTAATGGTGGATTGGGCGGGACGATTTCTGGAACAGGTAGTATTGTATTGACTGCTGCAGCAACTTCAGAATTTGAGATCAATGATTCATTAACAGTTAATATTCCGGTCAAGGTTGGACCCGGACTGATCGATGTTAACCAGTTCGCTACATTCAGCAGTACAGGTGATATAACGAACATAGGTGATTTCACAGTTGATGTTGCTGCCGGAAAGAAACTTACTTATGCAGGCGACGCAATAGCAGTCGGAGCCAATACATTTACATTCTCCGGCGGCGGAAGATTTGACAATACAAATGCAGTAGTTCTTGACAGCGGATCAGTATTGACATTGGCTACAGCACTCGATACAGTTGCATCCGTCTCTGTAGGTGATAAAGATGCAACGATCGATGCAGATGGTAATGCTGCAATTGAAGCTCTTGCAGTCACCGCAGGCGGTGTAAAACTGGACGCTGCAGCCACATTATATCTGACAGGTGCAACAACATTGCCTGGCAATTCAACAGTTACCGTGATGGGTGCAGGAACCGTAGCAGGCGCTACAGACGCTGATTCATCGAATGCACTGACATTTACTGCAACAGATACATTAAGAGTTACTGCAAATAACGGTATCGTAACGAAGAAGGTTATGATGACCGGCGGAATTATGGACTTCGGTTCTGTATCTTCCGGATATGACTTTGCCGCAAGGACATTCTTTGACGGTGACATAGTAATCTGGAACGGCGCCAAGAATGTTGATTTTACCGGTGACCTTACAGTTGCTACTGCTTCAACAGTAACTGATACCGGTGATCCTTCCGGAATGGTAAAACTCGGTGACGGTACTAATATTAATATGCTTGAAAATCTGACGATGGAAAAATCGATGGTACGTATCGATTATGCACTCGGTTTTACAACCGACGGCGCAGCTGATACTGTTACTCTCGAGTTTGATTCAGTAGATTTTGATAACGGTCTTGCCAAGTTCGGTACTGATGCAGCTGACGGTGAGCCGATCAAAATTAAATCAACCCTTGCAAAAGCATTGATCACATTGCCGAGCACGGTTGATTTTGCAGGTACTACCATGCTGATCGATGACGATACTCTGCTTGTAGATGAGGTCGCGACGATCAACGGTAACCTGGTAATGAACGGTACAGGTGAACTTCATATTAAACCTGTTGCTGCTGATCCGGGCATCACTCTGAACGGTACACTGCAGTCAATTAACGGTACTCTCGAGATCGACTCTGTCGGTTCAACCTCGCAGGGTGGAATTGACTTCGATACAGGCGGTATTTACAAAGTAGTTGACGCAACAGGTAAAATAGTTCTTCCGAGGACAAAAACAACTGATCTTGCCGGTTCCGCGGTAAATGATGTTATCGTCGTAGAATTAGGGGTCATAGAAGGCAGCGGAACACAGAGCCTTGGTGATCCTCAGCATACTATCGCAAATGCCGATAACGATAAGGTTGCAACTATGGAATCCGGTACGATCCATAATATTACTTTCTCAACTAATGTGATCGCATTTACTAAAGCCGGTAATAACGTAACTGGTTACTTTATTACGGTTTATGTAAGCATCCTTGAAGGTGATGATACCGATGGCACAGGCTCTGAGGTCGCACCTTACGCAACACTTGAGAAGGGACTTACAGAAGCTGAAGACGGCTCGATCATCGCATTAGCTTATGGTGAATACGTACTGTCCGCAGCATTAGCAGTTGACAAACAGATAACCTTCCAGGGTTATGATGTTAAGTTTGATATCCTGGGTAACAGCGGTGCATTAGGCGCTAATGATCTTGCTCCTACAATTACGTTTGCCGGAACGGGTGATTACCTGTTTGACGTTCAGACTACAGACGTTAAATTCCAGGGAATCAAGTTCAATGCTCCTTCGGTAACGTCATTGTTCACATTCTCAACTGCTGATACAACAATAAATAACTTTACGCTTGATGGAAATAATTTCACAATGTCTGATGGTCAGGTCGGTGTTGCTCTGACAACAGCTGTTGGCGTTAAAGGTGTTGCTATTACAGATAACATGTTTGACATAGCCGCAGCAGGTGACATGTCAACAGTCCTGACATTGAGCACAACGATGGTTGACTCCGCTGACGGTGTAACGATAACCGGAAACACCATCAAGGGTTCCCAGATAATGTTCGATCTCGGTGATGCTGCAGATATCGATGTCGTCACGATAACCGGCAATACGTTTATGGACGGTGCCGGAATTATGTTTGACGAGTCAGTAGATCAGAGCACCAAGATGATCAACGATGTGACTATTACCGGTAACACTTTCAAGGGTAATATGAGCAATGCAGTTATGCTCAGCACAGATATTGAAATTACAGATGTTGACGGAACGATGAATAACGATTTCGATCTGACCGACAACCATTTCTTCTTTACAGGAACAGCAATTACCAATGGTGTTACAGCCACGAACGATTCAACAGTACATAAAGTCGCTGCAACCGACAACTGGTGGGGCAGCTTCGGCGGTCCTGCAGCCGGTTATGCGACATATACAGGCGCTGTTGAGTACATCGAGTGGAAATACGTTCCTGTCTTAGCCGGTGGCGAAGTCATCACGACCGAAGTTGCTTCTGCAACAGCTTATACCGGTTTTGATATTACAGTATTTTCCGGTACTGCCGGTTACTATACTGTAAGCACAAACTTTGCTGCTGATTTCGCAGCTGGTCCTCATGTAATAACAGCAAATAATCCGGATGCATTAACTGACAATACAATTACAATAACCCCGACCGATATTAACGGTTTCACAGGCGGTGTTGTAACTGTTGAGTTAAATGACGGCGCCGGTAATGTTTACACAGCAACAAGTAATACATTTGATGTAGCTGCTGCTACAGTTTCACCGATCGGATCCGCTCTGACGGCAACTGACTTCCCGGGCGATGCAGGTGGATATGTACAGTTAAGCTTCGTAGCTTCACCGAACCATGCAGGATTCGGTACAGCTGTTGACGGTCTGCTGATAGATTACTATCAGATCTACCGTGCTTCAGTTGATGACTTCGGTCAGGCAGTTAACTGGGCATACTTCGTAGCAACTCCGAAAGCCACAGGCCAGAATGATACACTCAGAGTGGTTGTGGACACTAAGGGTGCTACAGGTACAGCATTCTACTGGATTGCCGCAGTTAAGGGTAATTTACCGGTAGTAGCTACCAAAGCAGCTCAAGTGAACGGCGTGCTTGCAGCTTTCTCAGTTGAAGAAACTCCTGCAACAGCCAGCTTCAAGACTGCAACAGTTGGTGATGACGGAAGAATTACTTCCTCCGTAAGCAACAGCAACCGTGCATTACCTGTTGATAATAACAGAGGTGCAGGTGACTGGACAGGCGCAGTTGGCGTTGGTCTTGATGACTTCGCAGCATTCGTAGGTGTATATGATGTCGCAGCAGAATACGATGTCGTATTTGACCTTGATGTTGACGGAGCAATCGGACTGAGTGACTTAGCAGCGTTCGTAACACAGTACTATGCAAGCACAGCCTCTGCCTCTAAAGTACGTCCTGTTATGGAAAGCGGTCTGAATAAAGAAGGTAGTCTCGAAGCTAAGACAGATTTCGATTTCGATACAGAATACCTTGATCTTACTGTAACTGCAGATGATATTAAATCACTTACAGGTTACGGTTACAGATTAGATTTCGACCCGACAGTTTATGAGTTAGTAGAAATAGTCAACGGCGACCTTCTCCGGAGCAATGGCGGAGATGTCGGCCCAATGCTGAAACACATCCACAACGGAACTATCGTTGTTGCTGAAGTACTCACGGGCTTAGAAAATGCTGCCCAGGGTGAAGGCATTATCACGACATTCCGTTTCCGCTGGATAGGTGATGATAATTCAAGCATCAATATAAGCAACATTGATCTGCTTGATGGAAACAGCGAAATAACGCACTTTGAAGATATCCTGGTTGAAAAACCAGTTGCGTTACCGGTTGACTATCAGCTCATGGACAACTATCCAAATCCGTTTAACCCGACAACTACTATTTCCTTTGCATTGCCTGTAACCGAACATGTAAAGATTGAAGTTTGTAACGTGTTAGGTCAGACAATACGTACACTCGTTGATACAGAGATGAAAGCCGGTGTACGGACGGTTAAATGGGACGGCCGGAATGACTATGGTATACAAGCCAGTACCGGAATCTACTTCTACAGGATCCAGGCAGGCAGCTTTACAGAAGCGAAGAAGATGAACTTGATTAAATAGTAGAAATAAATTGGATAGAAAGCCGCAGGCTGGACTATGTAATTTGCATAGAAAACCTGTGGCTTTCTACCATACAAGGCAAAGGAGATAAATAATGAAAAGAGTATTTGTACTATTCCTTGCTCTTGGTTTGCTAATGGGATTCAGTACGGGCTCGTATGCACAGGCCCCGGATGTGTTTGTCGAATTAGAGACAACATATGCCGCGGGTAAAAGCATGAGTGATACTTTGGATGGTATAGGTGCCAGTACACCTGTTTATGTGAGTATATGGGCAAAAAATCTTACGAAATTTGTCAGCTATGATATAAGGTTAGCTATAGATAAAACCAAAGTGATGACCGGTGCAGGTGAATACGCATTCGAAACATCGGTTCTTCTTGGAGATGCTAATGCATTAGGATCTCCTTTTGGCAGTGCTTCGTTTTCATCAACTGAAGATCTGTTCTCAATGTTATATTCAGTTCCTGATACTGAAATTGGTGTTGATGCAGCTGACTATGTATTTTTAGGCAGACTGACATTAGTTACTACTGCTGCTTTTACGACCAGTGATAAAATAGAGTTTACTGTATCCACGGCGAAATTTCTGCAAGGAACACCAAGAGCGGAAACAACAGCATTTACAGCAAACAGTGCTGTAGTAAATCCTACATTTGCTCTGCCGCGTCCGACTACGCTGTATGTAGATGATGATTATACATCAGGCAGTGCAGGCGGACATACGTGGGGTTATGATGCATTTGCTGATATTGCAACCGGTCTTGATTCAGTTGCAACAGCAGGAACTATTATGGTAGCTGCGGGAACATATGCTGAAGATCTGACTATTGATAAGTCAGTTACTTTAACAGGTGCCTCCGCTGCTTCAGTGACTGTAACCGGTAATCACACGATAACTGCTAATGATGTGACAATTGGCGGATTTACTTTTGATGCAGCGGCGGATATACTGTTCACTTTAAGTACATCTGCGGCGGATATATCAGGTATTTCTTTTTCAGACAATACTTTTGATATGTTAACCGGAGCTACAGTCGGTATATGGTTTGGTAATTCTGCTTCTTATGCAGTTTCTGATATAGCAGTAGATGGTTGTACATTTACCGGACCGGTTACAATGGTAGCAAATCCAATGAGAATTGGAGGCTGGTTTGGTACCCCGATAAGTGTTGATGCAACAGATATTATGATAACAAATAATACAATCAGTTACTGTTCGATGCCTATCAATTTGCAGGGCGCTGATCTGACTAATATTGTTTTTGACGGCAATACATTCAGCAATACTGATGGCTGTGTTTATATCTGGGGTGAGGCAGCAACTACTCCCACAGGTATTCTTTCCGGTTTTGAATTTGTAATGAATACCGTTGAAAGCACAAATTCTTATGGCCTTGCTGTAGGACTTAATGGAATCTTTACCGATGCCAACTTTGGTGCGGGTAATATAGTCAGACAGAATTCATTTGCCGTACTGGCAAGTGATCCCTACGGATTAAAATCAGTGAGTCTGACGTCTGCTGTCACTACCTATACGCTTGACGCCAAGTCAAACTGGTGGGGCGATACAACAGGTCCTACGCATACATCCAATGCTACAGGAGTAGGTGCAGCTGTCAGTGATGATGTTGATTTTGAACCATGGTTCGCAGATGCGTTAATGACTACATTAGCGGAAGCTCCGGAAGATGTAGAAATAGTTCAGGAGATCACTGAAGATACTCCTACTATTACAAATAATTTTGCTGATAATACATCTCTTCTCGTAGAGTTTACAACAGGAAAACTTACAGGTTTAGATATTACTGTGAAAAAAGTCAGTGATCTGGGTACAACAACAGTACCTTCAGAGAAAGTAACAAATAATGTTGTATCTACATTTGAGATATCATTAAGCGCAGATTCAGTGTTTACAGCTGATATAACATTTACTTATGATCCTGCTGATGTACCTGTAGGCACAGAAGAGGACAGCTTAGCTGCTGCATATTATGATGGTACCTCAGGTGAGTGGGTAGTAGTTACTACTACTGTTGATACACTGAATAAGACATTGGCATTTACCACAGATCATTTCTCAGTCTGGGCAGTTATTGACAAGAACGATCCGGTTATTACCGGGATAGAGCCTATTGATATTATTGCTATACCGGATGATTTCAGACTGGATGACAACTATCCGAATCCATTTAATCCGACTACTACGATATCTTTCCATTTAGCAAAATCTGAGATTATAACTCTTAGAGTTTATAATGCTTCAGGACAGCTTGTAAAATCATTGGTTAACAATGAACTTACAGGCGCGGGAAGTT
>JBHPLC010000060.1:0-11268 GCA_042564455.1 Candidatus Zhuqueibacterota bacterium | reverse complement strand
AGGTACTGGAAATTACAGAGGAATATAATTTTGATGCTAATACACTTGGTAAACTTGTACAGATTTTTGCAGAAAATGACGATTTTGAAACAGCGGAAAAGATAGCAAATATGGGAGAAAAAAGAGAATATGTGCTTATGGAATTTATAAGTAGAATATTACCTAACCAGGAAAATATGGATCTTGAAAATAAGTTTGATCTGATCGATAAAGTTCTTGATCAGTTTGGATATTCATCCATAGATTTTGCAGAAATGTATATAGGTGATTTGATTTTTGCGGCACATTCCCAGAAAATTTTTACGGGAAACAGTACTGATGAAGAACTTCTAATAAACAAGGCATATGATCTTTATAGAGAAGTTGAAAGTAAGGGAGTAGGGCGGATAACCCGAAGTTTTTTTGTATCGGCCAAGTCACTGATAACGGGTAATGTTTATGCTTCTGAAATGGTATTGAATAGTCTTTTTCATTTTGATCTGGATAGATATGATAAGAGTTATCTGGCTGAGTATTTTATAAAGACCGGCGATTATGACCGCGCTTATGAGATGATAAAAGATATGGATCATGATACAAAAGAAAACAAAACCCGCCGTGATTTTGTCTACAGCATAACCAGAACAGGGCA
This sequence comes from Candidatus Zhuqueibacterota bacterium, assembly GCA_042564455.1. Taxonomy (GTDB): domain Bacteria; phylum SM23-31; class SM23-31; order SM23-31; family SM23-31; genus JBHPLC01. The sequence continues at coordinate 10,637 of JBHPLC010000060.1, read as the reverse complement.
GACACTCGATGAACAGATGCAGTCGAAACTCAAGGAGATGCTCAAAGAGCTGGCAAAGACAGCCATTTGAAAGGAGTAAGCGGAAAGTGGGGAATATCGGATAATATCTATTGTTTAACAGCCTTTGGAGTTGCATTATAAGTAATTGTAAGACAAAAGTAATTGTCATTCTCCCGTTTTTGTTTTTGATTACCGGAGTATGGCAGCAAAGTGTTCACGGACAATTGACAAATCTTGCTTTGAAAAAATTCCTCACACTTGATATCATCACCGGCCTCAAAAATATGAATCCACCTACTGCAGCGATACAAACAGTTCAGAATCTTGAATTAATACGGTACGAGAGTGCACCAGTTTATCCTGAATTTAAAGCCTGACCGGGTGCAAATACTCTTCGTCCGCATTTGGATGTCAACTGGAACAACCGTACGCAGGAGGAAGAAGAGGAAGAGGTTCCGGCATACAAAAAATGGATTTTCGCTATTGCTTGTGCAGGAGTGGCAGGGAGCACCTATACACTACCGGATTATGATAACAAAGGGCTGGAGCTTATGTTGTGGGGGGAGTGGGAGAACTGGCAGTTGCATTACCATTTGCAGCGGTTTTTGGCGCAGAGTCATTTTATGCTGCACCGCTTATGCCTCTCGGTCAGGCGTTTGCGGTGCATAAAGCAAATAATGAACAGGGGAGTTTTGGCAGGACCGTTGCCGGGGCATATGGCAGTTTTCTCTTTTATGGGATTATTTATGGGATTACAAGAAAATATGTTGGCGGTTTATTAAATATAGAATCTAATTTTCGTGCTCAAACATTTGGTATGTCAATTTTGGGACTTCCAATAATCTTTAATCCGGTAACTGTCCGTGCTCAGCAGAAATGGTAAGGAGAAAAGATTTATATACCGTCTTCAAACTCTCCTAACGTATTGTATGTCTTCTTCGCAATCCAATAAATAGCTGCTTTTATATTTATTAAGTAAAACAGTTTATGGGAGGTTTAATATGTGCTTTTTTTTTAGTTTTATACCTGCAACATTTTGGGTCACAATAGGATATTTCATTTATTTCACATCAACCAGGACAGAGGACAGCGTTAAAAAGTTCGGGCAGATCCTGGCGTACTGGACATTTTTTGTTGCATTGTGTTTTATTATTTGCGGCGCTTATGTTACGTTTGCCGATAAATGTCCGCTGGATAAACTAATGGGGCAGATGTGATACTTCAGCTGTTCATCATTCCGTAAAATATTGACATTATTATCTGATTTATTTACATTCCAGTATAACATGTACTTCGCAGTACGGCAACATTCGTGAAAAATGATATAGTCTGAAAGACTTTCTGAAAGGACCAATCAAATGGGAAGACAGATAACCAGACGAGAATTTATAGGCAGTACTGCAACTGCCGCAGCAGCTTTGACCGTTCTGCCCCGGGGATTGTTCGGGCAGGATCAGATCAAACCCAACTCAAACTTTAACGGAGTACAGATCGGGGCTATTACATACAGCTGGCGCAGTATGCCCGGTACAGCAGATGACATTCTCAAATATATACTTCAGTGCAGGCTCAGTTCGGTCGAATTAATGGGCGGACCGGCTGAAGAATTCGCCGGAATTCCGACCTTTGAACGTATCCGGGCTCCTCGCGGCGCAGATGTGACCGAGGAGCAGCGGGCTCAGTACCAGACAGCCCGGCAGGCTCAAACTGATCAGGTGAGACAATGGCGTGAATCGGTTTCAATGGACAGATACAGGGCTCTCCGGAAAAAATACAACGATGCAGGAGTTAACATCCATATCGTCAAGTTTGATAATATTGGCGGAAGCATGACGGGACCGGAAATAGACTATTGCTTTAATGTTGCCAGAGCGTTAGGCGCAAATGGTATAACGACCGAATTATCGGAAGAAACAGCGAAAATATTGGGACCTTATGCCGATAAACATGAGATCATGATCGGTTTCCATAACCACACGAGGATCAATTCCGGGAGCTGGGAAACACCGTTCTCCTATGGGAAATACCTCGGTATGAACTTCGATGTCGGTCATTATGTTGCGGGAACGAGCGAATCACCGATCCCCATAATCGAACGATACGCTGAAGAAGGGCGTATCCTGAGCCTGCACCTGAAAGACCGCAAGGTGAACAATGGCCCGAACATGCCGTTTGGCCAGGGAGACACACCGCTCGGATTGATCCTGCAGTTGATGAAGAGGAAAAAATACACGTTTCCCGCCGATATAGAGCTCGAATACCGGATACCCGAAGGTTCTGATGCGGTAGCTGAAGTAAAGAATTGTGTTGAATACTGTAAGGAGGCTCTTGGTTGATCTGGTGATTAGAAACCACTTTTAAAGGTGTAACATCCTCTTTGCGGGATGGGGATGAATAACAACCCCCTTTAGTTCCCCCTTTTCTAAGGGGGAAATAATACATGAAATATTTAGATAGTGGCCATCAATGAGTAGATAATTAGAAGTAAAACTCCATAAAATTGGGGTAACCGCAAAGCTGCAGGTTACCCCAATTTTTTGTGTCAGGAGGAGGGTAAAAAGTTAATCCATTTGTTTACGCAAGAACGCCGGGATGTCGAGATCATCCGAAGCGAATGATTGCGTTGAATCCACTTCCGTAAAATGTTCCTCATCGATCTGGATCTCTTCCAGCCGTGTAAAAGTCGGTTTGTCCCGTTCTCTGCTTGTAAGATTTGAGTCAATAACCAGTTTTTCAACGTTTTTCTGTTCAGCCTTCTGGATTTTCTTCTCCGTATTGAAACCCGTCGCAATAACGGTTACGCGCATTTCATCCTTCAGTTCCTCATCGATCACAGCGCCGAAAATGATATTTGCATTTTTCCCGGCCGAATCAAAGATCACTGATGTCGCATCGTTTACTTCAAATAACGTCATTTCTCTGCCGCCGCAGATGTTCACGAGAACACCTTCCGCACCCTCGATAGATACTTCTTCGAGAAGCGGACTCGAAATTGCCTGTGTTGCCGCTTCGATGGCCTTGTTGTCGCCGGCCGCAAAACCGGTACCCATCAGTGCATCACCCATGTTCATCATTATTGTTCTGACATCCGCAAAATCAAGATTCACAAGCCCCGGTACCGTGATAAGATCGGATATTCCTTTTGTCGCCTGGTACAGGATGTCATCGGCAAGAGCAAATGCTGATGAAAGGGTGGTTTCTTTTGATACGATGGACAATAGCCGCTGATTCGGAATGATAATAAGGGTATCGACCTTGTCCTTCAGTTCCTCGATACCTTCATCGGCGCGCTGTGTTCTGACTTTTCCTTCAAACTGGAAAGGTCTTGTTATGATGCCCACAGTCAGAGCGCCCATATCCTTTGCGATCTCTGCCACTACAGGAGCTGCGCCGGTTCCTGTCCCGCCGCCCATACCTGCCGTAACGAATACCATGTCGGTATCGGTCAGGATCTCGGCGATAGAGTCCCTGTCTTCTTCGATCGCTTTGCGTCCGATCTCGGGATTGGCTCCCGCTCCCAGCCCCTTGGTGATACTGCGGCCTATCTGGGCTTTGATGTCGGCACGGTTTGAGTCAAGTGCCTGCGAATCTGTATTGACGGCAACAAAATCCACCCCCCTGAGGTTTTTCTGTATCATGCCGTTCACGGCATTACCGCCGGCTCCGCCAACGCCGACAACTTTCATTATCGCGCCTTCTGTTAAATTTTCTGCAAATTCAAAAGTCATTTCCTTCTCCTCCGCTTTTATATTATTTCTATCTATATTTTTCATTAAAAGAATTCTCTGAACCATTTTTTCATCGTTACGGTGATCTTGTCAAAAAGCTCGTCATCATCAGCTGTTTCGTAGTACTCACTGTTTGACCGGTTATGGTCTCCGTAAATTAACAGGCCGACTCCTGTGGCGAATTTTGGATTGTTAGCCGAATCCGTCAGTCCCGATATTCCCTCGGGATTTCCTAATCGAACAGGCAGATCAAAGACCGATTCTGCCAGTTCCACTGATCCTGCTATCATGCTGCAGCCGCCGGTCAGGATTATTCCTGAAGTCAGAAGTTCAAGATATCCTGATTTCTTGATCTCACGGAGAGCAAGATGATATATCTCTTCCATTCTCGGCTGAATAATACGGGTCAGTATCGAACGTGACACCTTTCTCGGTTCTCTTCCGCCAACACCGGGAACGGTAATATATTCTTCTGCAGTAATCTGGTTGATGTCGCAGCATCCGTAATCAATCTTGATCTTTTCCGCCTGATCCGGAGGAGTTCTCAAACCTATAGCAATATCGTTTGTCACATTTTTACCTCCGAGACCGATCACCGCGGTATGCCTGATACTGCCGCCGAAGAATAATGCGATGTCTGTCGTACCGCCGCCGATATCCAGCAGTCCCACACCCAGTTCGCGTTCGTCATCACCGATCACCGCATAACTCGATGCAAGAGGTTCAAGTACAAGGTCCTGCACAATCAGTCCGGCACGTTCCACACTTTTGTAAATATTCTGCGCAGATGTAACAGCCCCGGTAACAATATGTGTTTCGACTTCGAGCCGCACACCCGACATTCCGATCGGATCACGGATTCCGTCCTGGTCATCGATTATATATTCCTGCGGCAGGATATGCAGTATTTCCCTGTCGATAGGGAGGGATATCGCTTTGGCAGCCTCGATGCCCCTTTCGATGTCAGCCTGGCTGATCTCGTTGTTCGATACTGCGACTATCCCCCGTGAATTAAAACTGCGGATATGATCTCCGGCAACTCCTGCATAAACCGATTTTATTTCCACCCCGGACATTAATTCCGCATCCTCAACAGCCTTCTGAATAGAGCGGACAGTCTTGTCGATATTTATTACCACACCTCTTCTGAGACCTTCGGACGGGCTCACCCCGACACCTAAGATCTTAATTTCATTAAATTGGCCCTTCTCGGCGACAACAACTGCTATTTTTGTCGTTCCGATATCAAGGCCAACAAGGATATCTTTTTCCGGCATGAGATACTCCTTTTCTCTTTTATTTTGGCGAGAACTTATATTTTTATGAATCTTATTGTCCTGAATTTACTTCCCTTACAACTATCTGATCTTTGTAGTTAAGATCTATATATATTAAATTTGATATCTCGTTCTGTTTTTGATAATGTTCAAGAAAATATATCAGCTTCTGTATCTTGAGAGAATATCCGTCCTCTCCGAACTTAATCATTGTCCCGTGATCCGACAGATAAACTGATATCTCTTCATTTTCATAATGTATTTCCGAAATGCTGTTACTGAAAAAAGGAATTTCCTCATTTAAAATATTAATGAAATCCAGTGATTTTATCAGTGGTTCATCCTCGCTTTTTTCACCGGTTTTCGGATTATCCAGAGATACACCGGTAATAACCGGGAGCTCGGCCAGGTATGCTATGTTCTTAAGTTTCGGAAGCAGATAGCCATTCTTGTCAGTCAGACAGTCTTTGTACAGGTCTATGATGGCAACAGGGACTCTTTCTTCGAGATCGATCTTTATTGTCTGAGGCAGTTTTTTTCCGATCGAGACTTTTTCCACATACGGATTGCTCTTTACCATATCTATATAAGGTGCTACATCGATGTCAAAGATCCTGACATTGGGCTCGAGTTTGACCAGCGCAAGAATATTCTCTTCGGATAACAATTTAGCCCCCTCGACCTCAACATGGGTTACGAGGAAAGTATCGGAATTGTGTACCCAGTGATTGATCCACATGCCTGTAAAATAAATGCCTGCACCAGCCGCACAAAAATAGACCAGACGTTTTAGAAACCGCAGCAGCTTCTTCATTTTTCCAGGTGGCTTTTTCCTGTTATGATTCATTCTACAGATGTTTCTTTTTAAGGTTTAGTATTATTCTTTCGCTTATATCCCATACATCTCCGGCTCCGAGAGTGATTATCATATCACCGGGCTTTGCGTTATCTGCCGCATATTCTATTACATCTTTTTTATCAGGGATATAATTAACGTCTTTATGTCCGCATTTTTCTGCCCAGTCCGCTATCATTCTTCCGGATATTCCTTTAATAGGTTTTTCTCTTGCGGGATAAATACTTGTGATTATGACAGAATCAGCATCACCGAAACCTTCACCGAATTCCTTGTAAAAGTCGCGTGTCCTTGAAAACAAATGAGGCTGAAAGATCGCCTTTATCTTTCTGTCTCTCCATCCGGACCTTGCCGCATTTAAACTTGCTTTTACCTCAGTGGGGTGGTGCGCATAATCATCGATTATCATAACATCATCTATTTCATCCTTCAGTTCAAACCTTCTGAAAACTCCCCCGAATTCCTGTAAGGAAGCCCTGATTATCTCAATAGGGACTTCGAACTCCATCCCGACGGCAATTGCCGCAAGAGCGTTTTTCACATTATGAACGCCCGGATTATTTATCTTAAAATATCCCAGAGAATCTCCTTTATACCTGACGGCAAAGGATGACTCGAACTGATCGAATTCAATGTCTTCCGGCTGATAGTCGGCATCCTTGCTCTGTCCGTAAGTAATGATCCGTTTTTCAAGCCTTGGAAGCAGCTCCCGGATCATTTCTTCATCGCAGCATGCAATTATACACCCGTAAAACGGTACTTTGGATGCAAATTCAAAGAACGCATCCTTTAATTCATCGATCTCCCCGTAAGTATCAAGGTGCTCGATCTCAAGTGTCGTAATAACCGCAGTAGTAGGGGAGAGGGTCAGAAATGAACGGTTGAATTCGTCCGCCTCTGTTACCAGATAGTCACCGGTGCCCAGTCTTACATGAGATTCAAGACTCTTCACTTTCCCGCCGACAACAACAGTCGGATCCAGACCACCTCCGGTCAGAACCTGCCCGACCATACTGGTAGTTGTTGTTTTTCCATGCGTACCCGATATACAAATCCCATGTTTTAAACGCATGATCTCTGCGAGCATAACTGCACGCTTTATTACAGGTATATTTAGGCGTTTTGCTTCTATTAATTCGGGATTATCAGGCTGAACGGCAGCAGAATAAATGACAACATCCGCTGAAGAAATATTTTCTGCATCATGATTATAATAAACATCCACACCGAAATCTTCCATTCTCCGTGTGACTGCGCTTTCGATCAGATCCGAACCGCTCACTCTGAAACCAAGATTGACCATAATCTCTGCCAGCCCGTTCATTCCGGCGCCGCCTATTCCCGTAAAGTGCAGATGTTTTATTTTTCCAAATCTCATTTTATTATGTTATATCTTTCAAATACTATAATTGCGATTATTTTTGTCAGGTTATAACCTCTTTTGAAACTCCACCGTACGATCGTCCTATATTCAACAGGACTCCGCACGATGCAAGCGTGAATAATAAGGACGATCCTCCGTAACTGATAAATGGAAGGGGAAGTCCTGTCGTCGGAAGAAGTCCGCATACAACGCCGATATTTATCATAGCAGTAACAACTATATTGAGTGTAATTCCCGCAGCAAGAATGCTTCCGTAAGGATCTGAAATCTTAGCTGAAATATTTAATCCCCTCCAGAGGATTATAAAGAACATGATCATTACGAATATTGCGCCGAGAAATCCGAGTTCCTCACCAAGTATTGAAAATATAAAATCCGTAAAAGGCTCCGGTAAGTACAGGAGTTTTTCCTTGCTTTGTCCGATCCCCACTCCGGTAAATCCTCCCGATCCCAGACTGATAAGGGACTGGTTTATCTGATAGTTGATTCCGAGAGTGTCTGCGGAAGGATCAAGAAAACCTGTAAACCTTCTCATTCTGTACGGTGACGATGAGACCGCAAGAGCCATTATCGGTATAATTGTAATGATCGTTCCTGCTAAATGTCTGATCCTGACCTTTCCTAAATAGAACATTATGAATACTATGAACCCGATTATAACCGCACTGCTGAAATCCGGCTCGATCAGGATAAGTAAACACATACTACCCAGTATCAGAAGCAGAGGCAGAAATCCCTCCACTAAACTGTCAAATTTGTCCTGTTTTCTTATAATTGCATCAGCCATGTAAAAAACGATAGCTATTTTTGCAAATTCCGAAGGCTGAAAAGAAAAACCTCCGAGTTCAAGCCACCGGACAGATCCTTTAACTGCAACAGCATTTGAGAAGAACATATACATTATCAATCCCGCTGCCAGAAACAATCCTGTTTTAGCAAATTTCCTGAAGTAATTATAATTGATCCTTGAAAGAATCACCATCAGAACAAGACCGATCGCAACACGTATCAGATGTTTTTTAAGGATATGATAAGTATCACCATAATCTTTTTCAGCTTTGAACGTGCTGGCGCTGAATACCATTACTATTCCTACTGCAACAAGTGTCAATATTGCAGCCAGCAGTAAAAGATCTGTTGTCGGTTTTTTCTCTGCCATCAAATTAAATTGAATTAACTATATTTTTAAATGCTTCACCGCGTTCTTCAAAACTATTAAACATATCAAAACTTGCGCAACCGGGTGATAAAAGCACTACTTCTCCCGGCAGTGCATCTTTAGATGCTGTCAGGACACCATCCTCAAATGAGTCAATGTGCACAATATTTTCAAATACTTCCGACCAGACATCATTCATTCTCCCGGCAGCTTCTCCGAGCAGAATAAGAGTCTTAACCTTTTCCTTTATCATATCATTGGCGATTGAGAGGTCACTGCCTTTGTCCTCACCTCCGGCAATAAGTATAACCGGTTCTGTGAATGTCTTTAATGCCTGGATCATTGCATCTATATTTGTAGCTTTTGAATCATTATAATATTTAACACCGCCGGTCTCTTTTACTAACTCCAGCCTGTGTTCGAGATTGCTGTAGGATCTGATCCCTATTGCGATGTATTCAGGTTCAATTCCGTCATTTATAGCCGCACAAGTGCAGGCCAGTGCATTATCAATATTGTGGAAACCCGGAACAGGTATTTCATTTACCGGTATTATCTCAACCGCATCTCTGTTTTTGAAGGCAAATAATTTATCCTCCATTACACCGGCTCCGTTTTCAACCGTGCTGTCATTGCTGAACCACTGCTTAACTGCATTTCCCGGAATATCGGACGAAACAAGAACAGGATCATTCTGATTCAATACTATCAGACTTTCACCATTCATATTTCTGCTTATATCAAGTTTTCTTCTGACATATTCTTCAAAAGTCTTATGTCTGTGCAGATGATCCGGTGTTATGTTCAATATGACAGCCGTATTTGGTTTAAATTTATTGATTGTCTCAAGCTGATAACTCGAAACTTCTAATATCAAATAGACTTCCGGATCAACAGTGTCAACTATTTCTGAAAAAGCAATTCCGAGGTTTCCTGCACCCAGTGCCGTTCTGCCGGCTGTTCTGTAAATATTCTCCAGCATCATTGTCACAGTTGATTTTCCGTTAGTTCCCGTTACTGCAATAATTTTGTTTTTGCAGAACCAGAATGCAGCTTCTAATTCCCCGGTAACAGGTATTCCTTTTTCGACAGCTTTTAACACATAAGGATTATCTATTGCCACTCCCGGACTTATTACCAGCAGATCCTTGTTTTTTATAACCCTATCGGTCTGTATCCCTAATTCAAATGAAAAACCTGCAGTATCCAGTTCTGAACAGGCTTTTTTCAGGTCATCAGAATAACGGCCGTCACTCAAAAATACATCTGCACCTTTTTTAAGAAGAAGATTTGAGACAGCCCGACCGCTTTTTCCTGCGCCAATTACACCGACCTTTGCTCCGAAGATATTTTCTGAATTGAATCTCAATTATTTTCACTCGATATTAAATGATCTAAAACTTTTTCCATTTTACATCCGCGCGAACCCTTCACAAGTACGATATCACCGGTCTGCAGCTCTTTTTTCAATATATAAGCTGCGGCATCATGACTGTTCACGTGTGTTGATATCACTTTTCCGCTTTTTGAAGCTGCATTTGTTATATGTTCCGAATCTATACCAACAGTAATTAGTCTTTTTATATTGTATTCATACAATTTCAAACCGATATTCCAGTGTTCATTTCTGCTCGCAGATCCAAGTTCAAGCATATCACCCAATACTGCGATCCTGCTGCCTTTTCCCGGAAACTCTTTCAGTAATTCCAGGGCAGCCAGCATGGAATCCGGATTAGCATTGTACGAGTCATTTATTATATTGATATTATTCCATTCAATTATCTCACCGCGCAGTGAATATGCTTTGAAAGATTCCAAACCTTCTTTAATCAATTTATTGGATAAACCGAATTCATTTCCGACCGCAGCAGCAGCAGCTGCATTATATATGTTCTTTTTTCCCGGTATTTTGAGTTTGATATCAGTTTTATTGTCCAGCAGGAATCTGTAACACGCATCTTGAGACATCTCAATATCCGAGGTACAAAAATCATTGTTACCGGACAAACCGAAAGAGATTGTTTTCTTTCCTGTACCTCTAAATGGTTTTAGTCTTTCATCATCACCATTGATAAATCCCACACCGGAATCTTTAACCCAATTCAGAAGGGCAGACTTTGTTTTTAAGACTTCATCTTCGGATTTGAAAAACTCTATATGTCCTTTTCCAATATTTGTTATCAATCCATGCGTGGGTTCTGCAATTTTACATAATTCCAAAATATCCCCGGGA
>JBHPLC010000006.1:0-71500 GCA_042564455.1 Candidatus Zhuqueibacterota bacterium | reverse complement strand
GGGATTTTCAGGTAAAATATCTTTATGGATCATTTGTTTTCTATCATTTTATAGTACAGACTATTTTTATCTTCATATATACATTTGTTTTCTTCAAGCCGGGAGAGACCGTTTGACATATATTTTACGAAACCGTCAGCAAAAACCGTAACAACAGTTTTATACTTTTCCCGAAGTTGGATTGCGGCAAGATAATTAGCTCCTGAAGAAATTCCCACACAGAAACCGAATTCTTTTTGGATATTCATTGCAGCATTTTTTGCATCTTCACTTGATATACATATTACTTCATCAATTATTTCATGCAGACCGTCACCACCATCTCCGGCGATTGCCGGGATAAAACCGTCACCTATACCCTGGATCTCATGTATTCCCGATTTGCCGCCGCTCATGACCGGAGATTCGGCCGGTTCAACCGCAGCAATATGAACATCCGGATTGATCTCTTTCAGCGCCTTTGCAACACCTATCAGTGTACCACCGGTACCCACTCCGGCAACAAAGGCGTCAATTATATCTGAATATGGTTTTATCTGTTCTATAATTTCAGAACCTGTTGTAACTTTATGACATTCCACATTAAGAGGATTTGAAAACTGATCAGGATTGAAGAATTCCGGATTATCTGCAATTTTATTTCGTATCGCAGCCGCTTCAGCAAAGTCCCCTTCTGAACATAGTATAAGATTTGCGCCTAATCCTTCAATTAACTGTTTTCTTTCATCTGACATATTCTCAGGCATCACAATTGTTATTGGATAACCTTTTTGCTTAGCAAAATAACTCATTGCTATTCCGGTATTTCCACTGGATGCTTCAACAATTGTCATTCCTGGTTTTAGAAATCCTTTTTCCTCACTTTTATCAAAAATATATTTAGCGATCCGGTCTTTAATACTTCCTGTAGGATTTACACATTCCAGCTTAGCATAGACCTCTCCGGCTTTAACCATCGGAGTATTTCCAGGACCCATCAAACCTCCATAAAATTTCAGTACTAAAAAAATATTAAAATTCTGAATCCAATCTCAAAAACGAATTCCGCGGTATATCGGCAGGAAACCGTTAACAGTGATTAGCAGCAAAAAACAATCGAAAAATTAGGTAAAATATATGACAAAATCAAGGCATTATATTTGAAATTATAATATCTTGCAGAATTGTAATAACCGATTTTTCAAAACATAAAATGCATGATGAAACAATTAATAAATAATTACGTATTAATACATAATAATACAATAGAATAATAAAGGAGCAAATTTAGGATGCATATAAATCGTTGTTATTCAATAATATATAAGCCATTTTCTGATTTTTGTACATTTTTGCTTGACTTAATACAAAACACTTATTATATTATTTTGTATTAATACAAACAGGTAATATTATATGCTTAAGATCAGTTTAAATTCACCTGTCCCGATCTATGAACAGCTTGTAGGTGAGATCAAAAGATTGATTGAGAACGGTGATCTGGCGCCTGGAGAATCGCTGCCTACTATAAGAGGCCTGGCATCACAGTTGGATGTTGCGATCAATACTGTCGCAAGGGCATATATGGAATTGGAAAGCTCAGGATATATCGAAAGCAACGGCAGAAAAGGAAGCTTTGTTAAAAAACATTTACCTGTTTCTCCCGATGATGATTCTAAAGCATTTAAAGAACAAATAAGAAAACTTCTTCAAAAAGGAATGAACAGAGAACAGATCGAGAATATTTTTGGTGATAACCTTTCACTATTTTTTGATTAACAAAATATGAAAACGAAAAACACAGAAATAAATAAACTGAATCAAAAGAAAAGCAATTATGTTAATACTGCATTTAAAACATTTTTTGATAAGGGGATTAATTTCAACAATTGCCTCTTCAAATTTAAATGCGGTAAGTTTACTGGATGGTATGATACAGACCTTCTGTTATTTACTTGTTATAATAATTGTCATGTTACAGGCTAAAAAGGATTATACCATAACAGTTAAAGAAGGGATTTTCATGGTTTTAGGAAACATTTACTTTCAGGATTTAAGTTTGAATATAATTTAATGGGGTCAATAATGGATTTTATATCATTTAAGAATTTATTGCCGATCTTGTTTTTAAATCTGACTTTTGCAGGTACAGGTTTACTGTACCTAAGGCATACATCTAAATTAAAGTATCTGCAGAAAGCAGGATTTTCCGAAGAGTTTATCAACGTTACTAAAAAACATGGTACTTCAGGTAAAATAAGATTTCTCGGAATATTCTTTATCATCCAGATAATTGCGGCACTGATATTCAACTTATTTGGGTATTCAATAACAATGAAGTTTTATGTCGGGTATATAATTCTTCCAGCATATTTTGTCGGATGGATCGTAATTTTTGTTTATTTAATGCTTTACGGCAAGAGATATCAAACAGAATTAAAAAAACGAGTAAATGAAGCCGAAGAATTAGTGATCGATTTCAATTATAAAACAGCAAAAATGATCCTGAACTGGAAACTTGAAGTCCCCGCTTCATTAATATTAATATATTTCAATATAATGTATTTTGATCACTCACCCGTGCTTTACCTTTTTTCTTTTGCTCCTCTGGCGACGGTGCATGTTTTATATAAAATGAGATATCAGGTTAGAAAAACAATACAGAATATATATATCACTATGTCAAGGAATACAATATTTTCTCAATTTTCCAAAGGTATTCTATTTGTTGCATATTTTATATTCGAATTAGATAATAGTTTAGAGATATTGAATTATTTCGAAATATCATTAGCCGTTCTTTTTATGATTTATGTGCTCGGCGCTATAAGCACTGGAATTAAGAATCACTCCATAATTAAAAGTGCATTTGGAGAAACTGCTGTTCCGGAAGCAGTTGTTTAAGAAAGGTATTTTAATATTGCTAAGTTATATATTTTTTCAAGTATTTGAATTTAATAATATTTTAAGGGGATTATAATGGATTTCATTTCTACACAGGACCTATATAAAATTCTGCTATTTAACCTACTTTTTATTGGAGTCGGTTTTGCCACAATGTGGAGTCTTTTCAGCCCGAAACGGCTCCGGAAAAAGGGTTATTCAGAAGAATATATCAATATCACTCACAAACAGGCTATAATCGGTATAAGAGTCTTTCTCAGTATATTTATCGCTGCTCAGATCATTGAGACGGTTATACTTGTTTTAATGGGATATTCGATAACTACTGAACTTTACTTCAGATATATTTCTTCAGTAGCTACGTTTATCGGCTGGATCGCAATCGCAGTTTATCTGTTCTTTTTTAATAAGAAATATGAAAAGGAACTAAAAGAATTAGCGATCGAAACTGACTCGGAAGTAGTAATAGATTTCAAGTTCAGAGCCTTAAAAATGATCATTAACTGGAAACTGGAGATTCCGGCATCTCTGATATTGATCTACTATACATTCATGTATTTTAATCACAGACCGATTCTGTATCTTTATGCTTTGATCCCCTGGATAATCTTTCTCAAATTATATAAAATGAAGTATCAGGTTCAGGCAACAATAAGAAATAGCTATAAGATCATATCGTTAACGACCATATTGATCCAGTTCTGCAAAGGTTTGATCTTTGTTTCGTTCTTTATGGAGGAATTCAAAGAAAGCCTCGAACCGCTCAGCTATTTTGATGTTACCCTTGCTGTAATTTTTATGATTGACGTTCTTGCTGTAATAATTCTGGGGATCAATAATCATCCGAGGATCAAAAGGATGTTCCCTGATCCTTCAGTTTCAAAAACAGTGTAAGTAAATTTTATCGAGGTACATATAATGAATGGTTCAATAGATTTAATGACTTTTGCATATTTTGCCGGATTCAACCTGGGACTATTTCTGATGGGATACCTTTCGGTCAATTTTATCTGGAACATGAAAAAACTGGCAAAAAAAGGATATACAAAAGAACACTCTGAGATCGTACAAAAATCTAATGACAAGGCCGGGACCATTGTCCTTTATGTTTTACCTTCCTCACAGCTACTGTTCATTTTTGTTACTTATTTTCTTGGTTATGATGTTACTCCGATATTTTTCGTTAAATATGGTATTGTCATTTCAGTAATAATTTTAATCACTGTTTTGTTTTTTGTCTTTGTGGTTTTTGACAAAAAAACCAAAGAAGAAATGAAACAGGCTGCGATAGATACGGATGCTGAGATCATTGTTGACTTTAAACATAAAGGTTTAAAACTGATCTTTAATATGAAACTGCATCTGGTATGCTCAATACTATTATTGACAGCTAACTATTTCATATTAAACCACAACTATACAGTCTACATTTATGCTTTTATTACCTGGTTTTTTTATTCTATCATGAGAAAATCCAAATACCAGGTGATGGAGACGATCAGATACGGTTACAGGGTTATGGCAGGAGTTATGATATATATTGAAGTTTTACGAGGTTTTGTTGTTTTGGGAGCTTTTAAGAACAGAGCAGTTCCGGAGTTTACCGACCTTAATATGTATTTTCAGATTCTGCTGATCGCCATAGCTGTCAATATCCTTACATTAATCGTTTTAGGCAGTATAAACTTCCCGAAGGTAAACAAGCTGTTCCCAGTTGACCTGAAAAAAGCATAGTAAGCAGTTTATCAAAAATTTCTATATTCAAGGCTGCGATCATTATTTGTTTGCAGTCTTTTTTTGTTATCCAATTTGAATCTCACCACACCTTGCGGATAAGAATTTATATTGAAAAAATGCTTTTAAATAATTATAATGTTAGATCAATCCTTCAGACAATAAAAATTATATATACAACTACCGGAGGTAATAATAATGGACTGGGGAACAGAGAACAGATTAAGTAAACTCATTCAGGAAGACGGCAAGTGTTTTTTTCTACCGATAGATCACGGATATTTTCAGGGACCTACGCACTGCCTTGAGAGACCTGCAGAAACAATAAAACCGCTGCTGCCATATTGTGACGCTCTTTTTGTTACCAGAGGAGTACTTCGTGCGGCTATCGATCCGGGGCTGAAAAAGCCTGTGATCCTGAGAGTTTCAGGAGGTACAAGTGTTGTCGGAGAAGATCTTGCCAATGAAAGTCTGACGACCTCGATAGATGAGATCATCCGGCTAAACGCAACCGCTGTGGGTGTCTCGGTTTTTATCGGAACGGAATACGAAAGACAGACTCTTATGAATCTGGCAGATCTCGTCAACGATTGTGAAGATTTAGGTATTCCGGTCATGGCTGTAACTGCTGTGGGTAAAGAAATGGAAAAACGTGAAGCTAGATATCTCGGCCTATGCTGCCGAATCGCTGCAGAACTTGGCGCAAGAGTCGTCAAGACATATTACTGCGCAAAGGATTTTGATAAAGTGGTAAATGGATGTCCGGTCCCTGTTGTGATGGCAGGGGGACCCAAGTGTGAGACTGAAAAGGAAGTTCTCGAATTTGTTTATGACGGGCTCCAGAACGGCGCCTCGGGTATCAATCTCGGCAGAAACATCTGGCAGAGTCCCGATCCCGTTCCAATGGCACGCTCTCTCCAGGCGATCATACATGAAAATGCAAACGTAAAAGAAGCCATGGATATTTACAACGAAGTGAAAAACAGCTAACATATTTTTTCAATAAAAAATCCCGGTACTTCAAACGTACCGGGATTTTTTATTTGTTGTATTCTTTGAAATTATATAACTCTCTCATTACCTCCGTCAATCGGAACCTGCGCGCAGGTGGTTTTGGCGAATGCCGGGCCGGCCATTGCCATTGCCAGTTCAGCCACATTCTTCGATGTGATCTCGGTTCGCAGAAGATTATTTGTTTTGTATTCCTCAACAGTCATTCCATAGTGTTTTGCCCGTCCTTCAAGAACCTCTTTAGTCCAGATCCCGGTATCAAAGATCATGTTGCCGTGAATAATATTTACCCTGATACCGTATTGACCGAGCTCCAGAGCTGCCACGCGGGCTAACTGTGTCAGTCCGGCTTTGGCGACGGAATATGCAGCAGCTCCCGGACCGGGAGCGGGAACATTCTTAGAAGCCATGACAACTACAGCCGGTTCTATCCCGTATTTCAGGTAGGGTATACATGCCCTCATTACTTTTTGATGACTTGTCAGATTAAGATTCATGCTTTTTTCCCATGATCCGTCATCAAGGTCTTCGATATTGGAGCTTTTGGGGAAAGTACCTGCATTGGTAACGAGAATATCCAGCCCGCCATAATTTAGAATCAGCTTTTTCAGTACATCTTTAATAGCGTGGTCGTCCGTCACATCGCAGACTATACCCAGGATATTATCCGCTTCAAACATTGTTTCAATACCCGGGTTGATGTCTATCGCTGCCACCACTGCCCCGTTCTCCGCAAAAGATTTGGCACAAGCCCTGCCTATTCCGCTGGCTGCGCCTGTCACAAGCACAGTTTTCCCCTGGAACAACAAAGATTTTTTATCAAGTCTTAATTTTGCCTGCTCAAGTTCCCAGTATTCAATGTCAAAAATATCTTTTTCGGACAGTGCTTTCCATCCGCCGATCGCTTCTCCCCACTGGATCGCTTCTATTGTATGTCGTGCTATTCCTGAAACTATATCAAGGTCTTTTATACTTCCTCCGAAAACCAGAAGTCCTTTACCCGGCCAGACCCCCCATCTTGGTGCCGGATCGAGACATTGCTGACCGTTGTCCTTATTTTTTTCAAAATACTTTTCGTAATTTTCTGAATATTTTCTGATATTGGTATTTATATCCTTACTGAATACAACCGGTATCCTTTTAGCCCTGAATACATGGTCAGGAGTTAGGGGGCCTCTCCGGGAAATTTCCTGAACATTCGACAAATTTGAAAATCCTCTTTCCTTCTCTCCGGATAACAGTTTCCCCAGCATTGGTTTTCCGGCTGTTTCCGAAATATTTTTTCTGATCTTTGCGATATCCGTAAACCGGATTTCTGGCAGCGGATCTTTTTCAATTGCAATATTCTGATAAGCTTTCTTTTTATCCAGATAAGTTTCTGCCTCCTGAACAAGATCGATCATTCTGGTATAGCTTTTCTCAGCATCATCATGAAAAGTAAATATCCCATGATTCAAAAGAACCATACCTTCAATTTTATCCCAATTGACTTTTCTGGTCTGTTCATAGGCTTTTTTCGCCAGTATAAAACCGGCCTTATAATATGGAATAACCAGAATTTTGTCTCCATATATCTCCTGCAATATTTTCTCAGTCGAATCATTATTGGTTATCGTAACGACATAATCAGCATGAGTATGATCAACAAATCTGAACGGGATCACTGCATGCAGCAGGGCTTCAACCGAAGGATTGGGTGCAGATGGATCAAGCATTGCAGCCCTCTGGGTTTTGACCATATCGGTGTCGCTGATAAAATCCAGCTCGATCATCTGTTTAAGAACTTCCATTTTTACAGGAGCGAAGCCTTCTTTCTCAATAGAAGCAAGATCCCAGCCGCTGCCTTTTACATACAGCACTTCATGTTCTTTACCGAATATATCCTTTGCTTCGGATTTTACAGATGTATTTCCACCGCCATGAGAAACCAGAAGCTCATCACTTCCTAAAAGACGCGAAGAATAGACACGAAGCCCAAGAGGATCATTTTTATATTTTACGGCTTCTTTATTATCCCAGAGATTTTTCATCATTACCCCAATTTTTTACTAATTGTAAAATATAGCGACTTTATACAATTTGTGCAAATATTCTTTTTTACAAAAAAACCGGGGGATTTTTGAAACAAAACACACAAATATACCGTATTACAGTTATTATATATCGAATTACGATAAATTTTTCTTGACATTTAATAATTTTGTGTTATTTTATCTAACAATAAAGAGTCAATAGTACTTCTGAGGTGTTTATGAATAGATCGAGATTTATAATTTCAACAATTATGGCCTGGCTTATATTTATCGGTATCGATTTTATAATTCACGCATCTGTTCTTGCGGAATTATGGCTTAAAGAAGTCCCTGCGATAAAAGACCTTACTGAACTTGCTTACCTTATCCCCTTCGGATATTTAAGCTTTCTTATCCTGACTTTATTATTCGGCTGGATTTTTCTAAAGATCCATCCTGAAGATCCCGGAATGAATAACGCTGTAATATTCGGAATAAAATTCGGAGGATTATTCTCTGCCGCAAACTTTTCCGGATTATACTCGTTTGTTGATATTCCTCTTTTACACCTTTTTGCTTTTAACTTCGTGTACTTCGTTGAACTGACAGCTGTATCCGCTGTATACGGATGGATGCTGTATAGCGAAACTATTAAGAAGAAAGTTGTCAGGCTAATGATTCTGTTCTTTATCCTTTTGATAACAGGATTGGTTATTCAGAATATTTTTGGAAATTATAATGCTGTATAAATACAGGAGTCAGATATGGAAACTCTCAAAAAAAGTCAATCCCTGAGATTTCTTCGTTTTATCACAAATTTTTCATGGTATTTCGTCCTGGTGATAATAGCTCTTATAATGGTTAAAATAATCATTGATGTTTTTGCAGGTAGTGGTACAGCAAATCCGGGTACTTTTTCCATACCGGCAAAAATTGAGATATACGATTCGGGCCTGATAGAAGTTTATTCTGAATCGGAAAATACTCGGGCAGAGTTCGAATTACAGACAGGTACACTCAAAATATCAACCGGTGATCTGCTACCCCTGATATTTTTAGCCTTATTTACAGTCAGTGCCTTTGTTATGCTTGCATTCGTAATATATTATTTCAGAAAAATATTCAATAACTTATATCTTGATGATCCGTTTAAAATGGAGAATATAAAGAGAGTAAGAACTATCGGATATTTAATAATTGGAATAGAGGTGTTCTTTTTTGTGAAGTTTGTTGTCCTGAATGAAATTTTCAGATCAAAAATATTCATTCAGGATGGGGATATCTCATTTATTCATAGTTTCAATTGGATGGTTATTTTCAGCGGCCTGGCTGTTTTAGTGATCGCCGAGATCTTCCGGCTGGGATTTGAAATTAAAGAAGAACAGAAACTTACAATATAAGTTGGGATTAAACATGAAAACTTTAGACAGAAACAAATTACTTAAAATAATGCGTGTCACCGTTAATTTCATTTATTATCTCTTACTGACGGCATTGATTATAGTCTCCTTATATTCCGTAGGCAATATAATATCAAAGGGAACAAGCACATTCAAAATGCAGGTTAACATATCAAGCATGGACAGAATACGGGTTGATTCGGATATTTTTTCCAGACCGGCGCAAGTTACATATCATACAGGCAATATGATGTTCGATCTCGAGGATACTTATTCAAAAATATTCTTCAATGTATCCATGCTGATCTTACTTGTTTTTGTTATTTATATTGTCAGACAGATCAGGACCATTCTGATTAACTTTTCGAAGAACAACATCTTTTCGCTGGAGAATTTCCATCTCACACGTAAGACAGGAATTTTAATTTTGCTTATCGAGGTATATTTGAAATTATACTATTACTCTCTTGACAAGGTTATTGGAAGCAAACTGTCTACCGGGGACTGGTTAGTCTGGTTTTCGTGGGATTTTAACGGACCTGTTATCTTAGCCGGCCTTCTTATAATTATATTTGCCGAGATCTTCAGGATCGGTTTTCAGATCCAGGAAGAACAGAAACTGACAATATAAACAGGGGAATTAATATGAGTATAATCGTCAACCTCGATGTAATGATGGCAAAAAGGAAGATTTCCCTGAATGAGCTTTCTGAAAAGGTCGGGATAACCATTGCTAATCTTTCGGTGCTTAAAACCGGGAAAGCAAAAGCGATTCGGTTCACTACGCTTGACACTTTATGTACGGTGCTTGAATGTCAGCCGGGGGATATTCTTGAACATCAGAAACCAGTAGAACTTATTGACCTGGATTGAAAGTGCAATGCTCTTTCTAAGTTAACTTTTCTTTACTTAGATTAACAATGCTCTTCTAAGTAAACTATTTGATACTTAGAGTTGTATATTTTGGTAATATTAGGTGCCGATCCGTTTTTTGAGGCGGTTCCAGAGGCCTTTGCCGAGGAACTTGTCAGCGTTTGCCAGGATATTTTTGATAAGTATCAGGATATCCTGTTCT
Source organism: Candidatus Zhuqueibacterota bacterium (assembly GCA_042564455.1). Lineage (GTDB taxonomy): Bacteria > SM23-31 > SM23-31 > SM23-31 > SM23-31 > JBHPLC01. Next base: position 61,385 of record JBHPLC010000006.1, on the reverse strand, counting down.
CCCGCCCAGTGTTTTCTTACTTTCTGCGGATCGGTTTCATTAACGAGCCGGTTCAAAACGAATGCTGTAAGAGCTATATCATCAAGATAACCCATAGGGCCCAGTACTGCCTCAGGCAGAAGATCGATCGGTGAGATAAAATAGACAATTACTCCCATCAGGATGGCTTTTGATTTGGCAGGAACTTCGGGATCAGTGGAAAGCTTCCACAGCAGGTGAAACATATCAGGAGCAGTGATGATTATCTCCCCCCATTTACTTTCTTTACCACCTTTGGAATCGATCCAGTTACGTATCTTTTTCCTGAGTTTCAGGTAATAATCTTCGTTTTTATCGGTCTTATCACTCATTCCAAACTCCAGTTAGATCCGCTCTCCGGTAAATATACAAAAATTCCGGCAAAAACAAAGGGCGTATTTTCTACGCCCTTTAGTATACAATTCAAAATTCAGGATGTTTCAGATAAATTATTAAGTAAGAAGAAGCTGTTTGATCTTGTCGGCGTATTCTTTACTCGAATTATCAGGTGTTACGAATTCTATCTCGTCAGGCCCGCTGATACCCAGACCGAGTTCGACTGCTCTCGCTATCTGTTCCTGCTCGAACACTTTTGTTCCCATGATTGTTTCGTTCGAGCCCAGATCTTTTAATATCGCCACACCGACAGCATCAACTGCAACCCGGTCGGTTCCGGCAACAAAAACATCTGCTGTTTTTAACGTTCCTCTTGACGGGCCTCCGTCCACAAAGGCGTTTACAGCGTCAAGAATGATAAGCTGAGGTTTATAAGCAGTATTGATCTCTGCGATCATTTTTCTCATGTTAGGTGATCTGTGCATCCCCCGCCTGATGTTCTCCGGTACCAAACCGACCGACAACTTCATGGACATGGTAAAATGTCCGCCGTAGGCATGTGTCTTCAGGCAGCAGGTCGAGATCATGTATTCCGGATTTATAACATGTTTTGGTACATGGAATCCGTCTTCCCAGTTAGTATTTCCTTTCGGGATCTTTATCCAGTCATTCTCCGGCATGGTATCATAGTTTATAACATCAAATTTCATTTCGCTTGCCAGATCAAAAGCCCCCTTCTGCTCCATAATTTTCTGGGTGTCGCCGGGACCGCTGGACTCACCGAGAACTATCCCCTTCGAACCGCGCTCCTGAACTTCGGCGACTATCTGTTTTAATGTATCATAATGTGTCGAACCCGGAGTGTCATCGGCTGAATTAAAATTCGGTTTGATATTTATATTTTTGCCGTTTATCCCGCTGAGATCCATCAGTTTCATCACCTGGGTAACACCCTTGAACCTGTCGTTAGTCTTGACAAGCGCGATCTTTGTTTTGCTCTGTCCGATGCTCTGAAACATTGAATTCATATTCATATTCGGGAGAATCGCAGCACCGGCAAGTGATCCTTTCAGGAAATTGCGCCGGTTAATATACGAAAAACCGTTAATACTCATAAAACCTCCGGGTTAAAATGTATTCACAGATAATTATTCACAATTTCTATATTTGAATATACAACATTCTACAATATAAAAAGCAAAATTATTCAATCATTTGCAATAAGAATTTTCAATTCGTTAAAAATGTATAAAGTAAGATATAGTTTGACAGTTATTATATTGGGATCTTATCACCGTTCATGAACCTTTTGAACATTTCGGTGAATTCTCTGCGCTCGAATTTGTTCTTCATTCCTGCTTCATCGCAGGCTTTTTCAAATTCCTTATCTGTCACTCCGGCTTTTTTCAGGAAGTGCAGAAGCACCTGTTTCTCCTTTGAACTGAAATAGATCGAATTCAGCCGGTAGTCCTCAAAAGCCTCCCAGGCTAATGGTACGGCTGCTTTGACCATTTCGGCCATTACCTGAGCATACTGCCTTATTTCATACTGCGCATGAGCATCAAGCCTTAATCCGAGGAAGTGCAGGAGATTATGCAAATCGATCTTCCAGTACCACTGTGTATAAATATTGGTGGGGATCACCATGCGGGACAATTCCCGGGCGAGGTTGCTTCTTTCAGGTTCAAAATCTTCGCTGTCTTCTTCATTAAGAAGATAGTTGTAAAGATCATAGGACTCCTGGCTGTGGTCTAAAATCTTCTTTTGATATTTCTTTGCTTCTTTTGCAGGAAGAGTTTCCTCGCGCCCCTGCTTGTTGCTTTTTGACTGTTCCGCCATAACGTCCGTTTCCGGGATATAGAATTCCTTTTCAAGGATCGAATACCTTGCGCTGTATTCATTTACGTTCGCAGTTCGGTGACGTATCCACTGCCGCGCAACAAATATCGGCAGTTTCACGTGGAATTTCATTTCCACCATCTCAAAGGGAGTTGTATGCCTGTGTTTCATCAGGTAACGGATCAGCCCCCGGTCGATGCTGACAGATTTTGTACCTTTCCCATAGCTAACCCGTGCCGCCTGAACGATAGAAGAGTCATCCCCCATCACATCGATCAGTCCTACAAAACCTTTATCGAGCACAGGAACACGTTTCCCGAGCATTTTTTGAGCTTCTTTTGTTACTGGCATATTTTTTCCCGAATTGAGATAATATAGTTGATAATAAGCTGCAGAAAAATCCTTAAAAAGATATACAAAACTACACCAAAAATCAAGTGAAGAAATTGATCATACAAAATATAGTTGCAATAAAAAATCTATTTATTAACTTTCATGGAAAGCTAACTAAATATCCAAAAGAAATGACAAAAATGTTCATTATACATTTTATATGTTTAGTCCTGTTATTCAGTATCGGCTGCAGTCAGGATAAATTACCCGAAAACGTTGAAATTATAAACGGTATTAAACATATTCATAACACTCTGCCTGAATATATTGAAAATACTCCTGTCGAATTTAAACTCATTGGGAAAATAGGCGATCTGGAAACAACGGATGAAAATTTTCAATTATTTGATCCGTATGATGTTGCACGGGACAATGAAGACAATATTTATATAGTGGAGATCGGCAACCAATGTATCAAAAAGTTCAATCCTGAACACAAATTTTTAATGAAATTCGGACGTGAAGGAGAAGGCCCGGGAGAGTTCAATGTACCTACTTCAATTAATCTGGATGAATCCGGGAATATATACATTACAGACGGACCTGAAAATCGTGTTCAGGTTCTCGATCCAAACGGGAAATATTTAAGACAGTTTGTTTTTAGTGGTTACAGGTCATTTTTACATGTGATCAAATCCGGGAAATATGTAATTTCACGAAAAAAACGTTTGAATCTTCCATTTGATCCGGAAGAATCTGCAGTCAGGATGGTTGATGAAAAGGGCAATCTTATTGCCGGATTAGGCAAACTCAGAATATTTGATGATGAACGGATAAGTAAAGCGGCAAATTCCTTATACATTGCAAAAGACTCTGAAAATAATATTTACTTATCATTCAGAAATCAGAACCGAATTGAAAAATATTCACCTGCGGGAAAACTTTTATATGTAATGGACAGGCAGTTGAATTTTGAACCCTTCTTCAAAGTTGAAATTCGTGAGACAGTATTCAGGGGCCAGGTGATTGACCGATCCCCTGCTGTATTTATGGCAAATGTAACCGACAGGATATTTACCGATAATAAAGACCGGCTTTGGATCTGTGCTTTTACAAAACAGGAAGAAGAGGGAGATAAGAAAACCGATTATCTTCAATTCCAGGTTTTCAGCAGTGAAGGTGAATATCTTTTCAACGTACCCTACCCGTCCGAACCGCATAATTTTTTCAAAATTCTTGGAAACCGTCTTTTTCTCATAGACACCTACACCGAAATGTGTGTGTATAAATTTGAAATTACAGAAAAATGATTATGTTTTCTGTTGCAAACCTGCCGATGATTTTTTATAATAGGTTATTCCTCTAAATTCCTCAATACTATCAAATAACTCCTCAGGGGGTCATCATGAAAAGACGCACAGTTTCAGCAATCTTAATTGTTTCCGTTCTTTTGTCGGTTTCCTGCAGTGAGCAGCAGGGAACATCCGAGCTGATACAGCCGGCAGACTGGTGGGAGAAACTGCCCAGGCCTGTATATGCATCACTTGAGCAGGTCGGTATATTCCAGGACTGGTTCGAAGTATATAAACTTTCTGAAGGCACTTACGCGATATATGAACCGTATCAGTTCGAAGAAGCTATCAGTTATCTTGTTTTAGGATCCGAACGGGGAGTCATTATCGATACGGGTACAGGGATCGGAGATATCAAAGCTGTTGTTGAAGAACTCACCGACCTACCGGTCAGTGTTCTGAATACACATGAGCATTTTGACCATGTCGGCGGTAACCACCGTTTCGATGAGATAGCTATATTTGGTAATGCAGACGCAATAAACGTTCTGATAGAAGGAATAGATAACGAATCCCTGCAGAGACACATCCGTGAAGAATCATTGTGGAAACCTCTTCCAAAGGATTTTGATCCTGCAACATGGGTATTTCCATCTGTCGAACCGACATTTCTGATAGATGAAGGAACTTTGATCGACCTTGGCGGAAGAGTGCTTGAAACAATATATACTCCGGGACATTCTCCGGGCTCAGCCTGTTTCCTTGACATAGAGAACCGGCTTCTTTTTACCGGGGACCATTTTTTCCCGGGTCCACTTTATGCATATCCGGCAGATGTAAACATTGATGATTATATTGCTTCCATCAAAAAGATCGCAGCCAGGATAGATGAATATGACTATGTCCTTGCCGGACACAATGATCCCTGGGTAAAAAGCGAAGTGATCCCCAGAGTCGACAAGGCTTTTGAGACGGTCATGTCTGGCGGTGGCGAATACTCCGAAGACGGAGATATAAGAAGGTATAAATTTGAAGGATTTGACATACTGATCCGCACAGATATGATAAAATAACAAAAATCCGGCTTTTATGGACTAAATACAGATTTTTCTACTCAAGATTTAAGATATTTTGTCGATAATGAAACGGTACAGTATACTCAAAAACCCACAAGAGATCGATTCGTTTCATGAAAAATTCGGCGAAATTCACATTCCTTATTATTGCAGTACTTATCATAATAAGTACGTCTTCCTTTGCACAGGTAGCAAATATTGACATCTCGGCTGCTACTACACCGATTGCGAGCAATTCATTAGCAGGTGTTGCCGGAGTTGGTTCAACTTATGTCCAGATCTCTTCATTCAAGCTGACTGTCACTAACGAAACAGCAAATATAGATACAATAGATTTTACTCCGAACTGGAGTTCATCCGTCGGTCTTGACAGTATTGATGTCTTTGTGGACGGAGCATCGATTTTGAGCGCTCCCATCCCAACTGCAAATCTTACAAACAGCATAACTAATAAGATACCTACAAACAGTTACACTCAGGGTGTAGGTTCAAAAGACTATATTATTGTAGCAACATTCAGTTCACTTGCAGCCGACGGAACAACTTTTCAGATAAATATCGACACTCCGGATTCTGCGAATTTTTCTGCCGGAGCAAGCGGAATTCCTACCCGATCAGGAACCGGATTTGCAGGTTTTTCACATACAATCACTCTTGCAGGAGATGTTGTACTTTCTGCTGCAACAACACCGATCTCGTCAAATGCACTGGCGGGGATCGCCAGGGTCGGGGTATCAGAACAGCCACTTTCTTCTTTCAAGCTGACTGTTTCCAACGAAACGGTCGTTATAGATTCCTTAGAAATTACCCCAAACTGGAGTGCGTCGACAGGGCTTGTCAGTATTGATATTCTGGTTGACGGAGCGTCAATACTCAGCGCTCCAGTTCCTGCGGGTAATCTGGCAAATGGTGTTAAGGAAATTATCGAGACTAACAGTCATACACAGGCTGCAGGAGCAAAGGACTATATAATTGTCGGGACATTTAATACTTCATCGGTAAAAAATACAACATTTCAGTTCGATGTCGATTCACTTTTTCATAAGAATTTTTCTGTCGGTGCATCCGGAGCTCTTCCGACATTAAGCGGGAGTTCCTTTACCGGGTACCAGCATACAGTGACAATACCTAATCTAAATTTGACAAATGTTACTTTTAATAATCCTGTATTCGCTGAGACAGACACTGCCAATATTACTTTTACGACTTATGCAGCTCTGGATAATAATGATACGTTGGAGTTATATTTTCCGTATGATTTTTCATTTGATACACCAACAATTGCTGCAACAAGTTCATTTGTACCAACCATTGTGAGTTCAGCTGACAGCGCGATCATATTAGCTATATCTGCCGGTACAGTAAATGCCGGAAGCAAGACTCTTAGAATAACCGGCGTTACCAATCCATCCATTCCTATTAAAGATGGAGTGATAACCGCTTTGACTTTGAAAGAAGGTACTCAGGACACAACACATCTTGCGGACTTAACTCCTTACACATTTGATATAGTAGGGACTCTGACACTGGAGGCAGCAGATAATCCGATTACGGATAACATGTTAGCTGGTCTTGCAACTATGGGGGATACTAAGGTTGTGCTGACAGGTTTTAAATTAACCGTTACCGGCGAAAACAGCATTCTGACCCAGGTCAAGGTTACTCCGACCTACGCAACTATGCTGGGTACAGAAGTCAGTAATATTGATATCTATAAAGATACGAACGGAGACGGGTATCTCGATGTCGGTGAACCTTCTATCGCAACTGCAAGAGATGAAAGCGGCAGCGGTACGGAAATAACCGTTACCGTAAGCGAGACTGTTCCTATCGGTTCAACTAATTATCTTGTGGTCGCTGATTATATTTCAGCTATTGGTGATGGGGACCTGTTCCAAATGGATATAGCAGATATTACAGGTTTTACTTCAGTTGGAGAGATAACTTCCACTGCCCCGGTAAAAAGCGGATCGGCAATAACCGGTTACCAGCATGAAGCAACTCCGCCGGTGATAAACATAATCTCTACTACTTTGTCAGATCCTGCTATTAATGATACCGGGAGTGTCACTATAGTATTTACTACAAATCAGGCATTACTGAATACCGGTGACGAATTTGTTGTAACATTTCCAGCGGGTTTGGATATATCAAATATCGTTATGAGTTCGGGATCTTCTACCCAAAGCGGGATTAATCCAAGTATTAATGATACTGAATCATCCGGTCAGTCCGTAGTGCTGGATATAAACCAGCCGGAACCTGAAGGGCAGTTCACATTTATTTTTAATAATATCATAAATCCTTCAACAGTAAGAGATAATGTATCTGTTGATATTATCTCTCAGTTGGATGATGACACACTTGTTGATGCTGATGATGCGACACCTGCAATTTTTGATGTCGTTGGAAAATTAAGACTGGATGAGGGTGACACAAAGATTAACAATAATAACATGAAAGATCTTTTCCACACCGGTGGAACTAATATTTCTGTATCCACTTTTAAATTGGTGCCTGAGGGTGAATACATGGATATCGGCAGTATATCCTTTTATCCGGTTTATACAGGATTTGAAATCAGCGAGATCGAAAAAGTTGATATTTTTGAGGACATCAACAGCAATGGTGAGATCGATGATACAGATTCTTCGATCACTGACGGAAACGGAGTATTAACTGCTAACCGGATCGAATTTTCAGTAAATACTTCCGGTTATACACTTGATTCAGATTCGATGAATTACATCGTAACAGTTGATCTTTCGGGCTCTGTTGGAGTGCTGGATGCTCTAAAACTGGAAATCACAGGAACAGATGCTGTCAGTGTCACAGGCGCAACTACCAGTTCAGAACCCATCAAAACCGGTGAAAGAGTGTATGGTTACAGTCACCTTATAGAGGGAATAGAGATAATTTCCCAGGCAGATACAAATACAGTTGAAGGTAAAGAGATAATTTTTCCGGTAAACTATAAGACAACCGGTGAAGGTCTTCCGATCATTTCATTGATTGCTCCTCCGGGTAATGCCGTTGTTGATTCGGCTACATTTATATTCAGCTGGACTCCGGAGTTTTCCGATGCCGGTATTCATGAGATCCGGATATCAGGCAGTCATGCGGGAAAAATACATAATGATACTTTGAATATCAGTGTTTCGGAAATAGATGTAACAAGTGAACTTATAGAAATCAATTCAACGGAAATAAGCGGCTCAATCGGGGGAACCGTTGAAGCAGGAAGTACAGGAGTGTATACAAAGCATAAAGTTGTTATACCGCCCGGAGCATTAATTAATAATCAAACTATTATTATTAAAGATCCATTAAGCGTCCTGCCTGTAAGCGAAATTGATTCAGTTCCTTCTGCAGTTCTGTTCGAGGTCAGTGGTTATTCCGGAGGATATACATTTGAGGATTCTATTGATCTGACTCTTGAATACAAATCTTTTGAAGTAAAAAACAACCGTAACAACCTGAAAGTTCACTGGTGGGATCCGGTCAGATCGATATGGAAAAGGTTACGAGGAGATCATACAATTAATATACTAAACAAAACTGTTACGGTAAAAACAAATCATTTTTCTGTATTTGGCGTGATCGAGACGGATGAAGCAGCAGAAAATTATGATCTGACAATTGGTTGGAATATGATCTGTCTTCCTATCCTTCCTGATCTTATAACGGATCCGCTTTCATTTTTTGCTGATGATATCTATCCTTTCAGGTACGAAGAGAACAATTCAAATATTTACACATATGATGAAAGTCTCGGTGAATGGATCATACCGACTGAACTTGTTAACGGAACCGGATATATTCTCTATGGATTTGATCCTGTTACTGTTGATATAAGCGGATTAGAGGAATCAGCAGATATCACACATACTTTAAGCCTGACAAATGATAACGGCTGGCATCTGTTAGGAAATCCTTTTGCAGCTGAGATCGACTGGACGTCAGATGTAATTTTCGATGATTCATACGTTGACGATACCTTTTATAAATGGACTTCTTCCGGTTATTCATGGTACCCGGGGGGCGGACTGAATGGTACGATAGAATCCTGGCAGGGTTTCTGGGTGCACACAAACCGGGATAACGAAACTTTTACAATTGAATACCCGGGATTAAGCAAAAGAAGCGCTGAAAAACAACCTGATTTTGACTGGAGAATTAATCTGAGCGCTGAAAGCGGAGATTCAAAAGATATATATAATTATCTCGGAACAGCCGGCTGGGGAAACAGCACATACGATGAAAGCGATATATATGAACTTGTACCTCTTGACGACGAGTTCATCACCCTGTATTTTCCGCATACTGACTGGGATATCAATCCGGGGAATTTTACCCAGGATATCAGGCAGTCGGATTCCGAAAATCTGACATGGTCGTTTAATATCGAGACAAATATTAAAGATGAAGTAAATCTTAAATGGAATATACCGGAAGATATAAAAGCCGAATTCGACATATCACTGATAGATGCGAATACAGGCACAAGTATTGATATGATCAAACAGAATGAATATGCATATATTTCAGAAGCGGAAATAAGAAAGAAAACTGTAAACGATCCTGTATTTTCGGCAAATCCGACAGATCTAAGCAAAAAATTATCGGCTGAAGGAGTTAATAAAAGAACTTTCACAATAACAGTAAAGAAAACAGACAGTGACAGATCCAACATACCTGATACATATTTTCTGGATCAGAATTATCCGAATCCGTTCAATCCTGTAACAAATATTAAGTATGGTATCCCTGAAACAGGTTTTGTTTCTTTACATATTTTCAATTCTGTCGGTCAGAAAATCAGAACACTGGTCAGTGCAGAGAAAACTTCCGGGACATATACTGTAATGTGGGATGGATGTGACAATCTTGGATTAGAAGTGTCAACAGGTGTCTACTTTTACAGGATTGTTTCCGGTGAATATACAGACACCAAAAAATTGTTATTGATCAGATAAAAGAGGAATAAAATGAAAAGACATATATTAACAATATTATTGTTATTTATTTCAATAATAACCTCTGCAACCACCATTTCAGCCCAGGCACCGCCGCCACCACCTCCTCCTGTCGGAGTAATTTCATGGGGTAATCCGCTTTTATATTTATCACTCGTTTTATTATTCGGTGTATATAAAATTTTCCGAAAGAAGTAATCTTCTCATTTCATAAAGATATTATCTTACATAATACAATATTGCAGCAAAAGTCTCGATTCCTGTATAATAATGCCCTATCCGTATATTTTCGTTCGCCTGATGCTGATTATTATCATGATTTACGATCGGAACACTAATGGTCGGCAGTTCAAGGTCCCTTGTGAAAATATATAGCGGTACGGAGCCGCCGCTTGTCGGGATCAATACAGGTTTTTCTCCAAAATACTTTTCCAGGGCGTCTATTGTTTTTTTCGATATTGGAAGGTCCATTTCTGTCCGGGAAGCCGGATAACCTCCCCCTCCGGTCACTCTCGCAATATTCGGATATTTCATCCGTGTTTCCTGATTTGGCTCCCTTGATGTAACATAATATCCCTGCTGTTCTATATGCTTTTTTACTTTATTTACCATATCCGACGGTTCGTTCCCTTTGACCATTCTGATATCGATAGCGGCGGTTGCTTCTGTCGGGACGACTGTTCTTGCCTGGCTGCCGATCCAGGCGCTCTGCATACCGCGAATATTCAACGAGGGTCTGTTGATCAGTTCCATCAAAGATTTTCCTCCACCCTCGGGTTCGGAAAAACCATACAGCTCCATTAAGTGTCCATCGAACGGCGGGATATCTCTGAGAGCCTGTTTTTCTATGCTGCCGAGCGGTGCGGAAGTATCATAGAATCCTTCTACCAGGACATTTCCTACTTCATCTTTCATGCCGGCTAATAACTTTGACAGTTTCATTCCCGGATTCGGCACCCAGTTCCCGTAATGACCGCTGTGAACGTTTGTATTTGGGCCGTAAACAGTCAGATTAATTGTAGTTATACCCCTTGCACCGAACTTCAGGGTTGGTTTGTTGTTGTAGTAAACCGGACCGTCGCAGACATAAAGGACATCAGCAGCTATCATTTCCCGATTATTTATTGAGAACGATCTTAAGTTCGGTGAACTTGTTTCTTCTTCACCTTCAAAGATGAATTTCAGATTGCTTCCGAAGTTCAATCCCATGGATTTTACTGCATCCATTCCTGCAAGTATCGCTGTTATCGGACACCTGTCATCGCTTGCGCTGCGTGCATAGATACGCCAGTCATCTTCATATTTCCCAATTCGCGGAAAAGGGACAGGTTTAGGTGTGGTCGAACCTGCTTCCATTTTACTTTTTCTGAGTACCGGCTCGAAAGGATCCTGATCTATCCACTTTGAAAGATCTACCGGCTGGCCGTCATAATGAGCATAGAACATGATAGTTGTTGTGGCACCGGGGACGTTCAGCTCACCGAAAACGACAGGTCTTCCGCCTGTCTCCATAATTCGTGCACTAATTCCTCTTTTTTCCAGCATTCCTTTGATGTGTTCGGCATTCCTTTGAATATTTTCCACGTCACTTGTCACATTAGGAATACTCAAAAAGGTAACCAGCTCATCGATTATCTGACTCTCATTCTGCGCCCTGTAATCCCGCACTTTACTGCGGAAATCCTCCGTTGATATCTCCTGTGCTGAGAGCATTACTGGAAAAGCAAATATAAGCAAAAACAGAAATGTAAATTTTTTCATAAAACACCCTAATTTATATTGCAATTTTGTCTTCAATTGGGAGTTCGGGCATCTCATTCCATAGTTTTCCTTCGAGAAGCCTTCCGTTTTTCTTCTTGTTGTATCCACCCCATTGCTTGAAAAAGAAAGGTACATCGCTTTCAATACATTGATCCCGAATATCTTTCACCCATTCTTCCTCTATTGGTCTGGATTTTGACCCTGATTCCCCCCCGGCGATCACCCAATCTATATTTTCAAAATTTAATTTGTTTACTGGTCCTATCAATGGCTCCAGAGATAGAAATTTGATCTTTGCATTAGTTTCTCTTAAAAAATCGATCCTGTATTTATATTGATCAGATTCGATACTGACACCCATCCATATGTTATTTGCCCATTCCAATTCATTATTTAGCTCGCAAAGCCTGTCTGACCGTTTAGTCAATACCTGGAAAATATGCCAGGAGGTGGTGTTCATGGTGTTGAATACTTTTTTGATAAAACTGACAGGAACTTTTTCGTGGAAGAGATCACTCATGGAATTAACAAATATAGTCTGCGGTTTCTTCCAGTTTAGAGGATAATCCAGGACATGTTCATGTAAATTCACATTGAAACCGTTTTTATAATTCTGCTGCCCCATAGCCTTGAGACGTTTTGCCATTCTCTCAGCGTAACAGTGTTTACATCCGGGACTGATCTTACTGCATCCCGTAACCGGATTCCATGTTGACTCAGTCCACTCTATATTTGAATTAATAGCCATAGGTTTTTCTAATTTTCTTGAAAATATCGTTCATAATGTTAATCCCTGCTTTTTTGGGGAAGCAAATATAAGGTAATATACAATATTCTTTTGATCGTTTTTCATTGGTAGTGCACTTGAAATAAATTTATAACCCGCTTTATTTTTCAATCTTTCCGAAAACATATAAACAATCATAGCATTGGTTGCTTTTCTTGATAACCAAATAAATCATTTTCTATTTCGGGATACAAACTTTCTATCCAGGAATCATCTCCCCAAAAATTAGTCATTTTTTCTTTATTCTTGTCAGTAACCTTATTAAAATCTTTTCTTACACAATTACGATTAATTGACATAATTGGGAAGTTTATCAAAGTTTCTATTGTACTCATTTCTGCAGCTTTTTGAATAACTTCCCATTCTAATTCTAAACCATATGGATCCAACAAACATAAGGATCTTCTAAATTGATTATACTTTATATTGGGAAAGATATTACTTTCTAATATAACATTACAATCATCATTTATAAGATAAACATTATTTTTCTCACCTATCAGCTTCTTTAAGAAATTACATTTTCCAGTATCATTTTCAACAAGATAATATCCTATAAAGGGAATTTCTGTATCCATTGCAATTAATGGACTTCCTTTGATATATTCTCCTGTTTCTTTTGATATATGTATTCCTGCACCGGCAAAACCATCAATATAATAATATTAAAAATTTATTCTCTGTGTACTAAGAATCTTAGTATAGGCTTCGGCATACTTTTTTATTATTTCAAGTTTTACTTCCGACCATTTACCAATTTCATCAAGACTTATTTCAGATTCTTCCATATTTTCCTCATTATAACAACAAACAACTAAACATTTGTTCTCTATTATAACAATTTATATATGTAATTGCAAATAATTTTTGCTTTTTAATCCTTTTCGCAGAATTTTTTTACAACGTTGTAATAAATTTTTACGGCGTTGCGGAAGCTTTCCTCACGGATGTGTTCATCGTGTCCGTGAATATTCCTGTATTCCTCCATAGTGACCGGTCCGGGGAAGAATCCGTAACAGGTTGCACCCTTCTGCCGGAAAAATCTCGAATCCGTTCCGTAAATTATCAGATGAGGCAAAGTGACAGATTCAGGATAAACTTCCTTTGTTTCCTCCTCGATTATTTCGAAAATCTCCGTATCAAACGGTGCCACTATCGATTCCTTCGGTTCTTCGATATATTCAATTTTTATGCGGGGATCATCAATTACACTCTTGAGGTCATCGATAAACTCTTCCGGATCCTGGTCCGGTAAAAGGCGGCAGTCCAGAACAGCTTCCGACTCATCCGGTATGACGTTTGTTTTAGGCGGATTACCGACAAACCCTTTCATCACGGTCAAAGAGATCGTGTTTCTCTTAAGAGCATTATTGTAAGGTGTGTCATCCAGATCACCGATCTTCCTCTGCATTTCTTCCACTACCGGAGTGATCCTTATCGGTGTTTCGTAATCCGCAACTTTGCCTAAAGCCCTTGCCATGATAAAATTGGCATTATCTTTGGGCGGCATCGAACCGTGACCGGGAGTTCCTTCGGTCGTAAGCCTGAGCCAGCATACTTTTTTCTCGGCGACACCGACAGAGAATATCAATCTGTCATCATTTGTAAAAAATCCCTGCGTTCCGAAACCGCCTTCATCGAGGATGAATTCGGCTTCTATTTCACCCCAGTTGTTTTCCGCTATCCAGCCGGAACCCAACTCACCCGAAGTTTCTTCATCACAGACGGCAAGGAAGATCACATCCCTGTCAAGTTCGACTTCATTCCTTGCAAGCATTAGCATTGTCATCAGCTGGACGATCCCGTTGTTTTTCATATCAAGCGAACCCCTGCCGTAAATATTTCCGTCAATGATCTCACCGCCCAAATGATCCTGAGTCCAGCTGTCGAGATCAACCGGTACGGTGTCCATGTGGTGAAGCATCATAAGGGGACGTTTTTCCCCTGTACCTTTCAGCCTGGCAAGTACATTCAGTCTGCCGGTCGGTTCGTCTGTCCATATAAATTCAACAGGTATACCTACCAGATCGAACTGTTTTTTTAGGAATTCGGCTGCATTTGAAACATCTCCGGGAGGATTGGTTGTATCGATCTTCAGGTATTCCTGAAAAAGACTTAATGCTTCATCCCCTGTCTCCTTCCATTCTTTTTCCGAATCTCCGCATGATGGGACAACCATTATTAATAAAACTAAAACCATAAAAAACTCAAGATAAGAAAACATGGCCAATCCTCCGGTATTTATATAAGGTAAATTTATTTGCTCTTATTCAGTATTATCTGACCTGTGTAATATTAGGTATATATATTATATGTTACAAAATAATATACCCAGTAGTCAATACTTATTCAATAAAAAATGAATTTGATTTAACTTTATCTGATTATAATCGATAAAATACTCATTTTGAAGAATAATTATGTTGAATTGTAATAAAATTGATGTATATTATGTAGGATCAAATTCAGTTTGACTACTGTTTATTCATTTGATAATCCTTTCTGAAATTATAATTTTTAAAATTTTACTCTAAATTGGGAGGGACAGGTATATGAAATTCCTGCCTCGAAAACTATTCGTATTATTTATTTGCGCGGTTCTGTTTATCTCATTTACGAAGGTTTCCGCACAAAAAGTGCCTATCAACTTTAATGATTTCCATGGTTACACCGGATCGGTCAAGTATATGCAGGATGTTGCCAGGGTTTATCCGAATATAACGGAATTGCTTGAGATCGGGGAAAGCAACATGGGGCGAACAATGTATGTTCTTGTTATATCGAACATGAGTAACAGCACTACTATTGATGCCGAGGTTGAGCTGCGTAACATGCGCAAAGAAGGTGTCAAAAATGTAACACCGATGAAATCCTACATGGGAAAACCGGGCCATTGGATCGACGGGGGAATACACGGTGATGAATACACCGGGACAGAGGTCTGTTTATATATCATTGATAAACTTGTCACAGGATACGGTTCTGATAGTGAGGTCACTGCACTGATAGATAAAAACTGTTACTATTTCTGTCCTACGGTTAATCCTGACGGTGTTTATAACAGCGCTGAAGCTGATATTCCTCAGAGACAGAACAGTATGAAAATAGATAATGATAATGACGGTAAAATTAATGAAGATGGACCGGATGATATTAACGGTGACGGTCATATTACTCAGTTCAGGTATAAAGATGACAACGGAAGATATGTGATCGATGATGTGGATCCCCGTTATATGAGACAGCTGGGGAGAGATGAAACAACCACCAAACCAAGATATTCTGTGATCAGAGAAGATTATGACAATGATAAAGACGGCAGGCGCGGTGAAGACGGTGAAGCAGGATTTGACATGAACCGTAATTTTCCTGAAGGTTGGTTTAATCCCGAAGGTTTTGCCGGCGGCACCGGCAGATACCCCGGTTCTACTCCGGAGACAAAGGCAATAATGGAATTTTTCACGAATCATACGAATATTATAATGGCTCAGAATTTCCACACATCCGGCGGATTTACTTACAGGCCGCTGGGTACTGCACCGAATAACCAGATGGAACCGAAAGACATTGCTGTCTATGACAGAATTATGGGTAAAAAATATCTTGAACTGTTAGGTAATCCGGTACCGGAAGCATGGCAGGTTGACGGCCCCCTTGACAGTTTCAAAGCGGAATTAAGAAGAACCTCAAATAATCAGCATGCGATCGAACGAGGATATGAAATGCCTGACGGCTGGATACACGGCTGGCGTGAGGATTCAGACAGACCTTACAGTTTCGGTATGGTAATTGACTGGATGTACAAACAGTTCGGAGCATATTCTACGACAACTGAATTGTGGAACAGGAACAGAGATATGAAGGGTATTCCGCAATTCACCGGGGAAAATGCAAGAGACGAGCGTGAACGGGCACTTTTGAAATACCAGGATGAAAACTTTGGCGGCAAATTCTTTATAGACTGGAAAAATACCAGACATCCTGACCTTGGAGAAGGTGAGATCGGCGGATGGATTCCAAGATACCGCAACCGTGACAATAATGCATTCCCGGGAGAGTCCCTTTTAGGTGTATGCGAAACACACTGGCAGTTTGAGAAATTCCGTTCTGAGCTGCTTCCGGAAGTAGTTATCACTAATGCCAATGCAAGGCTTGTATATTCCGGTAACAGCGCCCGGGAAGCCGAAGCAGTGATATCGGGTGATCAGGTTACAATAAAACGCGGTGATTCGAAAGGCAATATAAAAATTGTTGAAGTTACGGCAACAGTTGAGAATGTTGGTAAACTTGCTACCCACCTTGAGATCGGAAGAAATTTGGCAGGTAATAGAGACGATGCAGTATGGCTTATCGGTGACAGAGACAAGATCAAGTTTCTGCAGGGCAGAGTATTTGAGAGCATCGGCGTATTAGCCGGAACCATGCCGATACCGGGTTTTGAGAATGAAAACGCCGGTAGTGGCCAGCGTGCTGGCAGAGGCGGAAGAGGTGGTCAGAGAGCCGGCCAGCAGGTTCCACCTGCGGCACCGATCCGGAATCCGGAATCAAGAAGAGAATTAAAATGGCTAATCTCAATTGATGGTGATTCGCCATTAAAGATAGTTTTAACATCTCAAAAAGGGGGAACAAAAGTACAGGAATTGACAATTCGATAAACCTTATAACAACTATATAATACCTATAAAAAGGGAGGAAAGAATTATGAAATTTCTGAAACACGGGTTCAAATCAGCAGCCCGGGTAATTTTGATCGGAGCTTTTCTGATGCTGTTTCTTTTATCGACAGCATTCTCACAGAATGTGCCGATCAGCTTCGATGAATATCACGGCTATACAAAGACCGTGAAATATTTACAGGATGTAGCGAGAGCTTATCCTAATATTACCGATCTTGTTGAGATCGGGAAAAGCAACATGGGACGTTCGATCTATGTTCTGATAATTTCGAAAATGGATAACGGTACGACAATCGATGCACATATTGAATTACGCAATCCACGTAAGGAAGGTGTCAAGAATGTTATACCTATGAAATCCTATCAGGGCAAACCCGGACATTGGATTGACGGAGGTACCCATGGAAATGAGTATACCGGTTCGGAAGTTTGCCTGTATACCATTGATAAGCTGGTCACCGGTTACGGTAGAGATCAGCAGCTTACCGGCCTGATAGATAAAAACACTTTCTATATTTGTCCAATGGTTAATCCTGATGGTGTTTTTAACAGTGTTGAAGGCGGAAGCGCACAGAGGGGCAACAGCATGATGGTTGACAATGACCGCGACGGCAAAATAAACGAGGATGGTCCTGACGATCTCAACGGTGACGGTATGTTCATGCAGTTCAGATATAAAGATGAGAACGGCAGATATGTTATTGATGATGTCGATCCTCGTCTGATGGTCCAGTTAGGCAGAGATGAAACAACAACAAAACCACGTTATTCAGTAATTGTCGAAGATAAAGATAACGACGGAGACGGCAGACGCGGTGAAGATAATGAATCCGGGATAGACGTGAACAGAAACTATCCCGAAGGCTGGTTCAATGATGAAGGATTCAAAGGCGGCTCGGGAACTTACGCCGCTTCTTCTCCTGAAGCAAAAGCTATATTGGAATACTTTACAAACAATACGAACATTCTGATGGTTCAATCCTTTCATACTTCCGGCGGATTCACTTACCGTCCGTACGCAAGATGGCCTGACAGCAGGATATCCCCGAGAGACCTGGCAGTTCTGGATAAAGTGATGGGTGCAAAATATCTCGAACTTCACGGAGAAGAACTTCCGGCATCATGGAGAGTGCAGGGACAGGCTCCAGCAGCAGGCAGAGGAGCACAGGCTGGTGTCAGGCGTGCAACACCAACCACAAGACCGGCTACCGCTGAAGTTCAGGTCAGGGCGACAGGCGGTTCCGAACAGCCCCGTTTATGGAGACCTCCATACAATATGGCGCAGGACAGAGCATACGGTTACGGTATTTTTATGGACTGGGCTTACGGTCAGTTCGGTGCATATTCTATGTCAACCGAGTTATGGAATTCAACAAGAGACATGAAAGGCATACCGGAATTCACCGGAGATGATGCAAATCTTCAGCGCCAGAGAGCTTTACTAAAATATGTTGATGATAATTTCGACGGAAAATTCTATGCAGACTGGAAAAGTTTTAACCATCCCGATCTCGGCAGCGGTGAATTGGGAGGCTGGATACAGCCGTATAACAGCAGGAACAATGCTTTTCCGGGAGAATCATTGATCGGTGTATGTGACATACATTATCAATTCGAAATTTTTAAAGCTGATCTTCTTCCTGAGGTAGTAATTTCCAATGCTCTCGCCAGAACACTGTATACTACTAACAGTTCAAACGGAGCAACAGCTAAAAAAGAGGGTGATCAGGTAGTGATCAGTAAAGCAGATTCAAAAGGCAGATATAAAGTCATTGAAGTAACAGCAACAATTGAAAATACAGGAAAACTTGCAACACATCTTGAACGCGGAGCAAGGCTGGCCGGAAACAGAAATGATGCAGTATGGCTGGTAGGCGACCGTGAAAAAATAACATTCCTGCAGGGTTCGGCATTCCAGCAGATCGGAGTTCTTGACGGTACAATGCCTATACCCGGTGTTTCTACACAGGGTGCGGGACAGCGTGGTCAGAGAGGACAGCAGAGAACGCAGATGCCTGCAAATCTGCCTCCGGATGTAATGCAGCAAATGATGCAGCGCGGAGGACGCGGAGGAGCACAGGCGGCAGGCGGAGCAAATAACCGCCGGGAAGTAAGATGGCTTATTGCTGTAGAAGGTGATACTCCGTTGAAGGTTATAGTCACCTCTCAAAAAGGCGGAACAAAAGTACAGGAACTTACAATTCGTTAAAAATTGGAGAGTAATCATGAATACAAAAACAATTATTTACCGCGGCCTGGTGACCTTAATTGCTGTCCTTTTGCTGACGGCATGTGTGTCTCCGGTACTCGCGCAAATCACTAACAAACCCGGTGCTCATCACGGTGAAATGGATTATCCGATCAACTGGAAACAGTATTATACTCTTGATGAATATATCAAGATGATGCATGAAATGCAGAAACAGTATTCAGATCTTGCTGACATTGAAAGTATCGGCACGAGCAGAATGGGACGTACCCAATATATGATGACCATAACAAATAAAGCAACAGGTGACCACAGTACAAAAACCGCACTGTGGATGGATGGAGCAATTCACGGTAACGAAGTTAACGGAATAACCTGTTCGATGTATACAATATGGTCGCTGTTGACCAGGTATAAATATGATGAATATATTAAAAACCTGGTGGATACTTATACGTTCTATATTTTACCGACACATAACATCGATGCAAACGACTCATTTTTAAGCTATCCCAATAATCCTAATAATCCCCGTGAACCTTACCGTCCGGAGGACAATGACGGTGACGGTCTATATGATGAAGATCAAACCGAGGATGTTGACGGAGACGGTGAGCTCTCTACTATGTATATAGAGGATCCAAAAGGAACATATAAACTCTCAGCAGACAAAAGAAGATTCATCCAGATCGACAGCCCGAATGAAGATGTATTGAGATTCCGCAGGATTGGATCCGAAGGATACGACAATGACGGTGACGGAAGGTTCAATGAAGATGATATCGGCGGTCCGGATCCCAACAGGAATTTTCCTTATGACTGGAACCTGAGTGCCGGCTGGCCTTATCCTCTTTCCGAGAATCATACAAGGAACGTATATGAAGCCCAGCTTGCAAGACCGAATATATTTGCCACAATTCATTACCATAACACCGGCAGGCTGATCATGATGGCAGCGCCTCCTGCAAGACCTCAAACAGAACAGCAGGCAGCACAGGCGGCTCAGAGAGGCGGCCGAGGCGGACAGCAGCAGGCACCTCCTCCTGTGACAAATATCTACAGACCGGATATTCAAAGAAATGTCGAACCGGATTATTTAACTGACTGGAACACACAATTGAATATAGCCACCGAAGGCGCCCGTATACTTAAGAATTACCGCGCCACTACTGCCGGCGGAAACGGACAGCAGACTGCAGCTCCATACTTTATGCTGGGTGCATTCAGTTATCTGATCGAATTATGGGGTTCACCGACACCAGAAATTGATATAGATGGTGACGGCAGGGCAAATGATGAAGAATATATAATTTGGGTCGACACGGAATTTAACGGCCAGGGATGGATCAATCCTCATAAAGTCCAGCATCCCGACCTTGGAGAGATCTGGATAGGTGGAACACGAACCAAACACATGGTGAGAACCCCGGCAGGAAAATACATTGAATCCGAAGCTCTAAAAAATTCTAAGTTTGCCCTGTACCTGGCAAGTCAGTTCCCGAAGGTTGAGGTCGGGGACATTACCGTAATTCCTGCAACAGATAAACTATACTGGGTTGATGTAACGGTTAAAAATGACAAAATTTATCCTACTGCTTCCGTAAGGGCGGAAAAACTGAACATAGCCGAGATGGATATTCTGACATTTAATTCTTCGAGCAATGTTAAGATGATAACCGTACCGAGCGGTAATGTCACGATAGATCCTCTTGACAGAACAACTTCAGGCAGGGTTGCGGCAACCAAAGAAACTTCTCTACGATTGACCGGTAAAGACAGCCAGAGATTCCGTTATTTAGTAGAAATGGACGGTTCCAGCGGCTGGGTTGAGTTCAATATAAAATCGAAATTTGGCGGTGAAGATACAAAAAGAATCAACTTGAGGATCGGCAATTAATAAATTATATTTGCCTGATAAAACCCCCTGTATATACTACAGGGGGTTTTTTATTGTTCAGCGAAATACCACAAATCATTATATTATAATAAAATATAAGGCTTACTTAATTTTTAGGTTGAAATAATCTGTTTTTTTTACTATCCTTATAACTTAGTAAGTAAAAGCGCATTACAATTTTGTAATTCAATATTAATTTAATTGTAATAATATTGTCATTATATGTTAATATATCCAGTGTATGTTCTATTAGACAGTTAGTTAAAATACCTAATGATTCAAATGTCTTTTAAATTATTAATAGTAATTCTTCTGATATATGGTCTTGTACCCGGCCTTTTAAATGCCCAGAATACGGTTCAGGATTCATTACCTTCTGTTATTTATACGGATACACTATTTTCCAGGCATGATGACTGGAGCGGAGCATGTAAGATACATGAGATCAAAGATGATGCAGTGACGGTTGTGTTTCCCGGCCAGAATGAACCTGTCGATTTTGCAATAACTTCTATTGAGAAGATAAAGCGAACTGACGGAAGATTTATTGCATATGATGATTCCGGAAGAGTATCGGAGGAGAAAACTTTTTCCGATCCTTTAAGAGTGATCGAGGTCATGCCCACAGGACAGATAAAACTCGAAAACAATGAGAATATAACCCTGTTGGGAGTAAATTTTTCCATTCCAAAAGATGAATTTGGTAAATTTATTTTTGAATCCGGAATATCTTTCATGAAAAGTACACTGGAAAACAGAGTTGTAACTCTTCAGAATGACAGAAGGTGGCGGGATGACAAAGGAATCAGAAAAGAATATGTTATACTAGAGAACGGAAATGTTATAAACATTGATATTATTCAGCAGGGATTTTTTGAATATGATGATACCGGTGTAAACAGGTATCCCGGAGGATTTACGGCTTCGGAAAATACTGCAAAAGATCAAACCCGGGGATTATGGATCAAATTGTTAGTTCCAGTAGAAACACCTCCCCCGGAGACTCCGTCAAAGTGGAACATAAAAAATCTGCGGCCCAGTCTTACATTTGACCAGACATATCTTGACAACTGGCTGAAGGGCGGGAATGACGCATTTGCACTCAGGATGAAATTTGACGGTGATTTCGTCCGGAGTGAAAGCTGGTCAAAGTGGGACAACAGAATTGACCTTAAATATGCCTTCTCAAGTATTGGCAAGGGTGAACCACCTCAAATAACATGGAATGAGATAAAAATCCGTTCAGACTTTATTATTGTTAAACGGAAAATCTTTAATCCTTTTTTTGGATGTGGAATTCAGACCCAGATCACAACCGGGTATTCATATCCAAAGAATGGACCTAAAACACCACGATCGACGTTCTGGGATCCTGTTAAGCTGACCTACCGTTACGGTGTCGATGTTAGTCTGTTTGAAAACATAGATATAAGATTCAGTGCGGATATTACTGAAGATCTTGGTGATAAATATGTTAAGGAAGCGAAGATCGATAACAGAAGGACTGAAAAGATCGAAAAACGAAAAACAACAAGAAAAATGAGTTCCTATATTAAATACGATAGAAAATTCAAGGATAATGCTGTACAGATCAAAACAACTTTAAATCTCAAATCGGCATTCAAACATTATTCATATACAGTTATTGATTTTTCAAATAATTTGTCTTTCAGATTGATTAAGTATGTAAGTTTTGAAGTAGATAGTTATTTCAAATATGACATTACAAAATCAAACAGAGGCCAGTTTCAAAATATTACAGCACTGGTATTATCTTACGATTTTATGGAATTGTTTGCTAATTGATCAGAAAAGCTATTTTATTCTTTCCCGTCAAGCAGTCTCAGAGCATTAATAATCACTAAAAATGTCGCTCCCATATCCGCCGCTATCGCCATCCAGAGAGTTGCCAGTTCGGATAAGGCAAGTATTATAAATAAGAACTTTATTCCAAGGGCAAATGTAATATTCTGCTTTATTATTCGCAGTGTCCTTTTTGAAAAACCGATAAGCCACGGCAGTTTTGACAGATCATCGGACATAAGAGAAATATCCGCTGTTTCGATCGCTGCATCGGTTCCTGCAGCCCCCATGGCGATCCCGACAGATGCCGCCGCCAGTGCAGGAGCATCATTGACACCATCTCCTACCATTGCGGAATTACCATATTCTTTTGTTAAATTCTCAACAGTTTTTACTTTATCCTCCGGAAGTAGTTCATAATGATAACTGTCCAGTCCTGTATCTGCTGCGACTGTGCCGGCAATTCCTCCATTATCACCAGTCAGCATTGTTACATGATCTATTCCATTTTGTTTCAGATCCCTAACAATGTCTTTTGCTCCATCCCTTATCTGGTCGCGGATAACTATCATACCGCATAAATGGTCGTCAGTTCCGATCAGGACGAGAGAATTTCCGGCGCCCTCAATCGAACTTACTTTTTCGTGAAAACCTTCGGGTTCAACATTTTTTTCATGCAGAAACCTGTGATTTCCTATCCAGTAATTCCTTCCGCTGATTATTCCTTCGGCACCTTTTCCCTGTTTTGCAGAGAGATTTTCTGCAGGATCATATTCTAAATTCATCTCCTGCGCTTTTTCAATTATCGCATAAGCGAACGGATGCGTGGTCTGTGTCTCTAAGCTTGCCGCACACTTCAGCAATCCTTCTTCGGTATGTTCATCCAGAGTAATAACATCTGTAACCTGCGGTTTTCCGAAAGTAAGCGTTCCTGTTTTATCAAATGCCAGAGCTTGTATTTTTGAGATCGTTTCCAGAAACACTCCCCCTTTGATCAAAACACCTTTTCTTGCGGCTGAAGTTAATGCAGCAACAATGCTTACAGGTGTTGAAATAACCAGTGCGCATGGACATGCGATCACAAGGATGACTAAAGCTTCATATATCCACTTGCTCCACTCACCTCCAAGCACAATTGTCGGGAACAAAGCGATAAATGCTGCAAGAGCCATCATTAAAGGAGTATAATAATATGCAAATTTTTCTACCCATTGTTCACTTGGAGCCTTTCTGGAATGTGCATCCTCCACCATTTGAATGATCCTTGCCAAAGTCGTGTCATCGGCAGGTTTTGTTGTCCTGAACTCAATAGCGCCTTCACCATTAATGGTTCCGGCAAAGACCTCATTTCCGGGTTCTTTCTCAGTAGGTATTGATTCACCTGTTATTGAAGACTGGTCTACTGTTGTAATCCCTGTAGTAATTATTCCATCAAGAGGAATCTTCTCTCCCGGACGCACAACAATAATAGATCCCACCTCGACGTTCTCTATATTTTCTTCAATTATTTTGTTGTCTTGTGTCTTAAATCTGGCAGTCTGCGGAGAAAGGTCCATTAATGCACTGATGGCATTTCTTGCTCTTCTTACACTCCATGATTCCATCAGAAGTGATAATGCAAACAGGAAATAAACAGCAGCCGCTTCAAAAAGTTCTCCGATGATCACTGCTCCGGCAACTGCTAAAGTCATTAACAAATTCATATCCGGGCGAGCTTTTTTCAGGGCGATTATCGCCTTAGGTGCAACAAACCATCCACCTGTTATAACCGATAAAAAATATAGGACCATTGTGAAAGGAGGATATGAAAGAACAGAGCTGTTTTCAGAAATAAAAGCGCTTTGGAATCCGGCACCTGCAGCATGATATAGAAAACCGGACAAAAGGAATAATCCGCTTGTGTAACACATGATTCTTCTTTTTTCCCTCTGCCAGTAAGATTTCTCAGCAGCGGTCTTGCCTCCTGATCTTTTATCAGTCCACGGCTCTGCTGTCATTCCTGTTTCTTTTACTGCACTGATAATGTCCGTTGCAAGGACATTCGAATTATCAGGCAGTATCACAGTTAATTTTGAATTTATTACGTCAAACTGCAGGAATTCCTCTCTGCCGACCAGGGGCATAAGCTCTTTTTTCAGGATTGCGACCTCTTCGCTGCAGTCCATTTCAGCTATGTGAAATATTTTTTTGGTCATATCCTTTGATCTTACTGAACATATAATTTTCTAATATTAAATTTCTGTAAAATATAACAATGTACAATAAAACTTCGTTCCTGATTACCATTATGTAAAATTATTAAAACAAATTCTCTTTTCAAACAGAATTTTTCTCTTGCTTAATAGAAATTGTTTAATTAAAATGTTGTTTCAACCTTCCAAAATTCAAATCAGAAGATATGCAGGTATTTTCCTTAAACAAGTCGGATATTGAAAAATTTATTGATTATAATAGAATAATATCCGTTATAGAAAAAGCTTTCGCCGATCACAGTCTTGGAAAAGCTGTTTTACCTCCGGTGACAAATCTTGATATTGTTGAGTCCGAAGGCGAAGTACATATCAAATCGGGACATATAAAAAACTATGATAATTACTGTATAAAGATCGCTTCTGGTTTCTGGAAGAATCCGGAAAGAGGATTACCTACAGGAAACGGTATGATGCTGTTATTTGATGCGGAGACAGGCTTAATGAGCGGGATTTTCTTTGATGAAGGATTACTAACCGATCTCCGTACAGCCGCAGCAGGAGCTATTGCTTCCAAATACCTTTCAAATGAAAATATTAAAAATGTCGGGGTCTTGGGCGCCGGTATTCAAGGAAAACTGCAGATCCTGTTTTTATCAAAAGTAAGAGAATTCAGCAAATTATACATCTGGGGCAAATTCAAAGGGGAATTTGAAAAATATGTTGAGGATATGGCTGACAAACTCCCCGGAGTTGAATTTATTGAATGTGAGACTCCTTCGGAGTCGGCTTTATGCGCAGACATCCTTGTTACTGCGACGCCTTCAAGAGAGCCGCTGATCAAAACATCCGATATCCGTAAAGGTCAACATATTACAGCATTAGGTTCCGACGGGCCCGAAAAACAGGAAATACCGGCAGATGCTTTCAAGATGTTTGATAAGGTGATTGTCGATCATGTTGATCAATGTTCAAGGCTCGGCGAGACTCACCATGCTCTCGAAAAGGGATTCATAACTCCGGAACAGATACATGCACAATTGGGTGAGGTAATTACAGGGAAAAAAAAAGGAAGAGAATCGGAAGGTGAAATTACCATAAGTGATCTGACTGGTGTAGCTGTTCAGGATATTGCTATCTCAAACTGGGCAATGCAGAGATCCAAAGAGCTTGGTCTCGGAAAAATTATTGAATTATAATTAAATATTTCATATATCTGTTTGTATATTATTATAACCCACAACAATAATGACCAAAAAAACTAATAACTAATTTAAGGGAGAAGCTATGAAAATTTCACGTAGCTTGATTATGATTCTTCTATTGATCGCGTTCGGCGTTTTTGTCTTCGGCACAAACGTCTACGCACAGGCACAGCCCCCGAAAGAGGGGCAGGATCCGTTTTACAAACTTAACGGTTACCGTCATGGCGCTAACTTTTTTCCGGAGAACAACCTCGTGGAGACAACTCCTCTTGTCTGGGGTGAGATGGACTTTAAACATTACCATACTTATGAAGAGGTTGTTTACTGGATGGAAAGGTGGGCAAAAGAATATCCGAATCTTATCGATCTGTATGTAGGCGGTGTCAGCTACGAAGGCAGAGATATTATGCAGATTACTTTAACAAATAAGAGCACAGGTCCCGACACTGACAAACCAGCAATGGCGATAGACGGAAACCGGCATGCCGGAGAAGTAACTGCAGCAGAATCAGCTCTCTGGATGCTCTGGTATATGCTCACAAATTACGGTAAGGAACAAAATATAACTGATCTGGTTGATAACTTTGCATTTTATTTTCGTCCGAAAAACAATCCTGACGGAAGCAGCCTCTACCTGCATACTGCTCAGACTCTCAGAAGCACTACCAGACCATATGACAGTGATGGTGACGGTTTGCTTGACGAGGATCCTGCAGAAGACCTTGACGGCGACGGTTTTATTCGTCAGATGCGTGTTACACGCCCCAAAGGTCAGGGCAGAATGATAACTGATCCTCGAGATCCTAAAGGCAGGTTGATGATGAGCGCACCTGAAGGAGAAGGAATATATGATGTAATGTCCGAAGGATGGGATAATGACGGTGACGGCCGTGTAAATGAGGATGGTATCGGCGGCCTGGACCTTCACAGAAACTACCCGGAAAACTGGAGACCAATGTCCGGACGGGATGCAACCGGAAGAGGATTTACACAGGGCGGCGCCGGTGAATACCCGTTGTCAGAACCAGAAACAAGAAGCCTTGTAGTCTTCCTGCTTGAGCATCCGAATGTTTCCGTAATGAATACAATGGATACAACGGTGCCGATGCACCTGAGGCCTCCGTCCACCTCCGCAAGTGATGAACGTATGTATCCGGAGGATCTGGCATTATACAAACACTTCGATGAAAAAGGAATGGAAATATCCGGTTATTCTCGTGCAGGTGACGTTTACCAGGATTATGGACGTGGTCGTCCGCTATTCGGGCACAGCCCGGATTTCGGCTACTGGTACTATGGATCTATCTGGTATGGTGATGAGTTATGGAACGGTGGACGTGTTACAGATTATGACAATGACGGCCAGGCAAATACAGACCTGGACAAACTATTATTTAATGACAATGAACTTGAAAAAAGCAGATTTCAGGAATGGACACCGGCAATGCATCCGGTTCATGGTGAGGTCGAGGTCGGCGGCTGGAATCCCAAATTCTGGCGTCAGAATCCTCCGCCGGATATTCTTGAGATATGGATCAAAAAGGAAGCTTTCTTTAACCTGATGCTTGCTGAGAGTCTTCCGAATGTTGTTATAAATGAACCGACGGTCAGAAGTGAAGGAAATGGCGAATACACCGTTGAAGTCGATATTGAAAACACCGGCTTTATTCCCACAGCTTTATTACAGGCACAGCTGGTAAAGATCGTTCGTCCTGATATGGTCTACCTTGATTTTCCTGAAGGAATGGTGGCAAGAGGCGGTGCTCGTGGTGGACGCGGCGGTGGTGGTATGGGCGGCGGCAGAGGGGGCCAGATGCAGGTCCAGCAACAGCAACGGCCTGCTTCTCCGGTTCAGATCCTTGAGCCAAGTGGAGGATCAGTTGATATCGACCGCATAACCGGTAAAGGGAAAAAGAGTGTCAGCTTCAGAATAAAACTGAACAATATCACTTCAGTTACGGCAACGATAAGATACTCTTCCACACGCGGCGGAGTAAAAACTAAAGAGATAACGATCGGTTCAGACAAATAATACCAATTATTGTGTATGAAGGGGATACTGTTTAAACAGTATCCCCTTTTTTTATTTATCTGCATCCGGTCTTATTTTTTCCCTTGACCAGTGCGGCGTAAATGTTTACCTTAATAAGTCACTTTTCTAACAACCTATTAATAATCAAACAAAAACATGATTGTTTTACAAAAAAACAAGGAAAAGTCATGGTGAAAAAAAACGTAGTTATTACCATTGCTCTTTTACTTTTGATAAGCTTGGGCTGCGGAACTACAAAAAATGTTACATCTGCTCATCAGGGAGAGATAGACCTTAAGCTAAACTTTAACAAGGAAGATAAATTTTCATTGGCCACTGAGATGAAAACTCGTATCGGAATGGATATTATGGGTATGCCAATGGATATGGATATGGTTTATACAATGGAAAATGATTACTTTGTTGAAGAGATAAGCAGCGATAATATCGCAAAAATAAGATCGAGATTTACACGCATTTATATGAAAATGGATATGGGTGTTATGGCAGGAGCAGCAGGTGCGGTGGAGTTTGATTCAGACAAAGGTGCAGATCCAAATAATCCTATGGGTGATACTTTGAAAAAACTCATAGATAAGGATTTCTACATTTATCTGAATTCTGCCGGTGAGATCACAAAAACCGAAGGGATGAAAGAGCTTTTTTCCGCAATGATGGGTGATATGGGAGGTGGATTGGGAAATCTGCCATCGTTCGGCTCTTTTGATGACAAAATGTTTACCCAGAATATGGATATTGTCTTTAACCTTTTCTCAGGTAAACCTGTTAAAACAGGAGATTCCTGGGAAAAAGCAAATGAAGGTGCTGCCGGGATGGGTATGGATAAAAAAAGCACATATACACTGACTTCCCGTTCGAACGGTATCAGCAATATTGACGTTCAGAGTGAATTAGTAATGAAACCGGATATGTCCATGCTGGAGGCTCTGGGAGTAACAGATGCGGCGTTCTCAATGAAAGGGACCGAGACCGGTAAGATCGCTGTTGATGAAAAAACCGGACTTGCCAATAACGGTTCATTCAATCAGAAAATGTCCGGGAGTCTGGACATGACGAATCCTGAAGATCCGAATCAGGTTATCAACATGTTCTTCTCAATGGACGGCACAACAACATTTACTTTCAAAAAATAGCTGTTGATCCGGTATAACGCTAATGCGGCTGATAAAGAAAATTCTAAGAATTTCTTTGATATCATTTACTGCAATTGCTGTTTTGATATCGGGATTCCTGATATATTATTATAACAAAGATCATACAAAGACACTGCTTTCGGGATATTCTCCGATAGAATCAGTCAAGGTCAATCAGGTATTCAGCGATTCCGTAAGCAGTGTTCTTGATATTGTGCTCAACACCGGAAAAATAACGGATTTCCGGTGTTATCTGCGTGTTCCATCCGGTGACGGTCCGTATCCTGTAATCGTCCTTCCTGTGGGGATCAATACAGGCAAAGATGTTATAAACCTTATAAATAATCCTGAGATCATTCGGAAATATGTAATCCTCAGTCTTGATTACATGTATGACGGCCCCACCAGTAATGTCCCTGCTCTTGAATTTGTCGGTCTTCTGCCTAAGATCAGACAGGCTACCTTTGACACGTTTTCGGGAATATTATCTGCGGTTGATTATCTTGAGACCCGTCCTGATGTGGATAAGGATAATATATTCATCGCAGGAGTAAGTTTCGGCACCTTTTATTCGATAACAGCCGGTGCATTGGATAAAAGGTTTAAAGCGGTTGTCTCACTTTATGGTGCAGGTGACATATCATTAATAATAAAGCAAAATGTTCCGTGGGGTCCCGATTTTACAAAGGGATTCCTTGGATTCATAGCATCAATTATTGTACTGCCTTTTGAACCGCTTAATATTGCCGACAGGATATCCCCGAGGCATTTTCTTATGGTTAACGGGAAAAATGATGATTTTCTCCCGGTCGATGCGGTTGAAAGACTGTATAATACCGCCGGTGAACCGAAAGAACTGATCTGGCTGGACACAGGCCATGTATTTGCCACAAAGAACGAACTGATCGCACAATTAGCCGGGATAACGGTCGACTGGCTTGATAAAAATGTGATGAATGAGAAAAGATAGGATCTTATTTCGATGAATCAATTACAACCTTGTTACCCTCAACATTATAAGTATTACTTAATTCTAACTCCATAAACAGCAGGACAGGCATTTCCAGGTTCACCTTGCCCCGCCGTTTATCTCGCCACTTATTGGCGGATTAGTGTAGCGGGCAGGCGACTTGTCTGTCTTGTTCAATTTCAATTTGATCAAATTCACATCCCCCTTTTATTCCCCCTTCGAAGGGGGATTTAGGGGGATATGAATTTCTCATTTTTTCACTGTAATGTGTCTATCAATTGGAATCCAGTAACGTTGATTGCAAGTCAGGTTAAATTAACAACGCAGAGATTCCCACCTTTGCGGGAATGACAGAGGAGGAAGACAGAAATGATCCCGCAGAGCGGGCAGGTCGCCTGTCATCATCTATATCACCGTTTCTTAGTAGGATAGACATCCCTGTATGTCACAAACATCAGTCACAAAACGACAGGCAAGTCGCATTAGACCTACCAAGGAATGTCTGTCCTGCTGGATTCCGGAAAACAATACGCATAATAGAAAAAGGATATGACACTCGTCATATCCTTTTTATTTTCAAGTGGAACAATAATTTTTGATAAATTTTATTTCATGCTTTCTGCGACTTTCTGTGCGTCTCTCCATGCTCTCAGAAGATTTCCGCCCCAGATCTTATTGATCTCTTCTTCCGAGTAACCGCGTTTCAGAAGTTCGATAGTTACATTCATGCTCTCTGAATGATCGTTAAATCCCGGAATTCCGCCGCCGCCGTCAAAATCTGTTCCGATACCGACATGATCAATTCCGGCAATTTTCACTGCATGGTCAATATGATCGACATAAGTCTGGAGATTAACTTCAACATTCGGATACTGCTCATCGATTGCTTTCATGCCTTCATCATACTGTTTCTGCATTTCTTCGGTCACGGTCACTTCCTGCTGATCTCCTCCTCTTCCACCGCGTCCACCGCGTCCTCTCGGCATCCCGACTTCTTCAGCAAGAGCAGTTATAGCTTCACGTCTCTCTGGAGCTGGTCCACCCAGGTAATTACCTAATGCAACTATTTGAATTACTCCCCCGTTCTCAGCAAGCGCTTTAAGCTGTTCATCATCCAGATTCCTGCCATTATCCCTTAAAGCCCTACAGCCCGAATGTGAAGCAATTATAGGGGCTTTTGAAATTTCGATCAGATCCCAGTAAGATTTTTCACCGATGTGCGAGACATCAGCCAGAATACCAAGACGGTTCATTTCTGCAACGACCTGTTTTCCGAAATCACTTATTCCGTTGTTTTTCGGCTCACCCCGTCCGCCGGATGAATCACATATCTGATTATGGCCGCTGTGGCAGAGAGTAATATATCTTGTTCCAAGATCATAATATTTTTGTACCAGAGACAGGTCTTCTCCAATTGTGTAACCGTTCTCGATGCCGATCAGGATAACACGTTTTCCAGTGGCAGCAATGCGTATTACGTCATCGGGAGTATAGGCAATTTCACACCTTTCCGGATACATAGCTTCGGCCAGACGGTGTATTGCATCAAACTTATCCATCGCCTGCGTATAAACGCGTTCGTATCCTTCCGGAGTGAAATCATCCCTCTGTCCGACATATACGGCAAGAAAAACTCCGTCAAGCCCGCCCTTTTCCATTTTCGGAAGTGAACATTTACGTGTGTATTCTTCGCTCCCCGGATCCATTTCAGCGGTCGCATACTGACCGCCTGGAATATCAACATGAGTATCGATGGTTATTGCATTTTCATGAACTTTCATTGCATATGCAAGAAATTCCTCTTCAGTCATACCTTCGATATCAACACCCATCGAACATGCAAAGAAAAACTGTAAAACAAGTATTACGAATAATACCACAAATCTTTTAAGAAACATCTGAACCTCCCCTTTATGATTTAAAATATATTAGTGTCTATCTGAATAAACAAAAAAACTATTTATATATTAAAGTATTACTTTAATCTTTTTTCTCCTGTCTCTTTTTTTCCACTTCGTCGAACTTTTCCGTGTACCAGTTTATTATCCTGTTCCAGTGGTCGTGATAGTCTTCAACAGTACTCGACGCACCTGCACCGTGTCCGCCTTTCATATAATGTACCCAGACAACTTCCTTACCCAGTCTGCGCAAGGCATAATACATTTCTCTCTGGTTCGTTGCGGGGACATTCCAGTCACCTTCCCCGGTCAACATTAACAGCGGTGTCTCGATCCTGTCGGCGAACATAATTGCAGTATGCTGTATATATTTTTGCGGCTGTTCCCACAGAGTAGCGCCGATACGGTCCTGTCCGCGTTCTGCGGCAGAGTAATTTCTGATACCAATCTTCGGACTGTCACCGAGAAAGCTGATAATGTTCACTTTACCCGATATATTTATGGCTGCTGCGAATCTTTTTGTTTGAGTAATTATCAGATTAGTAGCATATCCTCCATAACTTGTACCATGAACACCCAGTTTATCTTTATCAACCAGACCTCTTTCAATCAGTTTGTTGATCCCTGCCGTAACACCTTTCATCCATGCTTCACCCGGGAATCCTTCTTCAAGGTCTACCGAGGGACGGAATCCGAAAAATCCGGCATTTGTAATCAGGTTCATGTTGGAATTGAATCCGTTATTGAAGAATGTCTCGTATATCTCACAGACCAGCGGATATTTCTTTCCTTCCTCATAATTAACCGGATAATAGAGGATACCCCATAACTCGTTGCCGTCCACATCCAGATATTTGACAAGCTCACTTCTTGTGAGATTGCGTTCATTCATCCAGGGATTCAGGTCAACAAGTTTTGTTTTAGTCCTGAAATCATCTTTTGTCACATATAATTCATTGGGATGATCCCCGTCCGAATGATCAAAGAAAATAGTATTCCCGTCTTTTGTAAATCTCAGGCGTGAATACATATTACTGTCCTTGACAAGTTCCTGCATCCGCTGATTTTCAATATCATATTTCATTACACCGCGTTCCCATTTGTCCTTGGCAGAATATGTCATATACAGATATTTTTCATCAGGAGTCCACAGGGAAATACTCAAATTCGGCGCTGTTTCCCTGTCCTCAGGATGCTGATAAATTTGTTTCATTTCATTTGTTTCAAGGTCGAGCAAATGATAACCTTTCTGAGAACCGACCATTATCTTTGTGTCGGTTTCATTCCATCTCATCATCGAATAACGCAGTTTTGTCGTATCTTCTTCAGAGACAACTCCCTCATGGTCTTTAGTAAGGTTTGTTCCTTCTTCCTCAAAAACGGACTGAATAAACAGGTTGCCTCTCTCAGAATAGATATATTTGTCACCATTATTGTTAAAATTTGCAGAGAACCTTCTTCCGTCTCTTTTCCTCAGTACTTTGGGCTCGAGGCTCTGCAGGTCAAGCAAAAACATCTCATACTCGGTGCCGCCTGTTCTTTCATAAGCGGTTTTAATCGGATAGGTCTCCGAATATGTAATAAATGCCCCATCTTTGGATTGACGGATACTTCCCGGACGGCCTTCGGGCAGCAGTTCCTTCACCTCACCATTATCCAGCGTGACGATAGCAGGGATCTGGAGCGCTGAAGCGGATCTAACCCTGTCCCAGTCAAGAAACGGATCCAGAGAAGTCTGAACAATAACCGGGCCTTCGGACAGTTTGAGGAATTCTTCACTTGCTTTTTCAGCCCATCCTTCTTCCCGCAGTGCGATCATCACACCCTCACCATCCGGACGCCACTGCAGCATTGAATTGGATGCTATTGATTTATTTGTTTTCAGGTCAATTTCCCTGACACGATCTCTTTCACGGTCATAAGTATGCAGAAAATATTCATTACCTTTCCTCAGAAAAAAAACCAGAGTTTTTCCATCCTCTGACCAGGACATCGATCTTACCTGGACTTTTTCATCAAATACTTTTTTCATCTCTTTGGATTCAGTGTCCAGAATCACCATTTCTGCCACTGACCGGGACATATAAGTTGGGTCCCCATATCGAAGATGGTCGACTCCGAGCCGGTCTTTCCTCATACCGATCGTTCCGGCCATATATCTGCCGTCCTCAGTCGTACTCTGTACACTGAAGCTTTTCATGGTAAGTACATCTTCAGTGGTAAAAGGCTGCAGTTGAGGAAATGAGAATACATTTACACTGAAGACAAGTACAACAAAAACGGTTATCAAAAAAACGGATTTTTGTTTGGTATATTTATTCAAAAAATTCATCCATTACCTCCTGTTATAAGGGCAGTAAATATGAAGTATATGTTTGTTCAAAGAAATGACAATAGGTTAGACCAAAATTTAATATAAGTATATTCGGACTATTGGTCAAGGGGAATCATACAATTAATGATATAATTTCATTTACAAAACAAACACAATATAGAAGTCTTTTTTGAATAAATCGTGTCGTTATTTTTATTATGTTATGATTTTAGGTTGACATTATAGTTTAGAAAAGATATTTTGTAATTTCGTTTGTCTTCATAAAATCCCAAGGAGAGCAACATGGAATCCACATCCCGCAAAAAACCAGGTCTGTTATTATCACTTATGCCTGTTGTATTTTTAATGGCAGTTCTCGCTTATTCGATATTCGGTCTCGGATTAGATCTTGACAGCGGCGGATCACATATACCTATTATTCTTGCAACAGCCGTTGCTGCTATGACTTCGATCTATCTCGGGTATACATGGAAAGAGGTACAGGACAGCATTGTAAAGGGTATTACCCTTGCATTAGGGGCCTGTCTGATACTTATGGTTATCGGTATGCTTATTGGTTCATGGATTCAGAGCGGGATCGTACCAAGCATGATCTTCTACGGCCTTAAGTTGATATCACCATCGGTCTTCCTTGTAACAACGTGCCTGATATGCAGTGTAGTTTCCATTTCGACCGGCAGTTCATGGTCAACAGCGGGTACAGTTGGTGTAGCTTTGATCGGGATCGGCTCTGCAATGGGAATTCCGGCACCGATGGTAGCAGGAGCAATTATTTCCGGCGCATATTTCGGTGATAAAATGTCTCCGCTATCGGATACGACAAACCTGGCACCGGCAACAGCAGGAACCGATCTTTTTACCCATGTCAGGCATATGGTTTATACAGGTGTCCCAAGTCTTATAATTGCTCTTATTATTTTCACTTTTATAGGTTTCAAATATTCCGGCGGGAATGTGGAATCAGAAGATGTTAATCTAATGCTCTCCACACTTACACAGCAATTTAATATTTCTGCATGGCTTCTTTTTCCGCCTCTGCTTGTGATCCTGATGGTTATTTTTAAGATTCCTGCACTCCCGGCACTTCTGGGTGGAGCACTTATAGGTGCGGTAGTTGCAGGTTTTGCGCAGGGGAACTCCCTTGCTGAGATCATAAAAGTATCGTACAGCGGTTTTGCCTCGGAAACCGGAGTGAATTCTGTTGATGAACTTCTTTCCCGCGGCGGTCTGAGCTCGATGATGTCAACAATTGCTCTTATATTCTGCGCTCTTGGATTCGGCGGTGTTATGGAAGGAAGCGGTATGCTTAGTGTCATCGCCTCTTCAATACTTAAATTAGCCCGTTCCGTTGGCTCGCTTGTAACCGCTACTGTTGTTACATGCGCCGGGATGAATGTAATTGCCCCGGATCAGTATCTATCGATCGTAATTCCGGGAAGAATGTACAGAAACGCATATATCAGTAAAAATCTGCATCCGAAAAACCTTTCCCGAGTCCTTGAAGGTTCCGGGACACTAACTTCTCCGCTGGTTCCATGGAACACATGCGGAGCTTTTATGGGTGGTGTACTGGGTGTATCGGCTGCTGCTTACTTTCCATTCTGCTTTTTTAATCTGATCAATCCGCTTGTTTGTATCCTGTTCGGGTACACAGGGATAACGATGCACAAGATGAATGAAGAGGAGAGAAAATTAGCTGCTGAAGCAGATATGTAATATTAGTAATAAAGATTTTGTATGATTGAAGCTTTTACTACTTATACCGCCTCTGACGGCGAGATATATGACAGTCCGGAATTCGGAGCAGTAGGCTGTTCCGCCCATCATTTCGTTCTTCCTTCTGAAAAGGAACTGATCCCTCTTCCCGAGGGAAGCAAGTTCTTTACTATGCCGGATCACTTGCCATATGGAGTTGAAAAAGATTCTGAAATAATCTGTCCGGTGGATAACGGCAATGAAGGATTAACAGCCGTTGCAGCATTTCTTCCCCCCGGTTATACACGCCTGCTTTTACCTGCTGCTCAATACAGAACCGGTAACCGAATTCTTCCTCTCTGGGCATATACTGCGCTTTTCTGGAAAGACAATAATTTCTGGGTGCCGGCTGTAAAAATTGATGATAACAGCAAATGGGATCCGGGCAAATATGATGACTCTGATCTCGATGATCTCATCGTCGATAAGGCTGAACGTCTCAAAGACAACAGGCTGGTACAGCAGCTGTCGATCTGTGCGAAGGAATATCACTGTTTTGCCGCTAAGAATTTTTTTATGGAACGCTGGGAAGCCCCTGCACCGACCTCTCCGGTATGTAATGCGAACTGCATAGGCTGTATATCCTTTCAGCCGGGCGGTGAATGTCCGGCATCAATGGATAGGCTTAAGTTCATTCCAACCCCAACAGAGATCGCAGAAGTTGCAATAGATCATTTTAGAAATGCCGACGATCCACTAATCAGTTTTGGCCAGGGATGCGAAGGTGAACCATTGATGCAGTTCGGTGTTATTGAAAGGGCTATAAAAAAGATCAAGGGACAGGGACCGGTCGGTACAGTTAATATGAACACTAACGCAAGTAAACCGATATTTGTAAAAAGGCTTTGTGATGCCGGTCTGGACAGTATAAGGATCACACTTAACAGCGCCAGAGAAAAAATTTACAATTTGTATCACAGACCCGAAGACTACAGCTTTAATGATGTGGTAAATTCAATAAAAACCGCATCTGATGACGGTCTATTCGTCACCTTGAATCTTCTTGTTTTCCCCGGTATAACCGACCAGCAGGAAGAAATTGATACGCTCATTCCTCTGTTAAAAGACACAGGCGTAAATCTCATTCAAATGAAGAATCTTAATATTGATTCGGCATATTATCTTGATGCAGTGGGTTATCCTGCTAAACCCGGAACAGGGATTCTGCAAATGATGGATGTAATAAAACATGAGATCCCGGCAATGCGGTTCGGGTATTTCAACCGGGCAAGATCTGACTTCTAAAAACCACAACGGTGCAAAATCTTGCATGGGCAAAATCTGGCACCATTAATCAAAATCCACATGTTTCCCCCAACAGCCAAGCACAAAAAAACTTTCAATAGACTTTGGCATTTATTTTGCTCTATCTTCATCGGGCAAAGTATTGCCTCAATCGCACCTGTTACAGGCAATTAACCCGTTGTCTGTAATGATCGCACCAGAAGCCATTATCGGGACGCATTGATACCATGCGACCCGATTTTGGTTTTAGACCAAAAAAAAACCGGCTGCAGGAGATTCTGCAGCCGGTCTTTTTTTTATATATGAATTCTTAATTCTTAATTGATCCTTCTCTGACAGCCTTGAAAGCTTCGCCATCATTCCATTCGATCCATTCTCCGGATCCGGCAATCCTGAATCCGAACTGAAAAGCAAGCTTTGACAGCTGTAGAATTCCCTCCATATCCCAATCATCACTGAATTCATCGGAGGGCTGATGATAATGGTTCTCATTAAATAGCTTTGCCTGTTCAGCGCCCCATTCATCAGATCGTCCCTCGAATAAATGCCCGTTCTTTATATACAGACCTGGTATACCGACCCGGGCAAAACTTAACTGGTCCGAACGGAAATATGAACCCTGTTCCGGTGCCGGATCGGGTGATAATATCAATCCGTTATCAGAAGCAAGTTTCTCTGCTAATTCATATGCACTTGTCCTTTCAGCGCCAAGGACCACCATATCCCTGAATCTGCCGAGTTTTGTCGGGCTGTCAAAATTGATATTGGCTATAGTCTTATTGGCTGGATATACCGGATTCTGGGCGTAATATGTTGATCCCAGCAATCCTTTTTCCTCACCTGTGACCGCTACAAGTACAACTGACCTTTCCGGAGGGGAAGAAAGATGGGCAAAAACACGTCCGATCTCAAGTAATGCTGCCGAGCCCGTTGAATTATCCAGTGCGCCGTTATATATATTATCCCCGTTTATGGGATTCCCTATTCCAAGATGATCCAAATGTGTTGAATAGACAACATATTCCTCGGAATTCACACCGGGGACAATCCCTATAACGTTCTGTGACTCAATGTTCCTGACTCTGCTCCTCATATCGATATTTAAACTGACTCCCAGTTCGACCGGCCGAAAATCCGATTTTCCGGCATTATTTATCATTTCTTCAAGAGAATATCCTGCCATTCCTAAGAGTCTTTCAGCCATATCCGATGTTATCCAGGATTCTACTCTTGATTTTGGCGGCGCTCCAGCTTTGGGTTCCAGGGCGAACTGTTCACCGCTCCATGAACTCCGGACAACTCCCCATCCATAACCGGCTTTTTCATCCGTATGTATCAGGATCACGCCGGCTGCTCCTTTTTTTCCGGCGATCTCATTCTTGTAAGTCCATCTTCCAAAATATGTAAGCGCCTTGCCGCCGAAGAATTCAGGATCTTCGGAAGGCGGATCATTCACCAGCATCAGGAGTATCTTATCAGATACATCCACATCTTTATAGTCATTCCAGTTAAGGTCAGGTGCATCCACTCCATACCCGACAAATACAATATCACCTGTCAATCTGACCTGTGACTCTATTCTACCGGCATTTGCTACAAAATCGTCCAGGTACCTGAGTGCGACTCTCTGACCTCCTTTAACGAATTCAAACCTCAAAGGTGCTGTAGCTGTATAACCGACCAGCGGGACGGCCTGGAAATATGTACTGTTCTCTCCTCCCGGCTGGACACCGTTTATCGCAAACTGTGCTGCCATGTATTTGCCTGCAAGTTTAAGTCCTCTGCTGCCCGTACCGCGTCCTTCCATGAGGTCATCGGACAAATACCTGATATGCGCTTTCAGTTTATCAGCGGAGATCATTTCGATCCCTTCGGATTCCGGCCCCTGTGAACCACAGGAAAAAACCAAAGCTGCAAGCAGAAAAAAACTTAATAACCTGAATTTTAAATTCATACAACACTCCTTTCACAGATCTTTTTGTACTCGTTATATTTATTCATATAGTTTTTAAGATATAACATGATTTTATGGAAAATCATTCCTTTTCCGGTCCAAAATATTTCTAAGAAATTTATAATGATACTTTATTACGGATAGATGAGAATCTGCATAATCCGACCATTTTTTTGAAAATGTTCCCAACAGGGTACTAAAAAACCATTTTAATGAGAGAAATACGATATTCAATTTCCATAATGAATAGAACCTGAACCTTGAAAAATTCTTAAAATAATATATTAACAGGCTGCGGTTCCTTTGAAAATACACAATTTGGTTATCTGGTGTTTCATAATGCCTGCCATAATGAATCACCTTCAGAAAAGGAAATATGACATTGTTATAGCCTTTTTGATGCAGCCTGTAACATGCATCGACTTCTTCGAAGTATAAAAAATAATCCGGATCGAAACCATCGATGGACTGAAGTGTTTCTCTCTCAACAATAAAAAATGCACCGCAAACCACATCAACCGGGACAACTTCGTTGTCAATTTCTGATGAAGAAATTTTAGTCAGTGATTCGGCATTAATTATCTTATTTATTCCGGTGAAATAGGCTAAACGGCTTAAAAAAGACGGGAATCTGTAATAACTTCTCTGAGGGCTTCCGTCGGGGAATTCGAGAGTACATCCGGCAATACCGGTTTTATCATTGTTTCTTATATAGTCCATGATAGGTGTAAAAACATCGGAAGTGAACTCGACATCTGAATTCATTATAGCACAGAATATTCCGCGGGCGGCTTCTAATCCCTGATTAATAGCTTGGGAGTAACCGGTATTTTCAGAGTTTTCTATAAGGAGAACATCGGGAAATTCATTTTTTACGACCTTGACGTTATTATCAGATGAATTATTATCAACAACAATAATTTCTGAACCGGATCCCGGCAGGAATGTATTAAGCGATCCGATACATTTCCGCAAATATTCCGGATTATTATAACTGACTATTATTGTGGATATCTCAATCTGACTCATTTAACATCTCTTTGTATATCTCGACGAACTGCCTTGCATTTTCCCTAAAATCAAACCTTTTTCTGACTTCTTTTTTTGCATTCTCCACTACCTGTTTCACATGTTCCGGATTGTTAATGACATATTCAACAGCGTCAGAAATCGCCTGCGGGTCCTTCGGTGGTATCAGGAATCCTGTTTCTCCGTGAGTGATGATCTCAGGAATGCCACCAACAGTGGTCGCTATCACCGGCACTCCCGCTGCCATCGCCTCCAGGATAACCATCGGACAGGACTCGCCAAATCTGTGCGAAGGCATAACAAATATGTCCATATTTTGATAGATCTTTGACGGTGGAAAGATGTGACCGTGAAAATTAACATTTCCTGAAATTTTTAATTCATTAATTTTGATTTTTACAGTATCAATATAGGTTCCTCCCAAAACATCCCAGTCCATTTCTTCACCATAAAAATCAAATTTTAAATTATTATACTTATTAGTCAAAATAGGTATAGATTCCAATAGAGTCTCAACACCTTTTGAAGGCTGTATCCTGCCAACAAATCCTATTTTTATCTGTGAATTTTCTGATTTTTCGATTTTTTCAAATTCTGAAATATCAATCCCGTTGTACAAAACAGAGTGTTTTCTTTTGTTTTCGATCCCGAGATTTTTAATCATTTCTGCCCGGACTTTGGCAACAAAAACCATGTAATCCGGTTTAAAGAGTCTATACAATATTTTCTGATGATCATGATGTATCTGCCAGAGGACTTTTTTTGAGAATAGAGTCCTGATCATTGAACTTATAACATGGCCATTTACATTAACTGAATGGATTATATTAATCTTGATGTTTTTTGCGATTTTATTTATGTAGAAAGTATCTTTAATTCTGGAGACAGCAAACAGAAAATATTTCCACCATTTATGCGAACTGATGTCTTCGAAGGCAAACTCATAATTAATTACTTGAATGCCTTTTGATTTAGCTGCATCAGAGAATGGACCTGACGGACAGACTAATATTGGCTCAATATCTTTCCCCTCTAAACCATCAATATAATTGAGGAACCAGGTTTCTCCTCCGGCAATCCTGGAAATTTCATCTATATACAGTACTTTAATTTTATCCATTGATGTACCTCTTTATTCCTGAGATAGTATCTCTGAATGTAAAAACTTTCAATATTTGAAGAAGGAATAGATATATAGCAATACCCGTTATTCCTGCGACAGATAAAACTATTATCAGATAAAATGAATGAAACTGTGATCCGTTAACAACAAGCTTATCTATCTGGTAAAATATCAGAAAAATAACAGCTCCGGATAATATGATCTTGGAAAAATTAATCGAGTTTTTGATAAATGAGAATTTTATATGCCTATATTTTAGAACAAAAAGGAGAATCACAGAATAGATCACAGCTAAAACCACATTTGCCCATGCTATCCCGAATACTCCGAACCTATCTGACAGTATAAATAATAACATTATATAAACACAATAAGAAAATACACCAATTATTGTCAGAGATCTTGTTTTCTGGAGACCGAGATATATAAATATCAGAAAAATCTGGAGAGTCTGAAAAAAGAGACCGCACATGAGTATCAGCAGGATTGAAGAGGTCAACTCAGTATTTACTGCTGTGAACTGTCCTCTTTCAAAAAGGATAATTATTACTTCCCTGTGAAATACAGTCAGAAATGCCGTCCAGAATATAACTATCGAAACAATTACTTCGAATCCGAATTTTATCTTATTTTTCAGTGCAGATATATTTTCGAGTGCCTTATCCCTTGCAAACTCGGGTAATAAAACCGTCAACAGGGGCAGAACAAATAAACTCAAGGACAGATCATTCAGTCTTCCTGCATAATTCAATGCCGATGCCATCCCTTTTTCAATATCCAGCGCTATTATATATCCGACCAGCAGGCTTATCTGACCCAGAACAGTCACAAATAAAAGGGGTGCTGATTTTTTTGCAAAGTTTACGATAACTTCACTGTAAATATTAAAAGCTGAAAACTTATATTTAATTTTTTTCCGATTAATATATATAAACTGAATAACCGATGATATAAAAAATCCCGCCAAAGTTCCGTATGCAGCACTGACTATACTGTATTTTTCATATAATAGAACTATCGATATTATCATACAGGCATTAGCAATAACCAGACTGATACCCGGCACAAAATAACTCCTGAATGCATTTAATACCGCCCCCAGATACTGAGATAAACCAATAAAAATCAAAGCTGTTAACAATACACGGGCAAGCATTACAACAAGCTCAAAAGACCCTTCATTATATCTGAAAGGAAGCCAATTTATAATATCCGGCATCCTCCATATACAGATAACGGTTAATGCAGCAGTTAAAATAAGAATATAGTTAAATATTGTCGAGAAGAGTATTTTCAGATTTTTCTGCTGATTTTTAGCTATATTTTCGGAAAATATCGATGAAGACATTCCTCTCAGGATGTTAATTCCCAGTGCATACAAAAAAGTGTTAAGGATCTGGAAGGAAACAAAATATGCATCAGTGAGCTCACCCTGACCGAAATAATTTGCGATAAGTATTTCCTTGACCAAAGAAAGCATTTTTGCCGTAAAGACCAGAAAAAAAACCAGAAGTCCTGATCTTAATATTTTTGTATTAGAAGGCATTTGTTTTTTAGATATGTTTTTTGTACACCATTGATAAAGTATCAGCTTGAAACTTCCATCCCTTTTTTATCAAGCAGTTTTAAATATAGATCCGTTATTTCATTCACGGTTTTATCAATGGTAAAATTGTTGATAAAATGTTCTCTTCCTGCTTGTCCCATTGATCCCCATTTATCTTTATTCTTTAACATCCATTCTATGGCATCAGCTAATTCTACACTGTCACCGGGCTGTACAGTTATTCCTGATTTATTCTCTATGACATAGCTGTGGACTGCCCCTGTTTTTGTAGCCACTACCGGTCTTGCTGATCTCATTGCTTCCAGGATAACTATCGGTCCTCCCTCTGAAATAGAGGGCATTACCAAAATATCAGAAGCTTCTAAAAGGTCACTAATATCGTTACGATACCCTAAGAACTCTACATTTTGTCTCAAACCATAATTACTAACTGTCTTCTTTAAATAATCCGGAAATTCCGGTGCATCTGCCGTTTTCTCACCGACAATTAACGCTTTAAAATCTTTTAAACCTTTTTCTGCAATTGATCTTAGTGCATCAATATATACTTCATATCCTTTGATATAAGGGCGTAGATTAGCTATTGTAATAAAAACCGGTGTATTTTCCTTAATACTTAATTCCTGTTTTAGCGATTTTCCAGCATCTGATTTTATCTTTATCTCAGGATCGATACCATTGATAATCACACTTGTTTTTTTCAAAGACTGTTTAAAATTGGATCTCAGGAAATTTTGAACCTGACTACTTACACAGACTGTCTGATCCACCAATTTTTCAGAAATCCATCGAAATACAAAATGCATAAATAAACCGAACCTGGATGGTTTGATACTGTGAT
Source organism: Candidatus Zhuqueibacterota bacterium (assembly GCA_042564455.1). Taxonomy (GTDB): domain Bacteria; phylum SM23-31; class SM23-31; order SM23-31; family SM23-31; genus JBHPLC01. The sequence continues at coordinate 17,085 of JBHPLC010000006.1, read as the reverse complement.
GGACTGTTTCGATTATTACCGGGACACGTGCGATCCTTGCTGCAATTATTACCCAGTAATTGCCCGCCCAGATGTGAGTATGGACAATATGAGGTTTTTCTTTCTGGAATATTTTTACCAGGTCAAATATTTTATAAAAACCCCTCTCAGATTTCCAGTTTAATGGAATAGTCTCTATTCCTATTTTATCAAACGGAACATCCGGCCCTTCAACATTCCTGGTGTAATATATCTTTTGATCGAATCTGTCATCTTTCCAGTTAGAGAACAGATTAAAAAGAGCATTTTCTGCTCCCCCGACTTTTTTTATTCCAAGAATATGTATTACTTTATATTTCATATTATTATTGTAATCTCCAGATCAGAAATACCATTTCATAACTCCAATACTTTGTTGGAGTTGATCTGTAAACCTCGTTTTCTTCTAAAAACTGGATCTCATCACTTTCAATATTATATTTTTGACTTGGAAATGTTCTTCTATATATTTTATATCCTTTATCATATGCATCTTGATAATCTTTAAAAACAAAATTAACATAATAAGAAACATCATTGTTTTCAAAATAATCATTCAACTTTTTATTTCTTAACACTTCCTGATATTCCAGAGTATTTACTAGGCCATCTAAGTTGATAGTTCTTCTTTCACTGAAGAATCCGAATATTCCGGCATCAATCATAGAGAATATTTCACTTTCCTCAGTATTATTTTTTGTCCACATTGCTGCCCTATAGGAAGCAACCTGCCAGCTTTCATTTAAATTTCTTTCATTTCTGTTAGTTAATATTATTCCGCTGACAATAACTAAAACGAAGAAACCATACCAAAATAGTTTTAGAGTTCTCCTGAATATTTTTAATGATATCAGAGCTGTAAAAATCTCGCTCACAGCTAAAGACACAAAGAGAGCATAAGGTAAAAAATGCCACCCAAAGACCGCCCATTTCATAAATAAAACAATATGCAGAAAATGTAGTATGATTGCAGCCGAAAATACCAGCATAAAAATAGAATAAAATCTATATTTGATTGGAGATTTCAGGATATTTTTCAGAAAAAGAACTTTAATCAAAAAATACATTATGGCAAAAAGTGCAAACAGCAAGTATCTTTTACTAAAGAAGTTACCTACCTCCAAAAAAAAATTAATTTGGGGAAATGTAGATTTGAGTTCTCCGCTAATCGGCATAATTTTACCAAATTCAAGGTAATTATATATTAAATAAGGCATCACAATTAAGGTTGCTCCCCCAATAATACATATTAGCCTAACTATATGCTCTTTTTTCCCTTTCTTTTCAAAAATCATATATATTATCCCGAACAACGAAATAGTAAATCCCAAAAAAACTGTATCCAACCTGGATAGCATAACAAAACCGAGTAAAACACCAAAAATCAATTCTTTCTTTGGATTATTTTCAATAAAAATTTTGGATTTCCATGAATAGTAGATCAAATAAGATAATAATAAAATTAACAGGGCAGACTCCATACCGTTTATAGATTGAATGTAAACAACCATTATAAAAGAAATAAAACTTAACAATCTGGCATATCCATCGAAAATTTCCCTTAGGAATAAATTTACAAATATGCAGGCAGAAGAGATAAAAACAACTTGCAGCAATAGAAATAATCTAAACATTACTTCCGGCGAACCTGAGTATAAAAAGTATATAGGTATTAGTATATACTGCCATAATGGTTGAAAACCGTTTGTTTTGTTAATGCCATCAAATGTAAATCCTAATCCCTCTGAATAATTTTTAGCAATTTTGAAAAAATATGGAGCATCATCTGGCATTAAAGCAAGTACACTCTCAATATTAGAATTCAGTAAAAAACTGCAAAAATACATTGACACTATTAGAAGTAAAGAGTAAATCACTTTATCTTCGATCGATAAACTTTTTAATCTGTATAACATAACATTATTATTCCATATTAACTTTTCCGGATTACAAGCAACCTCATATCACTGCATTTATCTTTATATTTTTGGTATATTTCCTTAAAATACTTCTTCTTATAAAGCAGATAATCTTTCTTCTTTATTATGCTGCAGTCGGTTTCTGCTAATATCTTTTCTATCTTATCCCATTCAATATGGTCATCTTTATATACATGTATATCTCCTTCAGGCTGATATCTGGGATTTAAAAGTGATCTGAAGCGGACATAATACCATCTTGGATCTAACAGACACAAAAGTCTTTTCCATTTTCTTTTATTCAGAGATATAAATTCCTGATATTCTTTTGATTGATCCCAGAAACCAGGTGAATTTTCATGATCAATGTAGATTATACCGCCGGGTTTGACTACGCGTGCGAACTCTTCAACAATCTTTAAATAATCAGGGATATGATGTAAAACCGAATAAGTAACTACAATGTTAAATTGTTTATCTTTGATATTTGACAGATCAGAGCCGTTTATAAATAGTGGATAAATCTGTTCAGTATTTACATACTTATTTTTAATATATTTTAACGATTTAATTGAAACATCTGCTGAAACAGTTTTAATTCCTGATTTTGCCAGGAATTTTGTCATGTTACCTGTACCGCATCCAAAATCCAGGGCAAGTTTTTTGTTATCTTGTGTTTCAATAAATTTAAGGATATCTCTCAATTCATTAAATAACCGGTCCTGTTCAATCTCATTGAATATCTCTCCGTGTTTTTGCTCATATTTTTTCACCACATTATCATGAGCCTTAATATTCTTTTTTATGAGATCACTGTTATCGGTCATTTTTCAATGGTTTTATGACATTATTAGATTTAGCGAATACTACAGCAGTAACAAGAAAAATATACCCCAGAATATTATGTAAAGATTCCTGAACAGAGAATGTTTCCTGTGTGAAACACGAAAAGACTATTGCAGCAAGTCCGCAGAAATAGCCGAAATAGAGGAACCTATCAGAATTATTTGAGATCCTTGATAAAAACAAACTTTGTTTCAGTATTCTATAAATCAGGAAAAGAAATATCAGCAGGCCGGCAATTCCTGTTTCCACTAAAATATGGATAAAATTATTGTGAGCTCCGCTTGCACCATCTATTAGCTGAGTGTAAGGCAGCAATGCAGATTTAAAACCTGCCAGACCTACACCGGTAATAAGTACAGTTGGATTATTTGTAACCATTTCATAAGTACCATACCAGATATACAGTCTACCCATCGTTGACAGGTCACGCTCAAGGTTCTGAATACCTGCATAGCTTTCATCTACTCTCATTAAAGAATCTAAATAATCAAGTCCGAAAAATATCATAAAAACTGCAAGGGCTACAGCAAGAGCAGCAGGTAAGAATTTTTTTGAGAACAGTAGGAAAATAAAAATCCCAAACAGAAGGGATATAACACCCATCCTTGAGCTGCTTAGAAAAACAATATATACCATCATCGGTAAAGTGAGGAAAATCAGGAATTTGTCAATAAAACTGTCTGTAATTCTGAAAAATCCTAATAAGACAAAGAATGAAAGACTTATATATACTCCGATATGTGCATGATTTGGAGATAATGTTGAAGTTATGTCCACCAGTCCCATAAAATAATATTGATATAAACCATAAATACAAACAAAGAAACTGGAATATAATATTATTCTGAGAAGTATTATTTTCTGTGAATGAGTTTTTATCAGGTCTGTAACAATAAAATAGATAAGAATATATTCTGCAAATCTGACCATAAAAACTGCGGATCTGATAAAAAAGAACCAGCCGAATTGCGGCAATATTAGTATAACAGAGACTGCATTGATCCCCAGCCAAAGTAATAGCGGTTTTTTGAATATCTTTTCGGGTGTTTCTGCTTTTGAATTCAGTGCTTTGTCCATCAGCCAGACCGTGAACATCACAAAAAACAGAATGTCATCCAGCCTGAGATCCATCCTGTATGAAAACAGAGGGATTGTAAATGAAAATGAAACTGCATATATATAGAGAGTTACTGTTTTGCTAATATATAGAAATGGAAAGATCATTAGCAAAGCAGGAAGGAAGAAAATATAATGAATATTTAAACCAAGCAGGCAGAAAACAAAAATAGAGATGCCGTAAAGGAAAAATATTAAGGGAATTCCTTTAAAGATACGCGGGGATCTATATGTAATAACACCCGGGTTATTCATTCTTCCTGGGGTTCCTGAATAACATACTTCGGATAGCCTGCATTTTCTGCTGTTCTTCCGGTGAGGATCTCTGTACAGTTTCTATGTATTCGAGAGTAAAAACAAGAAATATTGAGAATATAAACGCTAATGAACCGAAGAGAACGACAGTAATCGTTCTTTTTGGTCTGGACCGTTTGATCGGAGGGACAGCATTTTCCAGCACCCATAATGTAGGCATAGTCTGTGCTTCCTGGATCTTTGCCTGCTCCAGCTGCTCGGCTAAAAGAGCATATAGAATATTCAGCATTTCAACTTCTCTTTTCAGCCTTAAATACTTCTTCTCTATGGTGGGAGATTCGGCAAAAGGAATAAAGTAATTCAGGTCGTCTTTACTGCTTCTGACTCCGCTTATATCCTCATACACTTTTAGTTTTTCACTAAGGCTTTCAATCTGTTTCTCTAATAATGCTCTTGTAGGATGAAGTTTACTTAAACTGCCGCTGACGGCTTCTAATTCCATTTCTTTGAGTATTTTTTCAGACTGAAGTGATGCATACGACTCAATCGCTGCCTGATATTGGTCAGGAATTGAGATAATATCATATTCTTTCTGAAAAGACTCTAATGAATCTTCCGCATCGGCGAGTTCAATTTTTGAGGTATTCAGCCTTCCTTCGATAAAAATTCTGTTATTCTTTGCCTGTTCGATCTTGAAATCAATATTCAGCGAATCCAGGATTGTAACATAGGCGTTGGCCATTTCACTGCAGGTAACTGCGGAAGTGTCCTCAATAGTAATGTATAAACCGCCTTCATCGGTAAATCCGAAATCAGAGTGCTCCCTCAACTCAATCAGTGTTTCTTCCCAGTTTAGCGAACCGTATCTATTCTTCAGATCAAATTTCTCGGCAATATATTCCCCGGCAGTACGGCTTTTCAGAATTGCCAGATGCTGCTGTAACTGCTCGTCTCCGCCTAAGATACCCGATCCTAACGGATTGAAACCAACGGTTGATAATTTTGCAAAAACGGTTAATCCCGCCTCTCCTGTCGGAGCCATCACAACTGCGGTTGCACTGTACCATTTCTGGACTATCAGTGTAACACCTGCAGTGATCAAACTTACCATCAGAGTGAAAAGAATAATAAATCTCTTCCATTTCAGGAGAGTATAAATATAATCCAGTATTGTAGTTTCTTGTTTTTGCATATTATTGTTTTATTTGATCAGACCGACTGCTTTGGCGGCAACTAAGACCGAAGCGATTGGAGTAATAAATTCAAGCCAGTCCTTTACTACTAATAATGTCCGTTTTTTTACGAAGATCCTGTCACCGGGCAGAATAATAGTTTTTGGTCCTTTTACGGGAGTATCTGATCCGTTACGGTATACAACAACTTCATCATCACTTACGGCATCCGGGCTTCTTCCCGCCATTCCGACATAATGACTGACCGTTCTGTCAACATCCCATTGTTTTTCACCGGGATTAAAAACCTCACCCTCAACGTACACATATTGTCTGAACAATGGCATAACCAAAGTGTCCTCAGGTCTTAAAAAAAGATCTTCCATGTCAACTTTTTCTCCGGATCCGGGGGAAGTAGAGACTTTGATAGTATCCTGAATTCCGTTTTCATTCTCTCTTAAGATCAGGACTTTTTCCCAGTCCAGTCTAATATCGAAAAGATCAATACGTTTCAGGAAATCAAAAACAGATTCTTCCGAATAATATCTGTATGTGCCGGAGAATTCAGGAACACTCTGCAGATGAACAGAACCTTCTCTGAAATAATTAGACGGAACAAATATCTCGTCGCCGTCATATACAAACGGATTTTTTTCCAATCCGCCGTTTAGCATAAAATCAATATAATCGACAGGATCAACCTCCCCGTTGCTGTGCCTGATCTCAATTCTTCTTGCATCGGCCCAGTCCTTTAAACCCCCAGAGCCGCTGAACACATCCGAGATCCTGCTTAAAGCATTAACTTGTATACTGCCCGGTTTTTCGACCGCACCGGTCAGATATACAACAAACAATCTCAATCTTGACAAAGAAATTGATATTTTGCTGTCCGGATATAGTATTAATAATTCTTCGGTTATCTTCTTTTTTGCTTCATCAAGTTTCAAATTTAACAGCTGTATCTTACCTATACTGGGAATTATTATTGTGCCCTCAGGAGAAAGCATCAACGTGTATGGATATTCTACTGTAGCAGAAAGAATATGAATCGCTAATTCGTCACCAGGGCCAAGTTTATAATCATTTGCGTTTACAGAACCCGGCAATCCCGGAACAGTAACAGGCACCTGGTCACCGCCGGTTTGAGAAAAAACCGGAACAGAACATAATAATGTCATTAAGAATAGAAGAATTTTAAATAATTTGTGTTTCATAGAATAGTATATTTTTGCCGCAAACATGTGTTTTTTATGACTTTCCAAGGTATAAAAAAATAATTAGAATATCAACAAAAATCCAAAAATCGAATTAATAAGTGCAGGCAGTATTAATTTCGCCCCAGATATTATCTATCCCAATACGTTTTACAGCGGAAAAGACTATTGGTTCAATTTGAAACTCTAATTGTTCCTTTACACTCTTTAACAGCTTAAATGTTTCATTTTTTGATATCTTATCGCATTTAGTCAACACGATTCTTGTATTGAATCCCTTTACTTTCAGCCATTCCAGCAGCTGTATATCCATCTCCTTTAAACCGCGTCTCACATCTGACAGTACAAAAACCAGCTTAATATTGTCATTTTTGACAAAAAATGATTCAATTAATTCTCTCCATTCATTCTGCATTTTTCGCGATACTTTTGCATATCCGTATCCCGGAAGATCAATAAAATGGATATTGTCATTAATATAAAAATAATTGATCAAGCGGGTTTTACCCGGAGTTGAGCTTGTTTTTGCCAGGTTTTTTCGATTTAAGATTGCATTGATGAGAGAAGATTTGCCGACGTTTGACCGCCCTGCAAAAACAACTGCCGGCAAATTTGACTCCGGCAGGGATGAGGTATCAGCAACACTTGTAAGGAATGCCGCCTTTTTTATTTTCATGATTACCGCTTAAGCCCTTTTTTTCACATCATCATAGATGAATTTGGGCTTTTCATCCTCAGTTATACACTCTTTATTTATATGACATTCCTTGAGATTCGAAATATCCGGAAGATCAAACATGATCTTTACCATGATCTCTTCAAGAACCGATCTTAACCCTCTTGCCCCGGTACCACGTTTTTTTGCGATCTCGACAACAGTTTTTAAAGCTTCATTGGAGAATTTCAGATCAACATTTTCAAACTCGAACATTTTTTTGTATTGCTTAACAATAGCATTTTTCGGTTTTGAAAGTATACTTAAAAGCGCTTCATCTGTCAATTCATCAAGAGTAGAAATATTATGCAGCCTTCCGACAAGCTCCGGTATGAGACCAAATTTAAGGAGATCCTGAGGTTCAACCTGTCTTAAGATTTCTCCGACTGTTTCATCACCTTTTTTTCTGACTTTTGCACCGAAACCCATCTGTTTTTTGCCGATCCTTGCTGCTATGGTCTTTTCCAATCCGTCAAATGCCCCGCCGCAGACAAACAGAATATTCTTAGTATTTATGTTTATCAGGTTTTGTTCAGGATGTTTACGTCCTCCCCTGGGCGGTACACTTGAGATCGTACCTTCCAGTATTTTCAGTAAAGCCTGCTGGACACCTTCGCCGGACACATCACGTGTAATTGATGGATTTCCGTTTTTTCTGGCTATTTTATCAAGTTCATCTATAAATATAATACCCTGTTCAGCCCTGTCAACATTATAATCGGCAGCTTGAAGCAGTCTTACAAGAATATTCTCGACATCTTCGCCAACATAACCGGCCTCTGTCAGCACTGTAGCGTCGGCTATCGTAAATGGGACCTGCAGGAATCTGGCAAGAGTCTGAGCCATTAACGTTTTACCGGTACCGGTGGGTCCGATCATCAAAATATTACTCTTTTCCAGCTCAACATCCGATTGGCCAATATTCTGATTTGTAATTCTTTTATAATGGTTATAGACAGCTACGGACAGATATTTTTTTGCATCATCCTGACCGATAACGAATTTATCCAGTTCTTTCTTTATCTCTTTGGGGGTGGGGATCTTTTTCAGGATCGTTTTTCTTCTCTGCTCAAGATCGGTACGGATTATCTCATCTGCACCTACAACACATTCATTACAAATGTACACATCCGGGCCCGAGATCATACAATCTACCTGACCTGCAGTTTTGTTGCAGAAAGAGCAGATCAAATCATCATGATCGGTTTTTTTCGACATATATATTTACCCTAAAAGTATATTAAAATTTTGTGACAGACTTACTGTCATTTTTTGCTTTTTTTGCTTTTCGACACCTTACTGGATTTTTTATCGACAATAACTTTGTCAATTAAGCCATAATCTTTAGATTCAACTGCCGACATAAAGTAATTCCTGTCAGTATCTTTTTCGATCTTTTTCAGAGATTGTTTTGTATGTTTTTCCAGTATCTCATTCAATCTCAACCTGTGATTCAGAATCTCCTTTGCATGGATTTCGATATCCGAAGCCTGTCCCTGAACACCTCCCCAGGGCTGATGGATCATTACGCGGGCATGCGGCAGAGCAAATCTTTTTCCTTTTGTCCCGGCAGCGAGCAGGATCGCACCGAATGAAGCAGCCTGACCTAAACATATTGTTGCTATATCGGGTTTTACATACTGCATTGTATCATAGATCGCCATACCTGCTGTAACACTTCCACCAGGTGAATTAATATATAAACTGATATCTTTTTCCGGATCTTCCGCTTCGAGAAAGATCAACTGGGCAATAATAAGGCTTGCAATATTATCATCTATGGCCGAACCTAAGAATATTATTCTTTCTTTCAGCAACCTAGAGTATATATCATATGCTCTTTCTGAGCGTCCGGTCTGTTCTATTACCATTGGGATCAACATAAGCTATCCTTTACATTAAAGTGTTTTACTTATTGATTCTTTTTAACAACAGAAACTTCCGCAAGGTTCTCCAAATAGTCATAAATTTGTTTTTCCAGCAGAATATTCCGGAGATCTTCCCTGTTTTTACCGGACCTGAATTCAATTTTTACTCTCTCATGATCCAGACCATGCTTTTTAGCATGCTCCTCGAGATGATCATCCAGGTCTTTATCAGTTACCTCAAATTTATGCTCATTAACCAGTTCCTGCCGGATTATAAACCATTGAACACGTTTTTTTGCGTATTCCTTATTATCTTCACGCATTTTATCGGAATCAAACGCTTCATCGGAAAGTGATTTCAAGCTTGCTTCATAATTATCAAGATATTTTTCCAGCATAACTTTCGGAGCCGGCGGATCGATCAACCTGATAGCTTCCTCTTCCATCGATCGGCGGAATTTTTCATTTGCCTGATCCTGCATCTGGGCAGTCAGTGTCTCTTCAACGTTCTTCTTCAATGTATCGACATCATCATATTTCATTTCTTTGGCGAGATCATCGTCAATTTCAGGAAGATCGACCTGCTCAATTTTAGTTACCTTAACAATAAAAGTCTCTTCCGATGGTTTATCCTTATTCTGATCCGGATCAGTCAGCGTGAACTTATCCAGCTTTCGTGAAACTGTCTTGGATTCTCCGGGCTTCAGGCCGATAAGCTGTTCTTCAAAATCCGGCCCGAATGCATTCTCCCCTAAAGTAATTACCTGATTGGGGAACTGTTTTCCAATGATGGGTACTCCGGAGGCCGGATCTACTTCAGCAAGATCAACAGTAATTTTGTCACCCTTTTCCGAAGGTCTTTCAACAACTTTCTGAGTTCCGAACCTTTTCTGTATCTGTTTCAATGTTTCATCAACCATCTCCGGAGTAATCGCCGGTTCTTCTTTTTCGACCTTCATATCTTTTAAGCCGCTGAGTTCAATCTTCGGCTCTATTTCGATCGTTGCTTTAAATTTTAGCGGTTTACCCGGTTCGAATTCCATATCAGAGATATCAGCCGGACCGAGGGGAAACAGTTTTTCCTGTTCAATTGCCGTTCTGTAATTTTCATTAATGGAATTTTCCACTGCGGTAGACATAATCTGACCGCCGTACTGTGACTGGATCATCTGAAGAGGGGCTTTTCCTTTTCTGAATCCCGGCATCTGCACTTTTTTTCTGGTCTTTTTTGTTTCCTCTTCTATAGCTGCTTTTACAACATCCTCAGGCACTTCTATCAATAGTTCTTTAGTGATTTCAGATGTATCGTTAACTGTAACTTTCAATTAGTTTCTTCCTTTTTTTGTTGAATTAAACATAGACATTAAAAGTACGCAATTTTTCAAAAATTAGCAAGTTTAAAAGATAAGGTTTTAGTGTAACTATTTGACCGTGAGTAGAGCAGTATGAAAAATTAGCAACCACAAGTAATGTGGTATTGCAAGACCTGAATTTAATTTTTCCCTTTTTGGCTTGCTTTTTAGAGTTTTCGGGTATAGTTTAGCCGGATTATATTTGTACAAATAATATTTGTTAATTCCCTCAGAAATCAGTAATTTATACATCAATTATGAATGAAAAGAAGAGACAAAAAGTTGTTGTTGTCATGCCTGCGTACAATGCGGAACTGACCGTTGAAAAAACTTACAGGGATATCCCGGAGGATACGGTTGACGATGTTATTCTTGTAGATGATGCCAGTACCGACAATACTGTTGAAACAGCCAAAAAGATCGGTATATTCATCCATGAACACAAGAAGAACCTCGGTTACGGCGGCAATCAGAAAACCTGCTATAAGCTGGCACTGGAACGGGGCGCTGATATTGTAATAATGATCCACCCGGATTACCAGTATGACAGTACTCTGATCCCGTTCCTGATCGAACCGATCAAAAAGGGGCTGTACGATGTTATGCTCGGATCAAGGATTCGGACAAGAGCAGAAACACTTGCGGGTGGTATGCCCTTCTATAAATATATATCCAACAGGTTACTCACTATAATCGAGAACATCGCATTAGGACAAAATTTATCCGAATTTCACACAGGTTTCCGTGTATTCTCAAGAAAAGTGCTTGAGACTCTGCCGCTGGAACTGAACTCTGATGATTTTGTTTTTGATACACAGATGCTCGTTCAGTCGGTAGCGATGAATTTCCGTATAGGTGAGTTCCCGGTTCCGGTGAGGTATTTCAAAGAGGCCTCCTCCATCAATTTCAGGCGAAGCGCAATTTACGGATTAGGCACGCTCGTTACTGTTGCGAAATATCTGCTGCACAAAACAAAAATCATAAAATTCAAATGTTTTCAGCCGAAAAAATAATATGAAATCCGATTCCGACAATCCATTAATAAAAACCCTGCTGAATCCAAAGGTCCAGTTTGCGGCTATTATACTGTTTTCGATCCTGATCCTGTTTACAAAACTGAACAAGGGAGAACTTGCAAGCCTGGATGACTGCTATTATTCGCAGAAAGCCAAGGAGATAGTACAGACCGGGGACTGGAAAACAATGCATTACAACGGGAATCCCGATTTTGACAATGTCCCAATGTATATGTGGCTGCAGGCGGCGCTATTCGGTATCTTCGGAGTTCATGAATATACGGCAAGGTTCTTTTCGGCATTTTTCGGGGTGCTGACGATATTGATGGTGTATATAATAGCGAAAAAATGGTATAACGAGCGAATTGCGGTGTATTCCGGTATAGTGATGCTGACCACCCAGTTTTTTCTGAAATTCGCCCGGCGTGCTATGTTTGACGTTACTTTTACCTTCTTTGTCACAATGGCAGTATTTCTGTTCTGGAAAAGCCTCAACAGCAAATCAAGAAAGAACCTGTATATTCCGGGATACAGCCTATTTATTGCATGCTCAATATTAACCAAGAGCGTCCTGGGTCTTTTTCCGGTTATTATCTGCGGCGCTTACCTGTTGTTCTCCGGACAGTGGAAGATCATTTTCTCGGCAAGGTATATATTCGGAAGTATTTTAGGGATAGCCCTTGGTTCCTGCTGGTATATGTATGAATATGCGCTTTACGGAGATGTTTTTCTTAATCAGCATTTCGGCTGGCTTATCTGGGAACGGGCGTTCGAGACAAATCCTCAGCAGCAGCACTGGTATTCTTTCTTATGGTACTTTTGGAAATTGATCGACCATTATCTTCCCTGGGTGTTTTTTGCGTTTTTCGGCATATATAAGATGATAAGAATGAACCTGAAGAAGATCAATCACACGGATATATTACTGCTCTGCTGGTTTTTTGTTGTTGTACTGATAATGAGCATCGCCAATGAAAAGAAAGTCTGGTACATAATGTCGGTATTCCCTGCTCTGGCAATTATTTCGGGAAATGTTCTTGACACTGTTCTCAAAAAATCAACGCATCAGATCAAATTTCTAAAAACATCACTCGGATTTTTTCTGCTTGCTGTAATAATATTTGCTTCGACTCCCGTCAGGCTCGATACGAACAGGCACCCGGATTTAAAAATTATTGCACAAACCGCAAAACAGATATCTGAGAACACAGAGACTGTTTATAATTATAAACTGCCTTACTGGGGGACAAAACCTGTTTTCCTTTTCTATTCGGATATTGACCTTACTGAGACATATAAAGACACGGATATATTACACAATGAAATACCGGATGATACGGATGTATTCTTTCTGACAGAAGAACAGTATGTATCCGAACTTATCGACGATCCATTGCTGGAAACAAACATCCTGATACAGAGAGGAAGATTTATCTACGGTAAAATAAAAAGAGGAAGCCGGTAATAATCCGGAGATCTATGACTGGCCTTAACAAAAACACTTTTCTGTTAAATATCATTTTCTGCGGTCTTTTTATTCTATTTACTTCAAATCAGGGCTATTCATTTCAGAGTCCACCGGAAAATGATCTTTTTCATTCGATCAAGCTCAGGAACCTTAATATCAGCGTATCGGATGTTTTTGATCCGGATGAGGATGTTTATAAATACAGATTCGCAAGAATAGCTAATAAAATTCATTTAAACACTAAAAACTATGTCGTAGAAAGAGAGCTTCTTTTTCTCTCTGATTCACTAATAACACCACTGAGATTAAGTGAGAGTGCAAATAATTTAAGAAATCTGGGGATCTTCCAGAAAGTCCACTTCGATCTGGATACATTGAACTCTGAATATGCCGATCTGAATGTATCGGTAAAGGATTACTTTTCTTCCGATATAGGTGTTGCCTTTTCCTTGGAGGCCGGGGAGATCAGGGGAGGGATTACTTTAAAGGATTTCAACCTTCTCGGCAGAGGATATAAATTCCGGCTCGGAGTCTCCAACCGCGGTGACAGGAAATTTGGAAAACTGTCGTTTACTAATCCCAGGTTTTTCAGCACAAGATTCGGAAATAAGGTTGAAATAATTAAATTCAAAGATGGCGAAAGCAGGTTTTTCAGCCTGAACAGGCATTATTATACACAGGAAATGAAATGGGATATGGGAGGTGACTTCCAGTCCTACAAGGGTAAAATTTACGAATATACTTCCGGCGACACTTATTTAAAACGGGACTGGGAGCTGAAACAGGTGCAAACATTTTACGGCAAGTATTTTGGTGACGGTATGCTGTTCCGTACCGGAATAAAGTATTTCCATCAGGATGAAATCGGAAATTATGGTAATTCTTCTTCGGCTGAGCCGGACTGGAAATCAAGAAGGATATCCTTCACGTTTGGCGGTATAAACAGAGACATTTACGTCAAACAGAATGTTGATTATATTGATATTGACGAGGATATACACACCGGTTTCTTATTCAATACGGGGATCGGTTTAGATTTGGAAGGGCTGGATTCAAACAGAAAAAGATATGTTTTGGGATTCCGGACGCTCCTGTCGGAGCAGATATCGAATAAAGGACATTTCTATTTGGAATTTGGCTATGGCACTTTTCGGGATCACAGAGTCAATTATGCTAATAAAATAAATGCGAGGATCACCTTTTTTTCAAAATTGATCGAGAAACACACCATATGTATTAAAGGGGAATTCAATTATCTGGATTCACACAGAGAATTTGATCAGTTTTACCTGGGCACAAACTCCGGCCTGAGAGGCCTTGACAAAAGGGAACTGATCGGAACGCGCAGGTTATTTTTCAATATTGAAGACCGTATTTTTTCAAACATATATTTCTGGTTTATCCAGCTGGGAGCAAATATCTTTGTTGATACCGGAACAATGTGGGACACCCGCATGGATTTTAATAACTCCGGATGGAGAACCAGTGCAGGTTTGGGTTTAAGATTCGGGATACCTAAACTAACAAGCGGAATAATCAGGGTTGACCTGGCATATAACTTTGAAAGCAGAAATGTCTCTGTTCCCTCAATTTCAAATGGAAGCTATTTTCGGGTTGTATATCCTATGCAGATCGGATTGAAGAATTTTGCTAATCTTATTTCTTATTGATCGTCACTTTGAATAATTAAAGTAAATTAATATATTCAAATATCAATTCCTTTTTTTAGCTCAGAGGAAAGACTATGAAAGACAGACAGAAAATTGTCGAAATCATTTCTGACATATTCAATTCGGAGAATAGTATCTCGGGAGAGCATGATATTCATGAAACTGCTTTCAGGCTTGAAAAATTTGAGAAACTTTTAGATGAGTTTGAAAAACATGACAGGCGGAAAAGTGAATCTGAGGATCGTCATAAGCAGTATTCCGAAGTGCGCAACAATGAGAAAAATGAGCTGATAAAATCTCTTGTTGAGCAGATGCGTGAAAAGATATCATTTTTTGAGAACGAACTTGATGTCGCCAGAGATATCCAGCAGAAAATGGTGCCAAGGGATATTCCCAGTATAGGGAATTTTACCTTTTACGGTTATTATCAACCATGCAGGCAGGTCGGAGGAGATTATTACGATTACATAAAAACCAAAAACGGAAAAGTCTTTTTCATGATCGGCGATGTATCCGGAAAAGGACTTCCGTCATCTTTAATAGTCGCATGTCTTCAGGCCTATCTGCAGGCGGAAGTCCATAACAGGCGAGCTATTACAAGCCTTATAACTGACCTCAATCAATATCTTACTGAAAAACTGATAAATGAAAAATATGTAACCTTCTTTATAGGTTTACTGGATCCGAAAACGAACATCATAAAATACATAAATGCCGGGCATAATCCTCCGATCCTTATCCGTAATGGAAAAAGCGGCTCGGTTAAGGAATTGAAAAAAGGAGGTCCTATTCTGGGAATGTTCATGGATGCGCAATACTCGGCAGGTCAGACAAAATTAGCAGAGGGAGACCTGTTAGTATTGTTCACTGACGGCATAGTTGAAGCCTTTAATTACGATGAGGAAGAATTTTCTGAAGAAAGGTTAATTGAAATTCTAAGATCACAAATAGACCGTCCTCTTGATAAGCTGACAGATCATATAAGAGAAAAACTCGATGAATTCTGCGAATATCAGCCTCCCGGTGATGATCTTACTCTATTCCTGTTAAAACGTGTCCAATAAATAAAAAAGCCGCTCAAAAAATGAGCGGCTTAATAATTTATATAAACTTAACGTCTATACCACGTCTCAGTTCTTGCCTTTTTTGAGAACTTCAATCTCGTATTCAGCAATTTTCTTAAAATCTCTGTCACCTAAAGCGGCTTCAAAATCTTCGAGAGCACGGGCATTATTTCCTGTCATTTTGAAAGCCTTGCCGCGTTCAATCAAAGCTCCGCCGTATTTGGCTTTTCTTGCATGAAATTTCATCGCGTTATCCGCGGCAGTAATTGCATCGGTATATTTACCTGTTTTGTTATAGAGCTCAGAAAGTTTATAGAAAGGTTCGTAATCATTCATAAGAATAACGGTAGCCTGAGTTAACGCATATTCAGCTTCTTTATATTTATTTGAATCAAGGTAAGATCTTCCAAGATATTTCCAAGCTTTACCGTGCTGTGGCTCTAATTCAAGGACACTGTTGAAAAACTCGATTGCTTTATCATATTCTTTAAGTTTATCGAAGTATATTACCGCCGTATTAAAACGGGATGTAATATTCTGTTTAGTACCGTTAAGAGTAATACTCTGCTGATAGGCAGCTATTGCATCCGTATATTTTCCCTGTCTGCCGTAAGAGCTGCCCTTCAGATAATAAGGTACGAAATCGTTCGGATCAATTTTTATTGCTTCTTCGAGTGGAGCAATCATATCAACATATTTTGTCTGAGAGTTATATATGTAGGCCAATCCTATATAGGCCAACTTTACGGTTTCCATGACCGTAGGATCATTAAGAGCCTTACCATCAGTTATAGCCTGATTAAACTTACTGGTGGCATCAGTGAAACGCTTTATCTTGTATGCTGTGTAACCTTCACTATACAGTTTTTTTACAGCATTGACCTTATTTCGTCCTTCCACATCAGTATTAATGATTTCCTGTAAATCAACTATTCTTTTATCAAGAGTTTCAAATTCTGCTTTAAGCGTATTATAAGCTTCGTGATCCCCATTCTCGGAAGCTTTCATCATTTTAGTTGCTATTTCTTTTTGTTGGCTCAGTAATTTCGCTTGTTCTTCTTTCGCTGCAGCAACAGACTGAGCATTCACCAATCCTGAAAATGAAAACATTAAAATCAGAACCAAAAAAACCGAGAAAATAGTAGTTTTTCTGCTCATTGATACTCTCCCATGTTTTATATACTTACCCTTTTTAATTCATACCGGAACAAGATAATTTCATTAAAAACACCTAAATCACCCTCCTATATTTATAACTAACAAAAGCTGCAAAGAGTTCCAGTTATTTCATTCATCTTTACATAAATATAGGATTCTTATACAGTATCACTCACGATTCATTAATTCAAATAATCTGTGAGAGCAGACAATTAT
The DNA here is from genome assembly GCA_042564455.1 of Candidatus Zhuqueibacterota bacterium. Classification (GTDB taxonomy): domain Bacteria; phylum SM23-31; class SM23-31; order SM23-31; family SM23-31; genus JBHPLC01. The sequence goes on along the minus strand of JBHPLC010000006.1, from coordinate 18 downwards.
GCTTATTTTACAACAAGT